>CBHWEI010000159.1:0-9483 GCA_966112835.1 uncultured Acidimicrobiaceae bacterium
AGTGGGCGCCCACGACGGGTGGGCGAAAACTCCCTGGGGAGTCTTGCGGCCAGCGAACTGGTTGCATTTGTTCCCGGAAGCCGGGAATCAACGCAACCAGAAGCCGATTTGGGAGGAATCGCAACCAGAAGCCACGGTCAGCGTCGAGTGGCCGTTCTGCGTGACGCTTCAGCGGCGTTTCATGAGCCAGCGCAGGCGGTGGGCCTTCTCGTAGGCCGCTTCGGCCGCCAGCTGGCCGATGCCGCCGGCGATGGTGGGGTAGGCGTGCACCACGTCGGCCAGGTCGTCGAGGCGCATGCCCTGCTGCACGGCCACCGCCAGCTCGTGCACCATCTCGCCGGCGTTCGGCGCCAGCAGGTGCGCGCCCACCACCTTGCCGCGACCGGTCACCACCACCAGCACGCCGGCGGTGGCCGCATCGGTGCGGGCGCGGTCGTTGTGCGAGAGCTCGAGCCGGTACGCGTCGGCGTCGGCGCCGTACATCGCCTCGGCGTCCTCGATGGTGAGACCGACGCGGGCCAGTTCGGGGTCGGTGAACGTGCACGACGGCACGGTGCCGTCGGCCGCGCCACGGCCGGGGAAGAACATGTCGCGCACCGCCACCACGGCGGCGTACCCGGCCGAGTTGGTGAGCCGCGGCCCGGCCGTGACGTCGCCGACCGCGTAGATGCTGCGCACCGCGGTGCGTCCGGCGGCATCGACGCGGATGCCGTCGCCGTCGACCTCCACGCCCAGCGCCTCGAGGCCCAGCCCGGTGCTGTTCGGCACGCGGCCGGCGGCGACCACGATGCCGTCGACCGCCACCTCCACGTGCTGCCCGCGGTCGCCGACCACTGCGTCGACCACCCAGCGACCGCCGACCGGACGCACGTTGCGGACGTCCGCAGAGCAGTGCACGGTGACGCCCTCCGCCTCGAGCAGGCGGGTGAGTCGCTCGACCACGCTGCGGTCCTCGCGGGGCAGCAGTGTGTGCGCTCGCTGCAGCAGGGTGATGCGGACGCCCAGTCGCTGCAGGCCCTGTGCCAGCTCGACGCCCATCGGTCCGCCACCGACGATGGCGAGCTCGCGCGGTGGCGCGTCGATGTCGAACAGCGTGTCGCTGGTCCAGGTGGCGTGCGCCGGGAGGCCGGCGATGTCGGGCACGTGCGGTCGGCTGCCGGTGCACACCAGCACGAACCGGGTGGCGAGCACGCGCTGCGTGCCGTCGGCCAGGTCCACCGTCACCTCGTCGGCGGCCGTCACACGGGCGGTGCCGTCCACCACCTCGGCGCCGAGCTCACGGAACCGCTGCGGGTTGTCCTCGTGCTCGGCGATGTCGCGTTGCACCGACCGGATGCGTCGCCAGACGCGGCTCAGGTCGACCGACGGCTCGACCGGGTCGAGGCCGAACCGGTCGGCGGTGCGCATGGTGTGGGCTGCCTTCGCCGCGGCGAGCATCGCCTTCGAGGGCACGCAGCCGGTCCACAGGCAGTCGCCACCGATGCGGGCCCGCTCGACGACGGCGACCTGCAGGTCCAGACGGGTGGCGAACTCGGCGGCCGTGACGCCCGCCGAGCCCATGCCGATGATCACCAGATCGAACACCTCGGCGACCATACCCTGCCGCGATGCGGACCTGACTTGCATCGCGGGCTGGGTGCGGGTCGAATAGGGGCCTTCATGTCGCTGCGCCGGGTCACCCTCCTCCTGTGCGTGGTGGCGTCGCTCAGCGCGTGCGCAGGCACCGCGAACGGAGCCGACACCACCACGACGCAGCTCGCCATCGGCGAGCTCCCGGCGCCCGTCACCGACCCGCCCTCCACGGTGTCCACCACCCGCGCCGGCTCCACCACCACGTTGTCGCCCGACGAGCAGGTGGGCGCCCGTGCCAAGGGCAACCGGGTCATCCTCATCGGCGACTCCGTGATGGCCAGCACCTCGCGGCGCTACTCCAACGACATGTGCAACGCGCTCGTACCGCTCGGCTGGCAGGTCGAGCTCGACGCCGAGACCGGGCGATTCGTCGAGTTCGGCAAGAAGGTGCTCGACAAGCGGTTGTCGGCCGGTTGGGACGTCGCCGTCATCCTGCTCGGCAACAACTACGCCGAGAACCAGGAGAAGTACCGCACCCAGCTCGAGCAACTGGTCGAGCGGTTGTCGCCCGACCCCGTGGTGCTGCTCACCGTCACCGAGTTCAAGCCGTCGCGCGCCGAGGTGAACCAGGTGGTCCGCGACATGGCGGTGCAGCACGACAACGTCACCGTGGTCGACTGGGCGGCCGTCACGGCGGCCGACGGCGCCCTCACCGGCGCCGATGGTCTGCACCTCACCACCGTGGGCCGCGAGGCGCTGGCGCAGAACGTGGCCCTCGCCCTGGGCGAGGCACCCCAGCAGCCGGGCGACTGCCTGAAGACCAGCTTCACCGACGACTCCAGCGGCCCCGTCACCGGGTCCACCGTGCACAGCCGGTCCACCACTACCACGTCCGGCTCGTCAGGCTCGGTCGACACCACGACGCCCACGTCGAACACGTCGCCGGCCACGGATCCGGCCACGTCGGCGCCGGCCACCACGGCCCCCACTGCGTCGTTGCCGCCCGAGACCGTCCCCACCAGCGGCACCTGACGCGCCGCTCCCCGCCGGTCAGGGCGCGAGCGAACGGAACGGTGCGAACGGCAGGTTGCGCAGCACGCCGTACACGACCAGCACCACGGCCACCACCACGCCCGCGTGCCGTTGCACGGCCACGGGCACGCCGATGCCCGGCCGGCCCCACGCGGTGCGGGTCCAGCTCCACCACTTCGCCACCACGAAGACCAGCACCACGGGGACGAACAGGTTGTAGCTCATTGCGGCCCCGACGTGGCCGTTGAACAGCTGGTGGAAGCCCCTGGTGAGGCCGCATCCGGGGCACCACAGACCGGTGATGGCCCGGAACTGGCAGGCGGGGAAGTGGCTGCCGGGGGCGGACGGGTCGTTCAGCGCAACGACGGCCGCAGCCCCGGCGAGCAGGCATCCGCAGGCGATGGGGGTGGCCTTCCGGCGCCAGTCGACCCGTGACGGGACCGGTGCGGCGACGGCGACCTCCATGCGGGCATCGTAGACGTCACGTTGTGACCGGTGCATTCCCCCGACACCCTGACTGGTCATGTTGCAGGTCTCGGGTCTTTCGGTGGAGGTGGGCGGTCGACTGCTGGTCGAGAACGTCTCCTTCACCATCATGCCCAAGGACAAGGTGGGCCTGGTGGGCCGCAACGGTGCCGGCAAGACCACCACGTTCCGCACCCTGGGCGGCGAGCTCGAACCGGCCGCCGGCAAGATCCTGCGCAAGGGCGGCTTCGGGTACCTGTCGCAGGACCCGCGCATCGAGGGCGTGCTCGACACCCGACCGGCCATCACCCACGTGCTCAGCGGCCGGCAGATCGACGAGCAGCTCGACCGCATCGAGAAGCTCCGCGTCGCCATGGAGGCCGACCCGAACGAGCGCAACGTCGCCCGCTTCAGTCGCGCCCAGGACGAGTTCTCGTCGTCGGGCGGCTATGCCGCCGAGAGCGAGGCGCGCAGCATCATGGCCGGCCTCGGGCTGCCCACCGACCGCATGGACCTGCCCATCGGCGTGCTCAGCGGCGGCGAGCGGCGTCGCGTCGAGCTGTCGCGCATCCTGTTCGCCGGCAGCGACCTGCTGCTGCTCGACGAACCCACCAACCACCTCGACGTCGACGCCAAGAGCTGGCTGCTCGACTTCATGCGCAAGTACCGCGGCGCCCTGCTCGTCATCAGCCACGACCTCGACCTGCTCGACGAGGCCATCACCCGCGTCATCCACCTCGACCGCCCCAACGAGGACAGCCTGGGCACCGTCTACGAGTACAAGGGCACCTACACGCAGTACAAGACGGCCCGCGCCAAGGACGAGGAACGGCTGAACAAGGTGGCCACCTTGCAGGCCAAGGAGATCGCCCGCCTGCAGGCCGTGGTCGATCGCTTCGGCGCCAAGGCCACCAAGGCTGCCATGGCGCACAGCAAGGAGAAGCAGATCGCCCGGCTCGAGTCGCAGAAGGTGGAGGTCGGCCCCGGCGACCGTGCCCTGCGCGTGCGCTTCCCCGACCCGCCGAAGTGCGGTGCCACGGTCATCACCGCGACGCACCTGTCGAAGGCGTACGGCGGTCCGCCGGTGTTCGAGGACGTGTCGTTCGACCTGGGCCGCGGCGAGCGCCTGTTGGTGCTGGGCCTGAACGGCGCCGGCAAGACCAGCATGCTGCGCATCCTGGCCGGCGAGACCGACGCCAGCCTGGGCGACTTCCGGTTCGGGCACGAGGTGCAGACCGGCTACTACGCGCAGGAGCACGACAACCTGCGCACGGACAAGAGCCTGCTCGACAACCTGCGCTCGGAGGTGCCGCCGAACCTGGTGTACACCGAAACCCAGCTGCGCGCCCTGCTGGGCATGATGGGCCTGAGCGGCGACAAGGTGCACCAGCAGAGCGGCACCCTGTCGGGCGGCGAGAAGACGAAGCTCGCCCTGGCCATGCTCATGGTCGGGCGCAACAACCTGCTGCTGCTCGACGAGCCCACCAACAACCTCGACCCGCCCAGCCGCGAGTCGGTCGCATCGGCGTTGAGCGACTGGAAGGGCAGCATCATCTTCGTCAGCCACGACACCGAGTTCGTCGAGCGCCTGGCACCCACGAAGGTGCTGCTGCTGCCCGATGGTCAGGTGGACTACTTCAACGAGGACTGGCTCGAACTGGTCTCGCTCGCGTGAGGTACGGTGCGCCTCCTATGCGCATCGGAACCATGAGCAACGCCATCAACGGTGGCACCATCGACGACATCGTCAACGAGGCCCGGGCGGCCAAGGAGTCCGGGGCGCACACGTTCTGGTCCTCCCAGATCTTCGGCCACGACGCCCTCACCGCGCTGGCCATCGTCGGTCGCGAGGTGCCGGGCATCGAGCTCGGCACTGCGGTGGTGCCCACCTACCCGCGTCACCCGTGGGTGATGGCCCAGCAGGCACTCAGCACCATCGCCGCCATCAACAGCCGCGGCGACGGCGGCCTGTGCCTGGGCATCGGCCTGTCGCACCAGGTCGTGGTCGAGAGCATGTGGGGCCTGTCGTACGCCAAGCCGGTGCGTCACCTGCGCGAGTACCTGTCGGTGCTCATGCCGCTGCTCGAGGGGCAGCCCGTGCAGTTCCAGGGCGAGGAGTACCGCGTGCAGGGTGGGCTGGCCGCCGTGGGCAGCAGCCGCCCGTCCGTGGTGGTCGCCGCGCTCGGCCCGCAGATGCTGCGGGTCACGGGTCAGCTGGCCGACGGCACGAGCACCTGGTGCGTGGGCCCGAAGACGCTGTCCGAGCTCACCATCCCCACGCTCCGCCAGGCCGCCGCCGATGCCGGCCGCCCCGAGCCGCGCGTCGTGTGCGCGCTGCCCATCGCCGTCACCGACGACGTCGACGCGGCCCGCAAGCGGGCGGCGCAGGTGTTCGCCGTGTACGACACGCTGCCCAGCTACAAGACGATGATGAACCGCGAAGGCGTCGACGGCCCCGGTGGCCTGGCCATCGTCGGCACCGAGGCAGAGGTGCGCGACCAGGTGAAGGAGCTGCAGGACATCGGCGTCACCGACTTCAACGCCGGCGTGTTCACCAGCGATCCCGAGGAGGTCGCCCGCACGCAGGCCGTCCTCTCGGAATGGCTGTGACCGAACCCCTCTCGCTCGCGGTGGTCGACGGTGTCGCCACCGTCACCATCGACAACGGGCCCATCAACCTGTTCGACCTCTCGCTGTACATCGCGATGTCCGAGATGTCGCACCGGTTGGCCGCCGACCCCGAGGTGCGGGTGGTGGTGCTGCGCTCGGCGAACCCCGAGTTCTTCATCGCCCACTTCGACGTCACGCTCATCCAGCGGCTGCCCACCGACACCCCGCCCCCGACGACGCTGAACGACTTCCACGCCATGTGCGAGGCGTTCCGCACCATGCCCAAGGCCACCATCGCGGTGATCGAAGGACGTGTGGGCGGCGGCGGCAGCGAGCTGGCGCTCAGCTGCGACATGCGCTTCGCCGCCACCGGTCGGGCGGTGTTCAACCAGCCCGAGGTCGCGCTCGGCATCCTGCCCGGCGGCAGCGGCACCGTGCGGTTGTCGCGTCTGGTGGGCCGGTCGCGGGCGCTGGAGGTCATCCTCGGGTGCGACGACGTGTCGGCCGAACTGGCCGAGCAGTGGGGCTGGGTGAACCGGTCCCTTCCGCCCGACGAGGTGTGGCCGTTCGTCGACCGCCTGGCGCGGCGCATCGCCTCGTTCCCGCCCCACGCGGTCGCGGCGGCGAAGGCCGCGGTGCTGCGCGCCGAGAAGGACGTGGTGCCCGACCTGCTCGACGAGGCCGCGGCGTTCAACGGCACCCTCGGCCACCCCAGCACCGTCGCCGCGCTCGCCGCGTTCATGGAGCACGGTGGGCAGACCCGCGACGGCGAGTTGCGGCTGGGTGATCTCGCCGGCGAGTTGTGACCCGCGACGCTCGCCGTCGAATGCGTGCCGCGGCGGCGGTGCTGATGGTCGCAGTCGTCGTCGCGGCGTGCGCGAGGCACGCCGGCGTCGTCGCCACCCGGAGCGGCTCGATGCCGGCCCCCTTCGACCGCGCAACGCCACCCTCGCCGGTGACATCGTTGCCCGACGTGCAGGGCATCGCCTGGAAGCGGTGCGCCGACCAGCCGGCCCCCTGGCAGTGCGGCACGCTGTCGGTGCCGCTCGACTACCGGCGAGTGCTCGACTCGGGCACCGTCACCATCTCGGTCACCCGCCTGCAGGCGTCGGACCGGGCGCACCGCATCGGTTCACTCGTGCTGAATCCGGGTGGCCCCGGCGGATCGGGCGTGGAGTTGGCGTGGGGTGAGGCGCCGCAGCTGCCCGACGAGCTCACCGATCGCTTCGACGTGGTCGGCTTCGACCCGCGCGGCATCGGCCGCTCCACCGCGGTGGACTGCGGCGACCTGCAGCGCACGTTCCGCGTGGTGCTGAAGGACTGCCTGGCGCACAGCGGTGCGCTGCTGCCGTACGTGGGCACGCAGAACGCGGCACGCGACATGGAGCAGCTGCGGCAGGCGCTGGGCGACGACCAGTTGACCTACCTGGGCTTCAGCTATGGCACCGCGCTCGGCGCGGTGTACGCCGACCTGTTCCCCGACCGGGTGCGCGCCCTGGTGCTCGACGGCAGTGTCGACCCCGCTGCCGGCTCGTACAACCTTCCCGACGGCGCCCGGAACACCTTCGGCGACCCGTTCTACGGCGTGCACGACTTCAACGGCACCGTCGACGTGTTCCTGCAGCTGTGCGACGCGACGCGCAGCTGCCCGGCCGGCCCCAACAGCACCATCCTGCTCGACGACCTGTACGACTCGGTCAGCGACGCGGGCACCGACCACTTCGACGACTGGGACGAGACGGTCACATCGAACCAGGTCGACGGCATCGTCATGTCGGCCATGTACAACACGGACCTGTGGCAGCCGCTGGCCGTGGGCCTGGCCGACGCAGCAGACGGCGACGCCAGCACGCTCGCCGCGCTCGGCAGCTTCCTGGAGGCCGGTTACCCGCGGGCCGACAACAGCTTCGACAACCTCACCGAGGCCAATGTCGCCGTGTACTGCGCCGACTTCGCCGGCCGGGCCGGTGTCGCCGCGGTGCGCGGCTGCACCGGTTGGCCGGAGACGAACGAGCCGCTGCCGCCCATCACCAAGGTGGACACGCCGAACTCCATCGTGGTCATCGGCACCGACGGCGATCCGGCCACGCCCGGCTTCCTCGCACCGCGGATGGCCGAGGCGTTGGGCGACGCGGTGAGCATTCGCTGGGAGGGTGCCGGGCACACGGCGTTCGGGCACAGCGAGTGCATCGACGAGATGGTGGTGCAGTACCTGGTCGACCTCGTCGTGCCCCGCAACCGCGCCCGCTGCGGCTTCACCGACGGTGTCGACACCACCGTGGCGCGAGCCGACCAGGTGTTCCGGCTGGACCGCGATCGGTTCCGCACCCGGCTGGAGGGCATCTTCGCCGCCGAGGGGCTGTCGGCCGACGATGCGACGTGCGTCGCGGCCGGCGTGGTCGAGCAGGGGAGCGACGCCGTGCTGGTGTACGCCCGGCTGGGCGTGCAGCGCGACGAGTACCTGGACCTGCGCCGCGACGTGGAGGACGCCTGCGGCGTCCCCGAGTCGTAGCTCCCGGCGCCTGTCAGCGGAACGTCACGGTCAGCGCAGGGTGACCGGCGTGCCGCCGTACGGGCGGTTGACGAGGTCGAAGAAGTCGTTGCCCTTGTCGTCGACGACGATGAACGCCGGGAAGTCCTGCACCTCGATCTTCCACACGGCCTCCATGCCCAGTTCGGGCATCTCGAGCACCTCGACCTTGGTGATGCAGTCCTGCGCCAGGCGTGCGGCCGGGCCACCGATGCTGCCCAGGTAGAAGCCGCCGTGTGCCTTGCACGCGTCGGTGACGGCCTTGCTGCGGTTGCCCTTGGCGAGCATCACGAAGCTGCCGCCCGCGGCCTGGAACTCGTCGACGTAGCTGTCCATGCGACCAGCAGTCGTGGGGCCGAACGAGCCGCTGGCCATGCCCTCCGGGGTCTTGGCCGGGCCGGCGTAGTACACGCAGAAGTCCTGCAGGTACTGCGGCATCGGCTCGCCGCGGTCCAGCCGCTCCTTGATCTTGGCGTGGGCGATGTCGCGGGCCACCACCATGGGGCCGGTGAGCATGACGCGGGTCTTCACCGGGTACTTGCTCAGCTCGGCGCGGATGTCGGCCATGGGCCGGTTCAGATCGATGTGCACCACCTGGCTGTCGGCCCCGTCATCGTCGACAAGATCGTCGTGCGTGACGTCGGGCAGGAAGCGCGCCGGGTCGGTCTCGAGCTGCTCCAGGAACACGCCGTCCTTGGTGATCTTGCCGACGGCCTGGCGGTCGGCGCTGCAGCTGACCGCCATACCCACCGGGCAGCTGGCCCCGTGGCGGGGCAGGCGGATGACGCGCACGTCGTGGCAGAAGTACTTGCCGCCGAACTGGGCGCCGATGCCGGTCTCCTGGCTGAGCTTCAGCACCTTCTGCTCCAGCTCGATGTCGCGGAACGCGTGGCCCAGCTTGCTGCCCTCGGTGGGCAGGCCGTCGAGGTAGCGGGCGCTGGCCAGCTTGGCGGTCTCGACTGCGAGCTCGGCGCTGGTGCCACCGATGACCACGGCCAGGTGGTACGGCGGGCAGGCCGCCGTGCCGAGCGTCTTCATCTTCTCGAACAGCCAGGGCAGCAGGGTCTTCTCGTTGAGCAGCGCCTTGGTCTCCTGGAACAGGTAGCTCTTGTTGGCGCTGCCGCCGCCCTTAGCCATGAACAGGAACTTGTACTCGTCGCCGTCGATGGCGCTGATCTTGATCTCGGCCGGCAGGTTGTTGCCGGTGTTCACCTCGTCGTACATGTTCAGCGGCGCCATCTGGCTGTAGCGCAGGTTGCTGGTCTGGTACGTGT
>CBHWEI010000160.1:0-9467 GCA_966112835.1 uncultured Acidimicrobiaceae bacterium
GGCGTCCACACCTGCGCGGCGAGCGCGTCGGCGTCGGAACCGGGCGAGGGCCAGCGATCGTGCATGTCGCCGAACCTACTGGCTCGCCGCAGTCCCGCCTTCGGAGGGTGGGTGCCGCCGCTGTAGGTGGGCGAGCGCTGCGGCATCGCCCGGCGCGTCGCGCCGCTGATAGCCGGCGATCACCTGTCGGCGCACGTCGTCGGACTCGCCGCCGTCGAACTTGAACTTGGCCCGCACGTCGTCGATGGACAGCTCGAGGCCGCGGATCTGACGGAGCTCGGTGGAGTACGGCGCGTCGTCGGCCCGTGGATCGCCGAACGGTTCATCCGGCTGCATGGTCGCGAGCTGCTCGGCCAGGAAGCCCCGTACCTCGGTCGTGTCGTCGGAGACACGCGCGGTGCAGTCGAGCTGGACGGTTGCGTAGTGCGACGTGGGGATGCCCCACTCCGGCGCGGTTCCGGGCGGCGCCTCCCACGAGGTGGGCACGTAGGTGACGGCCGCGGTGACCACGAAGAGGCAGCGCGAGTTCTCGGCCAGCGCCGGCCACACCGGGTTGGGTCGTGCCAGGTGCAGCCGAATGGTGCGATCACCGTCGAAGTGCACGTGCGTGGGCACCACGACCGGGAGCGCTCGGTCACGACCGGGCGCAATGAGCAGCCCGAACGGCGTGGTCAGCAACAGGTCGCGCCATTCACGCTCGGCGTCGATGGGGGCGTCGTGCGGTCGGATGAGCACGCGGTGCCCCTAGCCGGCCCGCTCGACGACGCGGACCAGCGCCGACGGGATGAGCTCGGCGAGCTGTTCGGCTGCCGCGTGCGCACCGCGATGATCGGGAGCGTCGAGCGAGTCGATGATGAAGCCCACACGCGCGGTCGCCTCTTGGATTGCGGTCCGCGTGGTCTGGCGCCAGTTCCATCGCCGGCAGGTGACGCCCTCGTCATCGACCCACACCGGCTCGCCCGCCTCGGGATGGTCGACGACCGGTTCACCGTTCGCCACGGCCAGGAAGGGTTCGGCGCCCGTGGCGAGCACCAGGCGCGCCGGCCCCGCGTAACGGTCGAGGTCTTCGCCGCCGATCGGCACACCGTGCAGCACGGACACGGCGTTGTACAGATCGACCAGGACGTTGATGCGCGGTAGACCCGCCTCGGTGCCGGCGCGCCGCGTGAGGGCGTCGACGCTGGCTCGTGCGACGCGGGGCTTCACGCCGAAGTCGCGATATGCCTCGTGCCACCGCTCGACGTGCGGCGACGGGTCGGCGGAGTCGCGCGCGGCGACCGACTGCTGCGCCCGCGCCAGGAGATCATCGGCCGCCGGACGAAGTACATCGAGGTCGATCACATCGGCGGCCAGGAGAATGGCCCGGTAGTTCGGCCACCGCGCGAAGACCGCGTCGTCGACACGGGACCCTTGGATCCAGTCGTGGGCCGAGATAGTCATGCGAGTCCTCCGCTCGGCTCGTGGACGGCCAGCACGAAGTGGGCCTTGCTGGTGCCGTCGTTCCGGTAGGAGTGCGGTTCGTCCGCGCGGAACAGCGCGGACTGGCCTTTGCGCACCACCACTGACTCTCCCGAACCCACCGTCACCGTGACCGCGCCCGACGTCACCGACAGAGCTTCGCGCGAGCCTTCGCGGTGCGCATCCGAGGCTCGCTCGTCGCCCGGCTCGAGCGTCCACTGCCACAACTCGAGCGGGTCGGAGCCCACGAGCAGCCGGCCCTCGCTGCCGCGTTCGCTGCTCCACAGCACCGGGGCCGCCGCGTTGCTCGGCTGGAGGGCGATGGCCGGCTTGCCGCCCGAGGCGAGCAGCTCGACGAGCGAGATGTCGAAGCCCTGAGCGACCGAGAGCAGCGTGGAGAGCGATGGGTTCGCCTGGCCGGCCTCCAACTGCACCAGCAGCCGCCGGCTGACACCGAGCCGCTGCGCGGCGACGTCGAGCGTCCAGCCGTGCTGCTGGCGGCGGCGCCGCACCTGTTCAGCGACGGCGCTCGACACGTCGGAGTTGTCACCCGGGAGATCGGTCATGGAGTGTACTTTATCGCACTATTTGGTGCACTGCACATCTCCGTTGGCACGAGTGGCCCGGGCACACCGCTCGTGCGACGATTCGGATGTGCACCTCCCCCGCTCGTTCGAGTTGTCGGCCGACGCCCGCGCCGCCGTGGCACAGCTCGTCGGCATCATGAACGACCAGGTGATGGACGGCGAGGCCGCGCCGCGGTGGGACTACGACGAGCTGATGCGGTTGGAGTACCGGTTCGGCATCAGCCTGGGCGTCGACGACGTCGGCCGCGGCCCGGACGACAGCGCCGTTGTCACCGTCGGGATGGACGACGTCGCCCTGCTGCTGGACGGCATGGCCTATACCGAGGTGATGTCGGCCGACTTCGCCTGGATCGACATGGTCCGCTGGACCGCCGACTTCATCACCGCCGAACTCCGTGTCCACTGGACCGACGAGGAGTGGAGCGAGTTCGCCGCCACCGGCACGCGGCGACCGGGCGGATCGATCGCCTGAGCCGGTGCCGGCAACGGCACGTCATGCCGCCTGGGGTGGCAGCACCTTGCGCATTCGCTCAGCGCCCGGGTGGGTGGCCATGTCGGGCTCGCGGATGCGGCGCCACGCTTCGGCCACGGTGAACAGTTCGCGCTCCAGGCAGTCCTGCACCGCCTCGAGCAGGTGCAGGTCCGACATCTCGGGCGCGCAGTCGATGACGGTGCGCAACGGCGTGGTGCAGCGGATGCCCTTGTGGACGGTGATGTCGGATTCGGGCACGTCGCCGTGATGGAGGATCACCTCCTGATCGCCCATCATCACCCGCTCGGTGGGGTTGCCGGCCGAATCGACACCCAACGGTTCGCCGGGCGGGAAGCTCCAGTCGTCATCGTCATCGTCGTAGTCGTCCTCGTAGAGACAGTCGCACGACATGAGGTGACCTTCACAGATGGGGCACCGCTGCAGGTCGCAGGTGGGGTGGTGGTAGCCGCCGCGCCGCACCCCGCAGGCGCTGCACCGCGGTCCGTCCTGCCCGTCGAAGGGGCCCCTGCCGTACGGCCAGAGCGGGATGTGACGGCCGTTGTGGTTCAGCGCGTTCGCGGTGCAGGAGTCGGCGGTGGCCATCTCTCGGTCGCAGAAGTAGCAGAGGGTCATCACGCCACCTCCGCGGTCGAGGCGGTGTGGATGATGCCGACCGCGGCAGGTCGGCAGGTGTTGGTGAGCGACATGGGCCGCCTCCGATGGTTCGAGTTCGCTGCGAGCCGCTGACCCAATGGGTTGGGCCCGTTCGTGGAAGCGAGTGCTTCGATCCGTCGGCGACCCGTGGGCGCGCCGACGCTTCGGAACCTATCGGCGCGCGCCCGGTCGGACACCCTCGTCGGCGGATCTACCATCGCCTTCCCCGAGCGAAACGAGTCCCCCCGATGACCTCCGACGAGCAGACCTGCACCCACCTCGACGCCATCGATGAGGTCACGCCTTCGAGCGACGGCTGCGAGGACTGCCTGCGCATGGGCGGTCGGTGGGTACACCTGCGCATGTGCATGACCTGCGGCCACATCGGCTGCTGCGACAGCTCACCCAACCGTCATGCCACCGCGCACTTCCACGAGACGTCGCACCCGATCATCCGCTCGTACGAGCCCGGCGAGGAATGGTGGTGGTGCTACGTGGACGAGGTCGCGTTCGAGACCGACGGCGACGAGCCATCGCCCAGCCACCCCTGACGCTGCCAACGACCGGCACTCGTCGGCGCGGCACCGCATCCCCTACGGTCATCGGACATGTCGTCGAGCGCCAACACGTCGGGCAGCACCAGAGAGCGCATCGTCGCCGCGGCCATCGAACTGTTCGCACACGGTGGCTACGAGGGCACTTCGGTGCTGTCCATTGCTCAGAAGGTCGGCATCAGCGACGCCGGGGTTCTGTATCACTTCTCCACCAAACGCGAACTCTTCCTCGCCGTGGTCGATGTGTTCGTCGTTGTCCAGGCCGAGCAGTTCTCGACCCTCATCGCCCCCGGCGGATTACAGGCCATCGACAACCTGCGCGCCTGGGGAGGCGTGATGGAGTTGCGACCGGATCTGCTCGCCCTGCAGATCGTGCTCAACGCCGAGGCGATCACGCCGCTGGCAGAACTGCACGGCTACTGGGCGGAGCGCCATCGCGCACTGTTGGACCTGATCGCCGGGCTGTTTCGGCAAGGCGTCGAACGAGGCGACATCCGACCCGACATCGACCCCGACTACGAGGCCAGCGCGATGGCTGCCCACCTCGACGGTGCGCGGTTGCAGTGGTTCTACAGCGACGGCAGTGCGTCGATCGCGACCAGCTTCGATACGTACGTCACGCTGCTGCTGCGACGCATCGCAGTCTCGCCAAGGTGATCATCCGTCGCACGTCGGCGTCGGGTCGACGCCTGCCAGCCGGTCCTTCGTCCACTGGACGAGCTCCGGGATGAGCGGCGAGTCGGCCTCCACCAGTGGCACGTGATTGAGCCCCGGATAGGTGCGGAAGTCGATGGCCTGACCCGCCGCACACCGCGCCTCCACATAGGCCGCCTGCACGCTGGGAACGACCAGGCTGTCTGCCTCGCCCTGGGCGAGGAGCAGCGGGGCGTCGATGGGCAACGTCGGCACGTTCTGCTGCAGGCGTTCGAGCAGCGCTCCGGACGCGAGGTCGCCTGCGAACACGTCCTCGCCCAACGTGACCGAGCCGATGATCGACAGCAAGGCCGACGGCTCTGCCAGGCAACGCTCGACCGTCGCGTCGAACGACGGCCGCGCCGTCGGGCGCACGTAGTCGCCGACCTTCACGTCGTCGTACTCGTTCGCGTAGCCACGGAGTACGTAGCTGGCGAAGATGGTGCCACCGGGGATCTTGCCCAGGTTGTCGACCAGTCCGACCAGGTCGCTCGCCGGCGCCAACGCAGCGACACCGATCACGTTCACGTCGGACGCGTATGTCGATGCGAGGCCACCCGTCCACAACGCGGCCCCGCCACCCTGCGAATGACCCCACACCACCGTCTGATCGCCCAGCGTGGCCTCGGTCAGTTGGCGCGCGGCCCGCACCGAATCGAGCACGCTGCGGCCCTCGGCCTCGCCCACAAGGTACGGATGGCCGCCGGTGGTGCCGAGTCCGACGTAGTCGGTCGCCACCACTGCCCAGCCCTGAGCGATCACCGCGTCGAGCGCGAAGAACGCGCCAGCCGCGAACGGGTCCTTCAGCACCGACGGCGCGCACGAGCGGTCGACACCGGTCGTGCCGTGGGCGAGCGCGATGACCGGCGAACTGCCACTGGGTGCCGTGACCGGGACGACCACCAGTGCGCTTGCCACGGCCGGCACGCCATCGGCTCTCGTGGTGGTGTAGAGGATCCGCCACGCCTTTGCCGTACCGGGAATGGTGCGCGTGAACGGCTCACTGCGCAGCAGTTGCCCGGGCTGGTCGGGCACGTTCGTAGGGGGCGTGTAGAACGAGTCGACCACGGGCTCACCCTCATGGAGCTTGGCGCTGACACTCGCCAGGCCGACTGCCACCACCAGCGACGCGAGCGCCACGACCACGTGGGTGACGCGTCGAATTCGCCCGGGCGCACTGCGCCCCTCGCCGGCGTCGCCTTCGTGGCGGGACGCCACCTCGCCCACAGCGTCGTTCCGATCGCGGAACGACGTCCACGCCAGGCGCACCCCGAACAGCATCAGGCGCACCCCGAACACGATGGCGATCACCAGAACCGTGACGCTCGGCCAGCTGATGGCCAGCACGCCGAACACCATGCTCGCCAGTCCTGCGATGACCGCTGCGACACGTTCGTCGGTGGAACCTCGCAGTCCAGCGGCCACATCGACCACGCCACCCACGATCAACGACACGCCGACCACGATCGCCAGCGCCTTGGCCGTGATGTCGGGCCACGCCAGCACCACAACTCCACTGGCAATCCACAGCACACCGCCCAGGAGCGCCGGCCCTCGGCGGACGGATCGGATGGCATCGGCCACTTCGGACACGCCCATCGCGAACGCGCCGATCGCAACCACGACGACCAACACCGACAACGACGTGAACGGGCGGAACACGAGCACGACGCCCAGAACCGCACAGGCCAGTCCCAGGAGGGAACCGACCCACCACGGAAGTCGCTTTGGGGACGAGACGCTCGACATCGGGGGCTCCGATCGTTCCGAGTTCGTGATGGCCCGCATTCGGGATGGGTCACCACCCAGCGCCGCCGAGCTTAGTGCAGACTAAGTCAGCCCGATGACACTCGTCAGGCGATCACTCGGGGTCGGGCGGTGCGGCGAAACCGAGCCGCGCGTACGCGTCCTGCGTGGTGGCGAACTCGGCCCAGTCCCACTCGATCGGGGTGCCCGCGAGCGACGGCACCAGCCGGGCCAGCGAGGTGTGCAGACCGACCACGTAGTTGTTCTGCACGGCCAGGTCGGCGTCGGGACCGAAGTAGGTGAGGCGCAGCACGGTGCCCGACTCGACCGACTCGAGCTCCCACCGCATGAACGACTCGGGCTCGAAGTGCGTGTGCTCGAGCAACGTCGGCGGGTCGAGCTGCAGGATGCGGCAGTGGAGCTCGACCGGCTCGTCGCCCGACCCGATGAAGTCCATCGACCCGCCCTCGCGCAGGTCGACGCTGATGTCGGCCGGGAACGGCAGCCACCACTCGGCCAGGCGCGACGGGTTGGTGACCGCATCCCAGACGTCGGCGACGGCGTAGGGCAGGTGACGCTCGAAGCGGACGACACCGCCCTCTGAGGTGCGCTCGACCACGCCGTCGTAGCGGGAGGTGCTGTCGGTGCTCATCGGGACTCCTTGGCGTTCGTGGTCTTCTTCCTCGGTGTGCGCGTCGTACCCGCGGTTGCCGGCTGGCTGACCGGGGTGGCGGTACGAGCCAGGTGCCGCTCGAGCGCGTCGAGCCGGCCGGCCCAGTGGGCCCGATACGGCTCGAGCCACGAGTCCAACTCCATCAGCGGCTCGGCTCGCAACGAGTACAGGCGACGTTGCGCATCGCGGCGCACCTCCACCAAGCCGGCATCGCGCAACACCTTCAGGTGTCGCGACACGCCCGGCTGGTGCATGCCCACGGCTTCGACCAGATCGGTGACCGATCGCTCGCCGTCGCGCACCGCGTCGAGGATGCGCCGACGGGTGGGCTCGGCGATGACCTCCAGGACGTCGAGTGCTGCTGGCATGGTCACCATGATACGTCAGACCGTATATACGTTCAAGCGTATGTCACGCAGAACTCAAGTTCGGGAGGCCGTCCTGGCCAGGACCCGGGCGCCACGGTCGTACGTCAGGTAGTTCCACGACCAGTTCACGAGCGTGCTCACCCGGTTGCGGAAGCCCATCAGGTAGAGGATGTGCAGGCCGAGCCACATCACCCAGCCCAGCCAACCGTGGAAGTGCCGACCGCCCGGCAACTCGACCACCGCCTGGTTGCGACCGATGGTCGCCATCGAGCCCTTGTCGACGTAGGCGAACGAGGTCGTCGGACGGCCTTCGGTGATCGCGACAATCTGCTCGGCCACGTGACGGCCGGCCTGGATGGCGGGCTGTGCGACCTGCGGCAACGGGCTTCCTTCGGCGTTCGGCGCGGCGGCGATGTCGCCGATGGCGAACACTTCGGGGTGACCGGGCAACGACAGGTCGGCCTCCACCTTCAACCGACCGCGTACGAGTTCGGTGCCGACCATGGCCGCCAGCGGCGATGCCGCCACGCCGGCCGCCCACACCACGATGCCTGCCGGCATCCGAGTGCCGTCGCGCAGAACCACGGCATACGGCTCGATGTGGTCGACCTGCGCATCGAGTCGAACATCGATGCCGCGGCGATGCAGCGCATGCACCGCGTTGTCGGACGAGCGTGGGTCGAACGCACCGAGCAGCCGCGGCCCACCTTCGACCACCGTGATCGGCAACCCGCGCAGACCGAGCTCCGGGTAGTCCTTCGAGAGCACCTTGTCGAGCAACTCGCGCATGCCACCCGCCGTCTCGATGCCGGTGGGTCCGCCGCCCACGACCACCAGACTCAGCTCGGGCTGCGGCTCGCCACGGACGACGGCGCGGCTGGCGGCCTCCAGATCGCCGATCAGCCGGTTGCGCAGCCGCACCGCGTCGTCGGCGTCCTTCAGTGGCAGTGCGTGCTCGTCGACCCCCGGTACACCGAACGAGGCGGACACGCTGCCAGCCGCAACGACCAGGAAGTCGTACTCGATCGGCGGCTGACCGTCGAAGGTGACCGAGCGCCCGACCAGATCGATCCCCGTGACCGTGCCCATCACGAACGATGCCGCTCGGTGGCGGCGCAGCAGCGTGCGCACCGGGAACGTGACATCGCCGACGTCCAGGCCCGCCGTGGCCACCTGGTACAGCAGCGGCTGGAACGTGTGGAAGTTGTTCCGGTCGATCAGCGTGATGCGCACGTCGGCGTCGCGCAAGGCACGGATGACGCGAGTACCACCGAACCCGGCACCGATGACCACGACATGGGAACGCTTCGAGCTCACTTCAGACCTCCTCAGCCGCACCCAGTCTGCCGGGCCGCGGTGAAGGGTCGAACCCGACCGCGATGCCTGTGGGCGACGTGCCAGGTCAGCCGATGCGGGCCGACTGTCCCCCGTCGACGGGCAGCACCACACCGGTGATCCAGCCCGCTTCGTGAGACGAGAGGAAGAGCGCGGCATTCGCGATGTCCCACGCCGAGCCCTGCCGGCGCATGGGCACCATCGCAGCACGCGTGGCGGCGAGCTCGGCGCGATCGACGCCACGGGCCGCGGCGACGGCGTCGACACCCATCGGCGTGTCCACCAACCCGGGCATGATCGCGTTCGCGCGCACGCCGTACTTCGCGTTCGTGAGCGCGATGCTCGACGTGAGTGCGTTCACACCTGCCTTCGACAGGCCGTACGCAGTCAGGCCGGGGCTGAACGCGACCGCGGCCACCGACGAGATGCTCACGATCGACGCGTTGCCGGTGGCTCGTAGCGTCGGCAGAGCCTCGCGGCACGTTCGCCACGTGGCGCGCAGGTTCACGTCCATGATGCGGTCGTAGCCATCGTCGGTCAGGCGATGTGGGGCATCGTCGCCGAAGCCGATGCCGACGTTGTTCACGAGCGCGTCGAAGCTGCCGAACGCGTCGTTCGCGGCACGCACCACCAGTGCCGGACCGTCGTCCGACGCGATGTCCGCGATGACCGGCACCGCCTCGACCCCCTCGGCACGAACCAGCTCGAGCGTGTGCTCGAGTTGCTCGGCGCTGCGGTCGACCAGCACCAGGCGAGCACCCTCGCGGGCGAACGTGACCGCCATGGCGCGACCGTTGCCGATGGTGGTGCCGGGCGTCTGCCCCGCGCCGACGATGACCGCCGTCCGACCTGCCAACCGTTCACCCATGGCGTTGCCTCACTTCCCGAACACTGCGAGCTCGCTCACGCCGCGCACGCTACAACGCC
>CBHWEI010000161.1:0-9446 GCA_966112835.1 uncultured Acidimicrobiaceae bacterium
CGTCGTCGGTCCTGCCTGACCAGGGGCGATGCGGGGGAACGGCACAGGCCCGGTGACGTGTGCCACCGGGCCTTTGTGTCACGCGGAGAGGGTGGGATTTGAACCCACGGACCACTTTAAAGGTGGTCCCCGCATTAGCAGTGCGGTCCGATCGACCAGACTCCGGCACCTCTCCAGGCGGCCGAAAGACTATCGCGGCAGTGGCCAGGTCCCCACGTCCGGTCGTGACGGGTTCGCGACGACCGGCGGGGTGCCGGACCCGTGCGGCAGCGCGTCAGGCGTCGCCCTCGGGCCCCAGGTCACCGGCCCACGGCGGTGCGCAGCTGTACGGCGGGGTCCACGGGCCGCGGGCGCAGTACACCCACAGGTCGCTCGCCGCGTCGGCGCACTTCTGCATGCTCTCCTTCACGTTCTCCTTCGTCCACCCGCGACGGCCCAGCTCGCCGCTGGGCTCGAAGGTGCCGGCGAGGGCGTTGATCTGGAACGTGCAGTGCGAGTCGTCCTTGGTGGCCGGGTTGATGTTCACGGCCTTCTCGTTGCAGTTGCCCTCACGCGAGGCGATGTAGATGAAGTACTGCTGGGTGGCCACGTCGGCGCCGTCCTTGGCGAACTCGAGCGCGATGATGTCGGCCTTCTCCTTGGTGCACGGGTGGCGGTTGCCGTAGACGGGAATGCCGCCGACCACGCGCCAGTTCGGCTCGGCCTGGAAGGTGGCTGGCCACCAGTTCACGTCGAGCGGGCCGGCCTGGGCGGCGTTGAAGCCGCTCCACACGCCGAGCGCCGCGAGGGTGCTCGAGTCGGCGACGCCGTTCGTCTTCAGCGGCGGGTTGGCCAACTGGAAGGCCTTCACCGCGGCCTGCGTGTCGGCGCCGTAGCGGCCGTCCACCGCACCGCCGAACAGGCCCTTGGCCTGCAGGGTCTGCTGCACGCACTCGGCCGAGGGGCCCTTGTCGCCGGGCGACACCGGGGCGTCGGCGGCGCACGCGGGCGGCGGGGCGTTGTCGACGCCCGAGTAGTTGTTCATGGCGATCAGGGTCTGCGCCGTGGCGTTGCCGTTCACCGTGAGGGGCGGGTTGTCCAGCTGGAACCCGATGACCGCATCGGCGGTGCCTTGGTCGTACTTCCCGCTGACGATGCCGTGGTAGTAGCCCATCCACATGAGGGCCCACTGCACGCAGATGACGCTGGGGCCGGTGGCACCCACCCGCAGCTCGGCGTCGGCCCGGCAATCGCCCAGCTCAGGCAGGTCGGCGTGCGCGGCCGAGACCGCCACTCCGTTGCCCGCCACCGCCAGGGCGAGGACCACGATCACGCGTCGAAAAGTCCGCACCCGGCCATTCTGCCGCCGTTTTCCTTGATTTTCTTGCCGACGGCGTCGCTCCACCGTGCCCAGTGGGGGTGATGCGACGCTCGAACGGGACCTTTGGCACTTCACGCACAGTTATCGGTCGCCTACCGTCTGTAGGCAACGGGAAAGTGATGGCGATGAAGGCTGTCGGCGTGATGCAGGTCGCGCCGGCCGGCTGGGGCGCCACGGCGGAACGTCTGGCACGCGCATGGGACCATGCGTCGGCGCTGGTCCGCCGGGTGACACTGCTGGCGGCGACGACGAGTCTGGTGGTGGGTGCGTCGGTACCCGCGGGCCCGGCGACGAAGGTCGCCACGGGCGCGGTCGGGGTGTCGTTCGTGCTGGCCGCCATGGTCGACGTGCACGAACGCCGCCTGCCGAACCGGCTGCTCGCGATCGCCGCGATGTTCGCGGGGTTGCCGCTGGCAGACCAGCCCAGCCTGGCCGGCTTCGGTCGACTGCTGGGTGGGGCGATGCTCGGCGGCGGGTTGCTGCTCGCCGTTCGGCTCGCCCGCGGCATCGGCATGGGCGACGTGAAGATGGCGGCCGTCGTCGGCGCGTCGGTGGCCTCGGTCTCGCTGTTCGCGGTGCCGGTGGCAGTCGCGGCCGCAGCGGCCGCCGGCGCGTTCGCCGGGCTCGCCATGCGGCGGACTGCGCTCCCGTTCGGACCTGCGCTGTGGCTCGGCTGGGCCGCGGCGCTCACGGCGACCTCGATGGGATGGTGGACATGACGACGAGTCGGTTGCGCAGCAGTGTGCAGACCCAGTGGATGGCCCTCGGCGGCGCGCTGGTGCTGCTGGCCGGGGTCCTGGTGGCATGGGCGTTGTCCCGCGCCGCCGACCGGGTGCAGGTCGTGCAGGTGGCGCAGGCGGTGACCGCAGGTCAGGTCATCAGCGTCGACGACCTGACGGTGACCGGCATCGCCTACGACACGCAACTGCAGGGCCTGGTGCCCGCCGTGTCGCTGGCAGAGCTCGACGGGCGGGTCGCGGCCATCGACCTGCAGCCCGGTGCCCTCCTGCAGGTGGGCATGTGGCGGTCGACGCCGGTACTCGCTCCTGGCGAGCAACGTGTGGGTGTGGTGTTGAAGCCCGGCAACCTGCCGGACGGGATGGCGCAGGGCGACACGGGCCTGGCCGCCGCGCTCGACCCTGCCGACACCACCGCGCCGGTACCGGTGAGGGTGCTGGCCGCGTCGGTCACGGCCGACGGTGCCGTGTCGTTGACGCTCGCCGTCTCGGCCGAGTCGGCTGTCGTGGTGGCGCGGCTGGCTGCGGCCGAGCAACTGGTCATCGTCGGCGATCCGCCGGTGGTGGCGACGGCCGACGGTTCGGTGGAGGCGGGCTCGTGATCATCACCGTCACCTCGTGGCGCGGCGTCGGCGCCACCACCACCGCACTCCTGCTCGCGGCCACCCTGGCCGAGACCGAGCGTTGCTGGCTGGTCGAGGCCGATCCGGCCGGCGGCGTGCTGGCCGGGCGCGTGCACCTGGAGGCACACGCACTGGGTGCCCTCGAGCGCCTCGCCTTCCCGACCGATCACCTGACCGGCGTCGACGCGTTCGACGCGGTCGCCCATCGCCACGGCGCGCTCCGCATCGTCGCCGCGCCGGCCGACCCGTTCCGCGCGCACGCCTGCCACTCGCCCCGACTGCCCTGGGCGCCGGTGCTGCACGACCTGGACGGCGTGGTGGTGGTGGATGCCGGCCGACTGCGTGCGCTCTCGCCGGCGATGCCGTTGCTGGCGATGGCCGACTCGGTGGTCGTGGCCACCTCGCCCGAGGTGTGCGCCGCGGTGGCGACCACCGAATGGCTCCGCGCCGCGGGACGTGTGTCACCGGCCGATCCGGGTCTGGACGATGCCGTGGTGAAGGTCGCCGTGGTCGACCAACCCGGCGGCGTCGCATTCGATCGCTCGGCCATGCAGACCGAGCTCGGCACGGCCTGGGGTGGCTGGCTGCCCTGGGAGCCACCAACGGTCGACCTGGTGCATCGTGGCGCGCTCGCAGGCGACCGTCGTCTGCGCCGGAGCCGCCTGGTGGCTGCGATCGCCGAGTTGCTGGAGTCGGTGCGCGAACCGGTGGGGGTGCGGTGATGTTCGACGAGCTCGACCTGGACCAGATCGTCGCCGACGTGCGTCGGCAGTGGGGTGACCGTCTGCCCGTGCCGACGCGGGACGAGTCGGCTTCCGAGCGTGATGCTCGCGAACGACTCACCCGCGAGGTGCTCGAACGGCAGGTGCTGCCCGAGTTCGACCAGCAGCGGATGGCGGCACGTCAGGCGCCGATGGGCCACGACGAACGCGCTGCACTGGTGGACCTGATCGTGTCCGAGATGTTCGGTCTGCCGCGGCTGCTGAACGTGCTGCGCGACCCGCACGTCACCGACGTGCTCGTGTTCGGTGCCGATCCGGTGCGCGTGGAGCGCAGCGACGGTTCGCAGCAGTTGCTGCCGCCGCTGGTGCGCCGCGACCGCGACCTGGAACGGATCATCTACGACACGGCCGCAGCGCGCCGCCGACCCTTCAACCGCGAGCACCCGTTCGTCGACCTCGAGCTCGAGCCCGGCATCCGCTTCCACGGCGAAGGGTTCGACGTGGTGCAGCGACCGCTCGTCACCGTCCGCCGTGCGGCGGTGTTCGGTATGACGCTCGACGATCTGGCAGAGCGAGGCGTCGTCGACGATGCGGGTGTGGCGCTGTTGCGCGCTGCGGTCGAGGCGGACATGAACATCGTCGTCTGTGGCCGCATGGGCTCAGGGAAGACCACCCTGCTGCGCGCCCTGCTCGCCGAGATCGACGCGGACGACGTGATCGTCACCGTCGAGACCGACTTCGAGCTGAACGTTGCGTCCATGGGCGTGCACCGATCGGTGCACGCCTACCAGGCCCGGGTGCCCAGCACCTCCGACGGGGTGGGCATCTCCTGCCACGACATGATGGTGCCGGCCGTGCGGACGAAGGCCGACTGGATCGTCGTCGGCGAGATCCGCGGCGCTGAAGGCGCGGCGCTGGTGCAGGCCATGTCCATCGGTCAGGGCGCGATGGCGACCGTGCACGGCGGTTCGGCGAAGGATGGCATCGAGCGGCTCGCCGAGCTCATCGCCTATCACTCGGGTATCGAGCTGCGCATGGCGCGCTGGCAGGTGTACCGCAGCGTGGACCTGGTGGTGCACGTCACGGGCGACAACCGGCACGGTCGGTACATCACCGAGATCGTGGCGCCGTCGGTGGAGGAGGACGGCGCGCGCTTCATCACGCACCGCCTGCTCGCCCCGCGTGCCGGCACCGACGACCGCCGGGCTCGACCGGCGTCGGAGCCGCAACGATGGATGCTCGAGCGGCTGTGCGCTGCCGACCCCACCTTCACGGCGGCGTGGTGGCACGGCGGTGGTGACACTCACCGACCATTGCGGACCGGCGTGCACCAGCAGGAGGTGGCGGTGTGAACGCACTCCCGCCCACCCTGGTCGCGCTCGTGGTGGCGTTGCTCCTCGGTGGAGCACTCGCCGCCGCGGTGCACGCCACCAGGCCGCCGCGCATCCGAGCGGCACAGGGCTCGACCCAGTCGGTGCTGGCCGGTGTGGAGCGCGGCCGGCTGGTTGCCGCGGTGGTCGTCACGTTCGTGGTCCTCGTCGGCACCGGATGGGTGCTGCTCGCGCTCGCCGCCGGCGCGCTGGTCGCGCTGTGGGGTCGGCTGCTGCACGACCGCCGGGCCGATGAAGAGCGGGCCAGGGTCGAGGCCATCGCCAAGTGGCTGGAGGACCTGCGCGACACGCTGCGCGGGTCGTCGGTCGGTGCAGAGGATGCGCTGGAACAGGTGGCCTCGCGGCCGCCCGAGGCGATCGCCGTGCCCATGCACCACTTCGTGCTGCGTCGCCGCCAGGGTTTCCGCACCGACGATGCGCTGGGCGATCTGGGCGACGAGTTGGCGCATCCGACGTCCGACGCCGCCATCGCCGCGCTGCGTCTGGTCGTGGGCGGCTCGGCCGGCGCCGGCCGTCTGCACGGCACGGTGAATGCGCTGGCCGCCGCGGCTCGCGACGAGGTGACCGCCCGTGAGCGCATCGACCGCACTCGAGCGGTGTACCAGCAATCGATGCAACGCCTGGTGATCATCGGCGTGGTCCTGGTCACCTATCTGCGGCTCGCTGCGTCCGATCTGCTGCGCCCCTACGGCACGCCCATGGGACAGGTCGTGCTCGCGCTGCCACTCGCCATGTGGGCCGGATGCGTCATGTGGCTGCGATCGCTGTGCCGGTACGAACTACCCGCTCGCGGTCGCACCCCAGAGACCACGGAGGTGAACGCATGAGCGCGATGCAGTTGTCGGCGTTGGTGACCGCACTGCTCGGCGCGGGTGCCTGGAGCATGGCGCGGTCGCTGCGCCGGGCGCCGGCCTCGGTGGCCGCGGCGCGGGTGCGCATGATGGGTACGTCCACCTCCACGTCGACCGCGTCATGGCAGCGTCGCGTCGCCGAGGGCGTCGTGGCCGATCGGCTCGATCGCCACTTCGGCCGCGGCCTGGACGTCATCGACTGGTCGCCGGCCGACGCCGCGACACGTGTGCTGGTGGCGGCGGTCGCCGTGGCGATGGTCGTCGCTGCCGCCGTCGCCGGTCTCGCGGCGATGGAGCTACTGCCGCTCTCGCTGGTGGCACTGGTGTTGCCAGTGTTGTGTGGCGCGCTGGCTGGCTGGGTGCAGGTGCGCGACATCGCGTCGCGCATCGAGCGGCGCCGTCGCGAATTGCGGCAGGCGGCGAACGACTTCGTGCAGTTGGTGGCAGTGGGCCTGACCACCGACCAGAGCGTGGAGGAAGCGGTCGGTTTCGCGCTCGGCGTCGGCACCACCGACGCGTTCGACGCGCTGCGCGACCAGGTGCGAGCCGCACCCGCGCGCGGCGTGCCGGTGTGGGACGCGATCGACGAGTTCGGGCGTCGCTACGAGGTGCGCGAGCTCTGCGAGTTCGCCGGCTCGGTCGAACGCCAGGGGCTACAGGGCGTCTCGATCACCGACACGGTCGCGGCGTTGGCCGCAGGCATGCGGGCGAAGGCGCTCGACGAGCTCGAGCGCGAGGCCGACCGGGCCAATGCCAACCTCTCCGGCCCCACCATCGGGTTCGTGGTGGCGACCATCGTCTTCCTGGCCTACCCGCTGGCTGAGCGCATCAGCGCAGCCTTCGGCGGTTAGTCGAGAACGGGGCACCCCCGCAGCGGTGCGAAGCGGACAACACAAGGAGCAACGAGATGAACGAACAACTGCTGCCGGTCGCCGTGTGGCTGCAGGTCGCGTGGGCGGGGTTCCGCGAGCGCGCCGACGAGGCGTGGCACCACCGGGCCGATGAGGACGGCGTGGACGAGGCCGTCACGAAGATGATCTGGCTGGCCGTGGGTGTGGTCATCGCCCTGGCCGCGACGGCGTTCTTCACCGCCAAGTTCAACCAGGCGAAGAGCAACGTGCCCGACCCGGTGACGCCCTGACGTGAACAGGTCGCCCCGTGACCGAGGGGCGGTCGACGTGTCCATCCAGATGCTGTTCGGCTGCATGACCCTGCTGCTGTCGATGCTGCTCGTGTTCGAGGCATCGGCGTACTGGCACGCCCGCAACGTCTTCGACGACGCTGCGGCGGAAGGCGCGCGTGTCGCCGCGGCGTACGACGGCTCGTGCCCCCAGGGTGTGGCCGCGGCCAGGTCGATGATCCGCGCCCACGCGGGCCAGTGGGGGCGAGGCGCCGTGGTCACCTGCTCGGCCGGGCCGGTCGTGACGGTCACCGTCGTCGGCAACACGCCGGGCGTGCTCGGCTCGTCGCTCGGGCTGCGTGCTCGCGCCACCGAGTCGGCGCCGAAGGAGGCGTGACGACATGCCGACAGCGCACACGCGTTCATCCGGCAACGAAGCCGGTGTGGCCACACCAGAGGAGATGATGTTCCTGCTGCTGTTCTGCGTGCTCGCCGTGCTGTTCCTCGGGTTCCTCGGCCGGCTGCACGCGACCGGTGTACAGGTGACCAACGCGGCACAGGCGGCAGCCCGCTCCGCGTCGCAGGCCCCCACACCCACGGCTGCGAAGGCGGCCGCCGCCGACAGCGTGCAGCGATCATCACTGCACACTCGTTGCACGGGCGGCGTTCGCGTGTCCACGGTGTGGTCGCCGTCGGCCGCGGGCGCCTGGCAGGGCGGCACCGTCACCGTCGCCGTGTCGTGCACGGTGCGCAACCAGTCGCTCAGCGGCGTGTGGTCACCCGGCTCGAGGGTGGTCGCCATGCGCGACACCCAACCCGTCGATCGGTACCGACGATGAACGAACGGGGCGACCGCGACCGTGGCTCGGTGTCCATCGCCATGCTGTTGCTGCTCGTCGTCGCGCTCGCCGGCGGCGGGCTGGTGGTGGACGGCGGGCGCACCATGGCCGCGCGCCGTCACGCGTCGAACACCGCCGAGGCAGCGGCCCGCGCCGCGGTGTCGACGGCGACTCCCGTCGCGGCATTCGACCCGGTCGTTGCTCGCCGAGCGGCGCTGTCGTACGCGCAACGCGCCGGTGTCCGGCCGGCCGACGTGAAGGTGGTGGTCGGCGTCGACTCGGTGCGCGTCACCATCACCGAGCGCCGCACCACCGTCTTCCTCGCCCTCGGTGGTCGATCCACCCTCACCGTCACCGCCACGGGCATCGCCCGCGTCGTGTTCTCCGACTGATCCGAAAGGAGCCGCACGTGCGCGTGCTCACACGTTCCCTGCTTCGCCTCACTGGCTTCCTGTTCCTGCTCGCCGTGCTCGTCGGCGTGCCCGTGGCCGTGGTCGCCTGGGTGGGCGCGCCCTGGCTGTCGCTGCAGCGCTGGCGCGACCTGTGGCACTCGCATCGCGTCGACACCGACGTGGTCGTTCACCTCGGGGCCGCGGCGTTCCTGCTGCTGTGGCTGTGGTTCGCCGCCACGGCCGTGGGCGAGCTCCGGCGCGTGCTGCCGCACCGTCGTCGGCCCGACGAGGTGGTCGAGCGCCAGGTCGGTCGCGGCCCGGCCGCCATGGTGTGCGGGCTGGTCCGCTTCGTGGCGTTGTCGTCCGTCGGTGCGGGGCTGATGGCGGGCGGCCTGAGCACGGTGGGCCATGCCGAGGGCCGATCGGCGGTGACGCACATGGTCGTTCGCGGCGACTCGTACTGGGACATCGCCGAGGGCCACCTGGACCAGACGCTCGGTCGCGACGCGACGAACCGCGAGGTGATGGCGCTCACCGAGGTGCTCATCCAGCAGAACGCGCCCGTGTTGGGGCACCGCGACCCGACGCTGCTCATCCCCGGTGAGACCGTGGTCATCGTGCCTGCCGACCCGGTCGTGCCGCCGTCGGTGGGGGTTGCTGCACCGCCGTCACACGTTGCGGCCGCGCCGCGTCCTGCCGCCACCACCCCGGCGACCACGGACGTGCCGACGACCGCCGCGCCGGCGAACGCCGCGCCTGCCACTTCGGCGCCGTCGACCACCGTCGTGGTGCCGACCACCACTGTCGTGGTGCCGGCCGATGCCGCGCCGACAGAGACCGCGCCGATCGGCGCCGCCGTCTCGAGCCCGGCCGACGACTCCTCTGCGCTCCCCGGTCTCGCCGGCGCGTTGCTGCTCGCCGGCGGCGCACTGGTGACCATCGAGACGCGTCGCCGTCGGCAGTGGCGTGGCGCCACCTCGACGGCGGTGGCCTCCACACCGACGTTCGCCCAAGCCCGTACCGAGTTGTTGCTGCGCTTGCTCGACCCGGCCGAGCGGCTCGCCCGCGTGGACGTAGCACTTCGCGCCGCGGCGCCCGACCTGGCCACCCAGGGAGCGGCGGTGTTGGCCGTGGCCGTCAGCGAGGCGGGTGAGGTGACGCTGCACCTTCGCGGTTCGGCACTGCCGAGCTCGTTGCTGTGGCGGCCCGACATCGCCCGCAGCGTGTGGCGCCTTCCCGCGGAGGTGTCGCTCGAGCAACTCGCCGACGAGGCACGCGAGTGCGTCGCCCCGTGTCCGGCGTTGGTGCACCTCGGCGCACTCGACGACGGGGGCGAGCTGTTCGTGGACCTCGAGGCGTTCGGCGTCGTGAGCATCGATCCGGCGCTGGGTGATTCGCTGGCGAGGGCGGT
>CBHWEI010000162.1:0-9409 GCA_966112835.1 uncultured Acidimicrobiaceae bacterium
GTGCCCGGCGCGGTGGTGGCCGGCGTCGTCGTGCCGGGCGCCGTCGTGCCGGGCGAGGTCGTGCCGGGCGAGGTGGTGCCCGGAGCGGTGGTCCCCGGGACGGTGGTGCCGCCGCCACCGTTCACGGCCGCTGTGGCGAACGCGCCGGGAGTGGATGCGGTGAACGTGGCGCCGCCGACCGCAGAGGTGCCGCCCTGGCAGTCGAAGTTCGCCTTGATGAGCCCGTTGGCCACCTGGGCGCTGATGTAGATGCCGCCCACCGGCGTGGTGGCGACGGCCGCCACCTGACCGGCGGCGATCGTGGGCAGCGAACCAGGCGCGCCCTGCGAGAAGCTGATGGTGCCGGCCGCCGTGGGCGTCCAGGTGGTGTTCGGCAGGGCCACGTTCAGGTTCAGCGGCGTGGCGGTCTCGTCACCCGAACCGGGGATGCCGTTGGGATCGGTGATGGTCGTCGCGACCGACGTGGTGAACTGCACCGACTGCGAGCCCTCGGTGGTGTTCGACCCGGCGATCGACACCCATGCCTTCACCGGGATCGTGTT
Organism: uncultured Acidimicrobiaceae bacterium; assembly: GCA_966112835.1. Taxonomy (GTDB): domain Bacteria; phylum Actinomycetota; class Acidimicrobiia; order Acidimicrobiales; family Ilumatobacteraceae; genus UBA668. Next base: position 543 of record CBHWEI010000162.1, read on the forward strand.
CGAGCCGACGGTGAGCAGACCCAGGTTGTAGCCCGAGATCAGCAGCGTGGCGGGAACGGCGGCAGTGAAGTTCACACCACTCAGCGTGACGACACCTCCGCCGACGGTCGCCGGATTCGGAGCGGCTGTTCCGGTCAGGCCGACGCTGATGTCACTGTACGTACCGGTGGCGTTGCTCTTGCACGCGTTGGTCGCGGCGAGCGCGACGGCGGTGCGCCGGGTGCCGCCGACGACGAGTGCCGCCGCGAGGGCGACCGAGAGCATGACGAGCAGAACGACGGCCCCCCGCTGGTGGCTGCGCATTTTCGGTCCCCTTGGTTGTGTGGCTCGGAGGTCCGCTCCCCAAACGCGGACTTGCGCAAGGAAACCGCGGCCCTGGCCCAAAGTCAAGGGCTGACGACGAACGTCGTATGTTCAGGTTCGGTCAAGTGGGGTCTTGACGGCGGCCCCAAACCTCCTGGTATGGTGCCGCCAAGCCCGCCACGGAACGTGACGTGGCCCACAACCACGGGAGGGGACGTCGGCAGACGGCTCGTGGATTCGACGAAAGCAGTTTCACGCAAGCACGGTCCGCCGTCCTTGCGTTTCGCCGTATCACCGGTCATACCGCGCGCTTCCTCGATGTGGTCAGCACATCCGAGCCACCAACATCGAGTAGGGAGAGATCCTCTTGCAAGCATCCACCCGGCGCAGAAGCGCCATCGCAGCGATCGCCGGTCTGTTGACCGCGATGGTCGCCGTGGGAGTCACCAGCGGGGCCGTCGAGGCCGCGCCCGGGACACTCACCACGGTCAACACGTGTCAGAACAACGCCAACGGCAACTGGTCCGACATCCCGTGGACCATCAACGGCACCGCCACTCCGAACCCGCAGACGCTGGGCAACGGCAACATCGTCCTGTCCGGCGGCTCCATCTCCGGCGCCATCCCGGCCTCGATCCTCGTCGCCGGTTACAACCTCGGCGTCCTCACCGTCGGCACCAACGCCATCCCCACCAAGGTGTGGGTGGCCCGCCAGGCGTCGAACGTCGACGTCGGCGGCGGTGTCCGCGGCACGCTGACTCGCGTCGACCTGCTCGACCTGCCCACGCAGCTGTCCACGTTCATCACCGACCCTGACGGCGTTCCCGGCGGCACCGGTCCCGGCGGCGCCGACGAGACGGCAACGCCGATCGCCGTCGACCAGCCGCTGCCCGACTGGACCGTCACGCCGCTCGGCGGCAACGTCCAGTTCAAGCAGGGTGCACCCGGTGCGATCGGACCGCTGCCCATCGGTGCAGGTGGCGCCAACACCGCCACCACCGGCAGCATCTTCACGCAGTCGGTCGTCGCAGGTGGCCTCATCAAGGTGAACTTCGACTGCCAGCCCGGCGCGTCGACCATCGCCGTGCCGCCGGCCACCACCAACAGCTTCACCCCGGCCGCCACCATCGGCGCGTTCGAGGAGGCCGTCGTCGTGGCCCCGCCCACCGCTCCCACCTGCACCAACGAGACCGGTGCCGTGGGCGTCGGCCAGTCGCTGCCCATCAACGTGGGTGACAACTGCAACGACGTGAACGAAGCACAAGGCGGTGGCAGCCCGTTCGTGTTCACGATCACCGACAACAACGGTGCCAACGTGCCCAACACGAACGGTGCGTTCACGTACACCGCTCCGGCCACCGACCCCGGCGCTCCCGTGGTCTACACGTTCACGGCCACCGACACCACGAACCTCGTCAGCGCGTCGGCGACCATCACCATCACGGTGTTGGCCAACCAGTGCGACGCCACCTCCGGCAGCTGCAACCTCCAGGAGATCCTGGTGCAGCCCGTCGTCGGCACGACGATGACCATGGACAAGGTGCCCGGCATCGTCCAGATGACGCCGGTCGTCTTGAACGGTAAGGAGCAGGTGTCCACCGGTGCGCTGCAGGCCATCACGGTCACCAACGCCCGCGGCACCGCCGCAGCGTGGTCGGTCACCGCGTACGCCACCGACTTCGGCGCCGCCGGCGCACCCACGTTCACGCCGCTGCCCGGCGTCACCGTGGCGCTGTGCTCCAACGCCGGCGCCGGTCCGTTCATCGCCAACCCGGCACTCGCCGCCACGATCGCCAGCAACCGCCTGTGCATCCCCGGCGACAACCTCGGTTGGACGCCGTCGGCCGTCATCACCCACAACGACATCCCCGGTGATGTCGCTGCAGTGTCCGCCGGTGCCGCCAGCGCCACGTCGCCCGCCGATTGGCTGGCACAGCTCGTCGCTGCCGGCAACACCAACGATCCGGGCGTCGGCGTCGACGGTCTCGGCGGCCTTGGTGGTGGCCCGGGTGCCAAGACGCTGTGCTCGGCACCGGTGAACCAGTCGGGCGGCACGTTCACGTGCACCGCCTCGCTGTACCTCGGTGTGCCGGCCTCGGCCGGTGCCGGTGTCTACACCGGTGGCATCGTGCTCACCCTTGCCTGAACCGTCGGTTCTGGCACCACGTAAGGAATGACAATCGAGCGGGTGGGACCCCGGGCGACCGGAGTCCCACCCGCTCCGCTTCACAGGACAGGACCAATGGCGGCCCTGCGACGGACACGGCCCCAGGTCACGGCCACGGCCCTCACACTGCTGTTCGGTTCGGCCACCCTCACGCCCGCGTCGGCGCCACCCGAAACCACGACACCCGCCGACTCGGGCACCCCGGCCACCGGCGACGAGACCAACCCCGGCGAGGCCGGCGCGTTCTCGGTGCAGCCCTCCGGCGACGACGGCCCCGGCGGGCGCGACTTCTTCGTCTACACGTTCCCTACGGGAACGAAGTTCGGCGACAAGGTGGCCATCGCCAACCTCAGCGACACCACGGCGACGTTCGCCGTCTATGCGACCGACGCGGTGAACACCGACGACGGTTCGTTCAGCCTCCTGCGCGAGGAGGAGAAGCCCACGGACGTGGGCACCTGGGTCGAGCTCGGCGCCACCCAGTACACGCTGGATCCGCACCAGCAGGTCATCATCCCGTTCAGCATCGCGGTTCCGGCCGATGCCACCCCCGGCGACCACGTGGGCGCCATCGTCGCCCAGAAGCTCGACGACCCCAGCGACCCGAACGCCGGCATCGGCGTCGACGTGCGCGTGCGCATCGGCGCACGCATCTACGTGCGCGTCGACGGCCTCACCAGCCCGTCGCTGTCGGTCGACTCGTTCAACGTCACGTACGACACGCCGGGCATGCCGTTCGGTGGCAACACGGCGAAGATCACGTACGTCCTCACCAACACCGGCGACATCCGGCTGTCGCCCACTGCGAACCTCTCGCTCGAAGGGCTGTTCGGCCTCGGCGGTCACGAGCTGCCCCAGCGCGACATCCCCGAGCTGTTGCCGGGCGGCTCCATCACCATCGCCGAGATCGTGCGCGACGTGAAACCCTACGTGCGACTCACGGCCGATCTGTCGGTGGTGGCCGAGCAGGGCACGGTCACGGCGGGCGCGTCGCTCAGCCAGTGGACGGTGCCGTGGCTGTTCGTCGGCATCGTCGGCGGCATCATCCTCGCGATCGTGCTGCAACGCCTCTGGGCGCGGCGCCGGAGGAACGCCACCGCATGATCCGCGTCGATCGGCGTCCCGTGCGATGGTGCACCGCGAGCATCGGGCTCGCGGTGGTCCTCGGCGCGACGGCGGTCGGTCCCCGTATCGTCGTGGCACAGTCCACCACGCCGGTGGTGCCCACCATCAACGTCGTCAACGACCCCTTCCCCGACGACGTCATCGTGCAGGGTGCCACGTTCAAGGTGAAGGGCACCGGGTGGTCGCCGGGCTCGATGGTGCAGGTGGAGGTGTGCGGCGCGGAAGCCCGTTCTGGCTCGTCGGACTGCGCGGTCGCGTCGGCACAGATCCTGGTGGCGTCTGCCGACGGCACCGTGCAGGGACGCCTGTCGGTGGTGGTGCCGCCGTCGCCGTGCCCGTGCGTGGTGCGCGCCTTCAGCCAGGACGCCGACGACATCGCCACCACACCGGTCGACATCCCGGGCGCACCGTCGGACCACCCCGGTGACGGCACGGTCACCGCACCCGCGCTGCGCCGCGTCGAGGTGCAACACGTGGCGCTGCGCGGCAGCGACACGTTCGGCACGTGGTGGGGCGCTCCCGCGCATCGCACGCTCGAGTTCACGCTGGTGAACACCGGATCCGTCGCCGTCGACGACGCCTCGGTCAGCCTCCGCGCCGGACCCACCGACGACCCCAACGGCTTCGTCCCGCCGGTCAAGGTCGACCGGCTCGAGGTGGGTGAGCAGAAGGCGTTCTCGGTGCCGATCGAGTTCCCCGCGCTCTCGTTCGGCGAGCAGCGCGTGGTCGGCACCGTGAACGGCACCTCGCAGCCCACCACGTTCGCGGCCACCACCACCACGCACCCGTGGCTGCTCATCATCGTGCCGTCGGTGCTGCTGCTGCAGCTGCTGCTCGTGCTGATCCGCAACATCGTCCGCCGACGCCTGCACGACGACGACCCGGTCGCCGGCGACGGCGAGCCGGCCACCATCCCCGACGACTCGCTCATCTGCGTCATCGAGGTGGCCGAGCCGGACCCCGACGCCCTGGAGGGCTCGCCCGGCGTGCGCAACCGCACCATGGTGCTGCAGAGCATCCACGCCGTGCAGGAGCTGGTGCTGCAGTCGCTGCAGCTCGACGGCGACGGCGAGCCCATCGACGGGCAGCCGATCATCAACAGCATCACCGTGCTGGCCGACGCCGACGCCAAGGTGGGCGCCTCGTACCACGCCTGCGACGTGCTCTGCGACTGGATCGAGACCACCTTCGCCGAGAGCGTGCACCCCGAGACGCGTTCGCTCACCCTGCGCCGCCACGTGAACCCCGGTGGCAACACCAACCCCTCGGCCACGTCGGGCATGGGCATGGTGCCGCTGTCGGTGATGGTGCGCGCCCCGCACGTGCGGGCCATGGCCTCGTGAAGGCCTCGCCACGTCGGGCCCACAAAGAAGCGGCGGCCTCGAAGAGGACCGCCGCTTCCCCTCCGAGCCACCGGAGATCGACTTCAGGTTAACGACCACCGGTGCCGAGTGACAGTCGGGTCCCTGTGAAACCTGTCCGGGGCAACCCCCATCGACCCCCGGACAACAGGTACGCTCGCCCCGCCGCCGCTGGTGCCGACGCCGCGACTGGGAGCTCACACCATGGGACTGTTCAGCAAGAAGAAGAAGGACTCCGCAGCCGGGAGCGACGAGGTCGCGCCCGAGTCCAGCGTGCCCGCACCGCCGCCGCCGGCGCCCACCCCCGCACCGGCCCCGCTGGCCGCGCCGCCGGCCCCCGCCGCGGTGAGCAAGCCGCCGAAGAAGTCGAAGAAGAACACCATCGACCCGGCCGACTTCATGAACCTGCGGGCCGAGCTGATGGAGGTGAAGGCCCGCCTGATGGCGGCCGAGCAGTCGCGCTCCATCGTCGAGAGCCGCCTCGCCGCCCTCGACGCCACCGCGCTCGCCCTGTCGAACGACCAGAACGTGGCCACCGGCGCCAGTGACCGGCTCGACGAGCTGGCGGCGCGCATCGACGAGCTCGGCCAGCGCACCAGCGCCGCGCCCGCCGCCGCACCCGGCGTCGACCCCACCGCCATCGCCGAGCTGCAGGCGGTGTTGCAGGGCCGCATCGACGAGTTGGCCGGCCGCGTCGACCAGGCCGGCGGCACCGACCCCGACGTGCTCGCCAAGCTGGCCCTGCTCGAGGGGCAGGTGTCGGCAGCGTCGGCCGCCGCCGAGGCCGCACTCACCGAGGTCTCGAACGTCGCCCAGACTGCCGCGGCAGCGCCGGCGCCCGCGCCGGCGCCGCTGCTCGCCGTCGCACCGCCGGCCGCCACCGACCCCGACGTGCTCGCCCGGCTCGACGAGCTCACCGCACAGGTGGCCCACCTGGGCACGCTCGACGAGAAGGCCATGCAGATCGACGACCTCGCCCTGCGCGTCGCCCAGATCGACGTGCTCACCGGGCAGCTCTCGCAGCTGAACGCGCGGGTCACGGCGCAGGCCGAGTTCGGCGCCCAGCTCAGCAGCATGCGCGACCGCATCACCGAGCTGCAGCAGCAGGCCGAGGCACCGGCCGACACCCACGACGACACCGAGCTGCGCCTGTCGGTCGCTGCGCTCGCCGCCCGCGTCGCCGCCGCCGAGTCGCTCGCCGACCAGCTGCACCAGTTGGCCGAGCGCGTCGCCACCACCGACGCCAAGGCCACGCAGACCGGCCAGCAGGTGGCCGCGCTGGAGCAGCGCGTCGACTCGGTGGGCCAGGAGCTGGCCAACCAGATCAGCGAGCTCGGCCGCGACATCGACGGCCTGGCCGAGCGCACCGCCGACGTCGCCTCCGGCACCATCAGCGACGAGGTCATGGCTGCCCTGCGCGGCGGCCAGATCAAGCTCGCCAACGAGCAGGCGCGCTACGAGATCGCGTTCCGCGAAGACCTGGCCGCGCTGGCCGAGCAGATGCGGCGCAACCCGCCGCGCACCTGATCAGTTGTCGAGCAGCTCGAGCGCCTGCGACACCAGGTCGCGGGCCGCAGCCACCTTGTCGGCGTAGGTGCCCAGGTCGCCGGCCTTCAACGCGGCGTCGGCCTCGTCGAACAGCGTCTCCGCCTGCGCCAGCAACTCCTGGGCCGTCTGGTCGGTGACCGGCGGCTTGTTGGGGTCGGTCGGGGTGGAGCCGGCGACGTCGCCGATGTCGGCGCTGAACCCGGGCAGCACCTCCGCCAAGGCCTCACCGATGGAGTTGCCGATGCCCACCTTGCCGGCGTAGTTCACCACCATGCGCCGCAGCAGCGGCTGGCCGGCGGTGTCGCTCTCGACGTACAGCGGGGCGATCCACACCGCGCCACCGGCGACGGGGATGAGCTGCAGGTCGCCGAACGCGGTCTTCGACCCCTGCTGGCCGAGCAGCGTGATGGTCTCGCTCACCTTCGGGTCGCTGGCCATGGCCGCGCCGACGGTGATGGGGCCCTCGGGCAGGGCGTTGCTGGGGAACTCGTACGACACCAGCTGGCCGTAGGTGGCCGGGTCGCTGCTCGCCGTCATGTAGGCGATGAGCTCCTTGCGCTGGTCGGTGGTGCTGAACGGCTGGAACGGCCGGAACAGCTCGAACGTGGCCGGCCCACCGGTCTGCTTGTGGAACATGGTGTAGTACGGCACGAACCGGGCCAGGTCGCTCTCGGAGGCGAAGTCGTTGGGCGCTCCGGTCTCGGTGGTGTTCAACGTGGCGGTGCCACCCACGGCGCTCGACGCGTCGGCGTTGGCGGCCAGCGACACCGACCAGGCGCCGCGCCGGTCGAAGAAGTCGTTCGCGTCGAGGCGGTACTTGCTGTACGCCGCGGTCTGCACCCGGAACAGCTCCTCCGGGTAGCGCAGGTGGTCGACCAGCTCCTTCGGCATGGCGCTCATGGGTGAGAACAGGTCGGGGAACGCCGACTTCCACACCTGCAGCACCGGGTCGGACTCGTCGACCGCATAGAGCGTGACCGAACCGTCGTATGCGTCGACGGTGACCTTCACGCTGTTGCGCACGTAGTTGAAACGGTGGTCCAGGCCGCTGCCAGGAATGACCTGGGTGTTGTCGGCGAACTGGGCGTAGGGGTATCGCGAGCTGGTGGTGTAGCCGTCGATGACCCACAGCACCTTGCCGTCGACCACCGCCGCGTACGGGTCACCGTCGTACGACAGGAACGGCGCCGCCTTCTGGGCGCGGGCCCGCACGTTGCGCACCGAGAGGAAGCGCGACTGGTCGTTGATGGCGCTGGACCCGATGAGGTTGTAGTCGAACTCGGCCAGTGCGAACGCCAGGCGGCGCAACCCGGAGTCGAGCTTCACGCCCGCGTCGCCCGAGTACGCGCCGCCGTCGTCGAGGCCCTCGCAAGGCTGCTCGGCCACCGACGTGTTCACCACCGAGTAGCCGTCGAGGGTGGGGCTGAAGTACAGCTGCGGCCGATCCACCTTGGCGACATCGGTGCGGTACACCGGCTTGCCGTCGCTCTGGATCTGCGCCGCGGTGGCCATGACCAACCCGCAGCCGTGCGTGTTGATGAGGTGCGTGCCCTGCCACGACTTGTTGCCCACCTGCGACAGATCGAGCTCGCGCGCACCGACGATGACCTGCTGCTCGCGACCCTCCACCTCGTAGCGATCGGGGTCGAGGTCGGCGATGGTCATGCCCGGCTGGCCCTCGTCGGTGCGGAACCGGGTCTCCATCTTCTCGTCGGGCTTGATGAGCCGCACGTCCTGCAGGGCAGCGACGTCGTTCTCGGCCTTCGTGGCCGTGATGCTGTCGAACGTGACCGGCTCCACCTTCACATCGCCGATACCGAGCGCCTGACGCGTGGCCTCGATGTTGTGGGCGATGTAGGTGGCTTCCTTGTCCTTCTTGTTGGGGTTCACCACCAACGACTGGATCACCGCCGGGTAGATGACACCGCCCACCAGCGCCACCACGGCCCACAGTGCCGAGGCCACCAGCGCCGGCCGCCAGCGGTCGGTCTTCAGCGTGCTGAGGTACAGGCCCGCCGTGAACAGGGCGATGAGCCCCAGCAGCAGCACGGCCGGCAGCTGCGCGTTGACCACCGTGTAGTTCGGGCCGGTGAACGAACCCCGGTTCGCGTTGGTGAGCTCGTAGCGCATCACCCAGTAGTCGCCGGCCTTCAGCACGGCCAGGATGGCCAGCAGCACGGCCAGATGGGCCTTCGTCGCCCGCCGCACCTTCGGGCGCGGCGGCTGCAGCACGATGCCACCCGAGAGGATGTGCGTGGCGAGCACCAGCACCGTGATGAACGCGACGGCCAGGAACAGCCAGTCGAGCACGAACGTGATGAACGGCAGCTTGAACATGTAGAAGCCGACGTCGTTGCCGAACT
>CBHWEI010000163.1:0-9340 GCA_966112835.1 uncultured Acidimicrobiaceae bacterium
CGGCACACCCGACACCGACTGGGGACGACCCGTCGACATCCCCCAACGCGTCCTCGACGACTTGTTCGGACAACCGTCCACGAACGTCATCGAGATCGTCGTCCGCAACGGGGTCGTCGTCTCCGCACCCGGCAGCCTCGACCTCGGACGGACGACACGTCTGGCGAACCGGGCACAGCGCCGTGCGCTCCGTGCGCTCTACCGCGGCTGCGGCATCCCCGGCTGCGACATCACCTTCGACCGCTGCACGATCCACCACATCCACTGGTGGCGCAACGGCGGAACCACCGACCTCGCGAACTTGCTGCCGCTCTGCCACCGGCACCACCACCTCGTCCACAACAACGGCTGGCAGTTGATGCTCGGGCCGAACCGAGAACTCACCGTCACCACCCCCTCGGGACGCGTCATGACCACCGGACCACCCCACCGGTGGGCGGCCTGAGCCCGCCAATCCCACCCACACCGGCCGGCGACTGCAGGAATGCCCGGCCGGTGGCACCTTGACAACTGAAGATCCGAACCCTCATTCCCCGTAGGCCGGGGCATCGCCTGGGGTCGGTTCGCCCTGCCCTGTTGCCTCCTCCGTCGGCGGCAACAGGTCGGCCAGGGCCGACTCCAGGCGGGCCACCCGGGCCTCGAGCTCGGCGATGCGTTCGGCCACGCTCCCCCGCACCGCCTCGGCGGGCACGGCGGCTGTGGGCGCCCACACCACCTCGGGCTCCTCGGCGAACAGTTGCTGCCAGCGGGCTTCCTTCTGGCCGGGCTGCCGTTCCAGCAGGTGGGCTCGCTGGTCGGCGGCCAGGGCACGCAGCACGGCCTCCACCGCGTCGACCGAGGCGAACTCGTGCAGCCGTTCGGTGCGCGAGCGCAGCTCGGCGGCGGTCTGCGGGCCGCGCAGCAACAGCACGGCGACCACGGCGGCGGCTTCGGGCTCCAGGCCCCACGTCTCGTCGGCCACCTGCCGGTAGCGGGTGACGCTGCGGCCGTGCGACGGGTGCACGAAGCGCAGGAGGGTCTGCCCCTTCAGCGAGGTGAGCGCAGCGTCCACCTCGTGGTCGTCGAGGCGCATCACCGGCTCGCGCGACGTGCTCTGGTTGCACGCCGACACCAGGGCGTTGAGCGTCAGTGGGTACTGATCGGGCGTGGTGCGCTCCTTCTCCAGGAGGCAACCCAGCACCCGTCCTTCGATCGCCGTCAGCATGGTCCGCACGATACCCACCCGCCGTGACAGGCTCTCCCCCATGATCAGGTTGCGGCAGGTGGCACTGGTGGCGAGGGATCTCGACGCGGCGGTCGGCGAGCTCTGTGAACGGCTGGGACTCACCGTCTGCTACCAGGACCCTGGCGTCGGCGTGTTCGGCTTGCACAACGCACTCATGACCATCGGCGACCAGTTCCTGGAGGTCGTGTCCCCCACACGGTCGGGCACCACGGCCGGGCGTCTGCTCGACAAGCGCGGCGGCGACGGCGGCTACATGGCCATCTACGAGGTCGACGACCTCGACCGGCGCGAGGCGGCGTTGGCCGAGGCCGGCATCCGCATCGTGTGGAGCGGCGACCTGCCCGACATCCGCGGGCGGCACCTGCACCCGGGCGACGTGGGCGGCGCCATCGTCAGCGTCGACCAGCCGGTCCCGAACGGCGCCTGGCACTGGGCCGGGCCCACATGGGTGGCCCACACTGACACCTCGGTGGTCACCGGCATCGCCGGGGTCGTGGTCGGTGCGAAGGATCCCGCTGGCATGCGCGCCAGGTGGCACTCGGCCGGGGTCGACCACGCGGTCCGGTTCCAACCGGCCGGGGTGCGCGGCAACGGCATCGACGAGCTCGAGCTGGTCGCCACCGATCGGCGGCGGGCAGGCGAGGAGATGCGCATCTGCGGCGTCACGGTCCGCCTGGTCTGACCCGACGGACCGGTGCTGAGCGCGGCGTCGCTGGACCTGCGCAACAATGGCGAGGTGCGCCACACGGGCGGCGAGGTGTTCGGGGTGCACCGGCATCCTGCGTTGAACCTGGCGATCGCCGCTGGGATCGCCGGCGCGACGGCGCTGCTGTCACGTGTTGCGATCGAGGAGGACCCACGGTCACCGCTCGGCTGGGACTGGTCGCACTCCCCGTTCGTCGTGCTCGCCGGCGCCTGGCTCTCGTGGCGGGCGCTCCGTCGGGCCGTGTACGTCACGTCGTACGGCATGGAGGTTCGCGACCTCGTCACGGTCACATCACGTCCGTGGAACGAGATCGTCGATGTCGAGGTCACGCCCACAACCGTTCGATGCAGCGTCCGCGCCCGCTGCGCCCCACCGCGGACGTCGTTCTGGTTCACCGTGGCTCCGTCCCGCGCCGATCGGCTGATCGGCGACGTCGCAGCAGCACGGCTGGGGCGACGAGCCGACGGGGCGCCGGTAGTGGTTCGTCGGGGTGCAGTGAGCAGTCGACCGTTCGTGTTGCTCGTCCCGGCGGGGTTGCTCATCGTCGGAACGGCGCTGCTGCGGGGTGCTGACGCCGACGAGAAGGACAACGCCATCCGCAACGCCCGTGTGCTGGTGGCGCAGGCGACGCCGCTGTCGTGGGAGGTGCACGAGATCGACGACGGCGAAGGTGACTCGCACCGGGAGACGTGGTCGCTCGTCAGGTTCACTCCCCGGAGCGGCAGCGAGATCGAGGTGCTCATGAAGCGCCGGGGTGAGTCGCCCGACCCGGGTGGACACCTCATGGTGGTCTACGACCCGATGGATCCGAGAGAAGTCGACTTCACGGACCTCCCGAAGCGGGCCGAACGACGCGAGAGCGTCACCGAGCGCCGTGGATGGGGGGCGTTCGCGCTCGTCGTCCTCCTCCTGTCGCTTCCGGCCCTCGCCATCGTGGAGCTGCGATCGAGATGGCAACCAGGTCTCGGGAGAGATGGCGGCTGACCGGCGCGAGTGCTCAGCCGCTGTTACGCAGGCCGGTGGCGATGGCGTTGATCGTCAACTCCAGGGCCCGGGCCACGTCGGGGTCGTCGTCGCCGGTGCGGTAGCGGCGCAGCATGTCCACCTGCAGCACGTGCAGGGGGTCCAGGTAGGCGAAGCGGTTGGCGATGCTGCGCGCCAGGGTGGGGTTGCCGGCGAGCAGGTCGGGCGAGCCCGTGATGCGAGCGTGCCACTGCACGGCGCGGGTGTGCTCGGCCTCGATGGTGGCGAACAGGCGAGGGCCGTAGGCCGGGTCCACCAGCTCGGCGTAGCGACGGCCGATGTGCAGATCGGTCTTGGCCAGCACCATGCCCATGTTCGACAACGCCGAGCGGAAGAACGGCCAGCGGTCGTGCATGTCGCCGAACACGGCGAGTGCGTCATCGTCGGCGGCGGCCACCGCGTCGAACGCGCTGCCCACGCCGTACCAGCCGGGCAGCGAGATGCGGCACTGCGACCAGCCGAACACCCACGGGATGGCGCGCAGGTCCTCGATGCGATCCGACGCGGTGCGCGAGGCCGGGCGTGAGCCCACGTTCAGGCGGGCGATCTCGCCGATGGGCGTGATGCTGCGGAAGAAGGCGACGAAGTGCGGCTCGTCGTACACCAGGCCCCGGTATGCGGCCATCGCTGCGGCCGACAGGCTGTCCATGGTGGCGAGGAAGCGTCCGTCGATGCCGTCGGCGCCGTCCATGCCATCGACGGCAGTGGCGGGCACGGCCGAGGCCTCGATGGTCGCGGCCACCAAGGTCTCCAGGTTGCGGCGGGCGGCGGCCGGGCGCGAGTACTTGGCGGCCACCATCTCGCCCTGCTCGGTGATGCGCAGCGCGGCGTCCACCGTGCCGCTCGGCTGGGCCAGGATGGCGTCGTACGCCGGCCCCCCACCGCGGCCCACCGTGCCACCGCGGCCGTGGAAGAAGCGCAGGCGCACGCCGGCAGCGCGGGCCACCGCGGTCAGTTCCTGCTGGGCGCGGTACAGATTCCAGATCGACGTCAGGTAGCCGCCGTCCTTGCTCGAGTCGCTGTAGCCGATCATCACTTCTTGGCGGCCGCGGTGCTCCACCAACGACCGGTAGGCGGGCTCGGCCAGCAGTGCGGCCACGATGTCGGGCGCGCGGTGCAGGTCGTCGATGGTCTCGAACAGGGGGACGATGTCCAGGTCGGCCTCGGGCGCAGCGCCGGGGCGCAGCAGGCCGGCCTCCTTCAGCAACACCGCCACCTCCAGCACGTCGCTCACCGACTCGGCCTTCGAGATGACGTAGTGGGGCACGGCGCGCAGGCCCAACCGGCGCGAGGCACGGGCGGCCTGGTCCAGGATCGCCAGCTCGCCGGCGGTCTCCTCGGTGTAGGTGGCGAACGCGTGCCGCAGCGGGCGCAGGTCGTGCAGTTCTGCCAGCAGCAGGCCCACCCGGTCGGGCTCGGCGAGCGACAGGTAGTCGGCGTGCACGCCGGCGGCGGCCAGCAGGTCGGCCACCACCCGCTCGTGCACCGCCGAGTTCTGGCGCATGTCGAGCGCGCAGGTGTGGGCGCCGAACATCGCCACGCCGTCGCGCACGGGCACCACCAACGAGTCGGCCACCGTGCCGGCGCCATGCGAGCGCAGCGAGGCGACCACGGTGTCGAGGTCGGCCTGCAGTTCGTCCAGCGAGCCGTACGGGTCGCGGGGCACCGCGGGGTGCGGCAGCGGGGCCTCGCCCAGCACGTCGGTGGCGAAGGCGTGCAGGCGGGCGTGCATGCCGCGCAGGGCACGGCGGTACGGCTCGTCGGCCCGGAACGGCGAGTCGTCGCCCGACCGGTCGGCCAACGCCTGCAGCGTGTCGGTGGGGGTCACCAGCCGTGACGACATCGACAGGCTCACCGCCAGGTCGGCCAGCGCGGCCAGGTGGTGCTCCAGCGCCACGTGCGCCTGGCGCAGGATGGCGTAGCGAAGGGTGTCGGCGGTGACGAACGGGTTGCCGTCGCGGTCGCCGCCGATCCACGAGCCCATGCCGATCACCGGGCCCAGATCGCGGTCGGGGTCCAGGTCGAGCGCGGCGGGTGCGTCGGCATACGCGCGGCGGAACTCGGCCACCACGTCGCGGCGAAGGGCGGGTGCCACCTCGAACAGGCTCGTGCCGTAATAGCGCAGTGATTCGTTGATCTCGTCGCGCACGCGCAGCTTGGTGAGCCGCAGGATGGCCGTCTGCCACAGCATCAGCGCCTCCAGCCGCAGCGCGTCCTCGACGTCATCGGCACCGGCCTCGAGGAGCGCGGCCACGCGGGCGACGTGGTCGAGCACGGTCTTGCGGCGCACCTCGGTGGGGTGCGCCGTCAGCACCGGGGCCACCTTCAGCTCGCGCAGCACATCGGCCACCGCCTCGGCCGGCACGCCGTCGTCGCGCAGCCGCTGGAACGAGCCGCGCAGGGTGCCGGTGGCGGTGGGCGTGGCGTGCACGTCCTCGGCAGTGTCGGCCAGCAGCGACAACCAGGCGAAGGCGCGGATGACGTGCAGCTGCCGGTCGAGCGGCGTGTCGGCCAGCACGGCCACCAGGTCGTCGAACGGCACCACGGCATCGCGGCGGTCGCTCACCGCCACCTGGCGGACGCGCTCCACGAGGGTGAACGCGTCGTCGCCCGCCTGTTCACGGACGACGTCGCCCAACAGCCTGCCCAGCAGGCGGATGTCGTCGCCGGCCGTTGACGTGTTCAGCCCGTGCAGCCTTCCTTGGCCGGGATGATGATCTTCACGCCGACGATGAAGTTCTTGTAGCCCTTCGTCGCCTGGTTGGCGGCGTCGAGCTGAGCGACGGTGACGTCGAACTTCTGGGCCACCTTGCCTGGCAGGTCGCCGTCCTGGATGGTGTAGCTGCCCTGGGCGCAGTTCGAACCGCCACCGGCGAGGGTGGTGGTGGGCTCGGCGGTGTCGGTGCTGCCCGCAGCGGTCGTCGTGGTGGCCGACTGGTCGGGGATGGTGGCGCCCGCCGGGATCTTGATCTTCAGGCCCACGTAGAACGCGCTGTAGCCCTGCGTGTCGGCGTTGGCCAGGGCCAGCGTGTCGACGGTGATGCCGAACTTGTTGGCCACCGTGAACGGCACGTCGCCGGCGACGATGGTGTACTCGGTGATCTCCGTGGTCTGCGTTCCGGGCGGCGGCGCGTTGCCGTTGGTGACGGTCGTGCTGGGCGCGAGCGTGCTGAGCGTCGGCGGGATGGTGTGGTAGTTGGTGCTGCCGATGGTGGCGACCGTGGAGGTGGTGGCGGTGGGCGCGTCTCCGCAGGCGCTCAGCAACAGCGCCGCGCCGAACGCGACAGGGATCCACCCGGACTTCTTCATGGTGTCAAGACTACGACAGGCGGCTATTGAAGTGGGCGCGCGGTGGGGGCGATCGGTGCGGGCAACTGTGTCTGGCCCATCAGCCACCGGTCCACGCCGGCGGCGCACGAACGCCCCTCGGCGATGGCCCACACGATGAGGCTCTGTCCACGACCCATGTCGCCGGCCACGAACACACCGGGCACGGTGGTCATGTAGTGCTCGTTGCGGGCCACGTTGCCCCGCTCGTCGAAGCCGACGCCCAGCTGGTCCAACCACGAGCCCTTCTCCGGGCCCAGGAAGCCCATCGCCAGGAACACGAAGTCGGCAGGCAGTTCGCGATCGGTGCCCTCCACCTTCTGGAAGCGGCCGTCCACCATCTGCACCTCGTGGATGAGCAGTGCACGAACGTTGCCCTCGCCGTCGTCCAGGAAGCGCTCGGTGTTCACGCTGTACAGGCGCTCGCCGCCCTCCTCGTGGGCCGAGGTCACCTTGTAGACCATGGCGAACTGGGGCCACGGGTTGGCGGCGCCGTTCCGCTTCACGGGCGGCTGGGGCATGATCTCCAGCTGCGTCACCGAGGCGGCACCCTGCCGGTGCGCGGTGCCAAGGCAGTCGGCGCCGGTGTCGCCGCCGCCGATGATCACCACGTGCTTGCCGGCGACGTTGATCGGCGCCGGGCCGTCGCCCAGCTGCTCGCGGTTGGCGCCGGGCAGGTACTCCATGGCCTGGTGGATGCCGCGGTACTCGCGGCCGGGTACGTTCAGGTCGCGCCACGCGGTGGCGCCGGCCGCCAGCACGACGGCGTCGTACGAGGCGAGCAGCACCTCGATGTCGATGCCGCCGCCGACGGTGGCGTTGGTGCGGAACTCGGTGCCCTCGGCCTCCATCTGGGCGATGCGCCGGTCGAGGTGGCGCTTCTCCATCTTGAACTCGGGGATGCCGTACCGCATGAGGCCGCCGATGCGGTCGGCGCGCTCGAGCACCACCACCTCGTGGCCGGCGCGGGTGAGCTGCTGGGCGGTGGCCAGGCCGGCGGGACCGGAACCGATCACCACGACGCGCTTACCGGTGAGCGTGGCCGGCTTCTGCGGGATCACCCAGCCCTCGTCCCAGGCGCGGTCGACGATCTCGACCTCCACCTGCTTGATGCTGACGGGGTCGTTGTTGATGCCCAGCACGCACGCGCTCTCGCACGGCGCCGGGCACAGGCGGCCGGTGAACTCGGGGAAGTTGTTCGTCGCGTGCAGGCGGTCGATGGCGTCACGCCAGTGCTCGCGATAGACGAGGTCGTTCCAATCGGGGATGAGGTTGCCAAGGGGGCAACCGTTGTTGCAGAACGGGATGCCGCAGTCCATGCAACGGCCCGCCTGCAACTTCAGCGTGTCGGCCGGGAAGTCCTCGTAGACCTCCTTCCAGTCCTTCAACCGCTCGTCCACCGGGCGGTGCTTGGGGGTGACCCGCACCCACTGCAGGAATCCAGTGACCTCACCCACGGCTCGCCTCCATCACCTTCGCCAGCGTCTGTTCCTCGTCGAGGCCCGCGTCCTTGGCCTCCTGCATCACGGTGAGCACCCGTTCGTAGTCGACAGGCATCACCCGCCGGAAGTGGGGCCCCTCGGGGTCCCACCGGGCCAGGATGCGGTGTCCGACAGCGCTCTCGGGGTGCTGCACGTGCGCGGCCCCCGGCGTGCGCAGGAACGCCTCGTCGGTGGCGTCGAGCGCCTGCAGGCGCACCATCTCGCCGTTCAACTTGGCGGCGAAGACGCCGTCGGGGTCGTACACGTAGGCGATGCCGCCGCTCATGCCGGCGCCGAAGTTGCGCCCGGTGGGGCCGAGCACCACCACGCGACCACCCGTCATGTACTCGCAGCCGTGGTCGCCCACGCCCTCCACCACCGCGGTGGCACCGGAGTTGCGCACGCAGAACCGCTCGCCCACCACGCCGCGCAGGAAGATCTCGCCGCCGGTGGCGCCGTAGCCGATGACGTTGCCGGCGATGATGTTGTCCTCGGCCACGAAGGCGGAGCGACGATCCGGCCGTACCACCACTCGCCCACCGCTCAGGCCCTTGCCGACGTAGTCGTTGGCGTCGCCCTCCAGCGTCATGGTGACGCCGCTGGGCACGAACGCACCGAAGCTCTGGCCGGCCGACCCACGGAAGCGCAGGTCGATGGTGCCGTCGGGCAGGCCGGCGCCGCCGTACTTCTTGGTGATCGCGTTGCCCAGCATGGTGCCGACGGTGCGGTTCACGTTCTTGATGGTCAGATCCAGCTGCACCGGCTCGCCGCGCTGGATGGCCGGCTCGCACGCGGCGATCAACTGCTGGTCCAGCGCGAACTCCAGGTCGTGCTCCTGGCCCACCGACTGGTGCAGCGTCTGCCCGTACGGGTTCTGCGGCACGGCCAGGATGGGGCTGATGTCCAGGCCCTTGGCCTTCCAGTGCTGCACGGCCTTGCGGGTGTCGAGCACCTCCACGTGGCCGATCATCTCCTCCATGGTGCGGAAGCCCAGCGCGGCCATGTGCTCGCGCACCTCCTGGGCGATGTACTCCATGAAGTTGACGACGAACTCGGGCTTGCCGCTGAACTTCTTCCGCAGCTCGGGGTTCTGCGTGGCCACACCCACCGGGCACGTGTCGAGGTGGCAGACGCGCATCATGATGCAGCCGCTCACCACCAGCGGGGCCGTGGCGAAGCCGAACTCCTCGGCACCGAGCAACGCGGCGATCACCACGTCGCGGCCGGTCTTCAACTGGCCGTCGGCCTGCACCACGATGCGGTCGCGCAGGCCGTTCAGGAGCAGCGTCTGCTGGGTCTCGGCCAGGCCGAGCTCCCACGGTGCACCGGCATGCTTCAGCGACGTCAGCGGGCTGGCGCCGGTACCGCCGTCGTGGCCGCTGATGAGCACCACGTCGGCCTTGGCCTTGCTGACGCCGGCGGCCACCGTGCCCACGCCCACCTCCGACACCAGCTTCACGTGCACACGGGCGGCCGGGTTCGAGTTCTTCAGGTCGTGGATGAGCTGCTTGAGGTCCTCGATGGACTAGATGTCGTGGTGCGGCGGCGGGCTGATGAGGCCCACGCCGGGCGTGCTGT
>CBHWEI010000164.1:0-9282 GCA_966112835.1 uncultured Acidimicrobiaceae bacterium
CCTGTGGGCCCACGCCTTCGGTTCCGAGAACTTCAAAGACGGGTCAAGCATAGCGGGCGACCGGTAAGGTTCGGTCTCGCCCTGCGCCCGGCCCGTGGCGCGACCTGCAGCCAAAGAGGTGTTCCGTGCTCCGAATGTCGACGTTGTTCCTCCGCACACTGCGTGAGGACCCCGCCGATGCCGAGGTGGCCAGCCACCGGCTGCTGGTGCGGGCCGGCTACATCCGCCGCGCCGCACCGGGCGGCTTCACCTGGCTGCCGCTCGGGTGGATCGTGTTCCGCAATGTGGAACGCATCGTCCGGGAGGAGATGGACCGCGAGGGCTTCCAGGAGGTCCACTTCCCGGCGCTGCTCCCCCGCGAGCCCTACGAGGCCAGCGGCCGGTGGACCGACTACGGCGACAACCTGTTCCGCCTGAAGGACCGCCGCGGCGCCGACATGCTGCTGGCACCCACCCACGAAGAGATGTTCACCCTCCTGGTGAAGGACCTGTACAGCAGCTACAAGGACCTGCCGCTCGTCATCTACCAGATCCAGAACAAGTTCCGCGACGAGGCCCGGCCCCGCGCCGGCCTACTGCGCGGCCGCGAGTTCACCATGAAGGACAGCTACAGCTTCGACGTCGACGACGCCGGGCTCGACGCCAGCTACGCCAAGCACCGTGCCGCCTACCAGCGCACGTTCGACCGCCTGGGCATGCCCTTCGTCATCGTCTCCGCCATGAGCGGCGCCATGGGCGGCTCGAAGAGCGAAGAGTTCCTGGCCCCGATGGCCATCGGCGAGGACACGTACGTGCGCTGCACCGTGTGCGACTACGCGGCGAACACCGAGGCCGTCATGGTGGCCCCGCCCACCGCGGTGGCGTTCGACGGCCTGCCGGCCGCGCAGGTGGTCGACACCCCCGACACGCCCACCATCCAGACCCTGGTCGACCTGTTCAACGCACGCGACGACCTGCGCCACGGCGAGCGCGAGTGGACCGCGGCCGACACGCTGAAGAACCTGGTCGTGAAGCTGAAGCACCCCGACGGCACGGTCACGCCGCTCGCCATCGGCGTGCCCGGCGACCGCGAGGTGGACATGAAGCGCCTCGAGGCCCAGGTGTCGCCCGCCGAGATCGAGCCGTTCAGCGAGGCCGACTTCGCCGCGAACCCGCACCTGGCCAAGGGCTACATCGGCCCCGGCGCGCTGGGCGAGGACAAGCCGGCCGGCATCCGCTTCCTGGTCGACCCGCGCATCGTCGACGGCACGGCGTGGATCACCGGCGCCGACGCGCCCGGCAAGCACGTCATGAACCTGGTCGCCGGTCGCGACTTCGTGGCCGACGGCACCATCGAGGCCGCCGAGGTGCACGCCGGCGACCCCTGCCCCGTGTGCAGCAACCCGCTCGAGATCGCCCGCGGCATCGAGATCGGCCACATCTTCCAGCTCGGCCGCAAGTACGCCGAGGCCCTGGGCCTGACCGTGCTCGACGAGAACGGCAAGACCCGCGTGGTCACCATGGGCTCGTACGGCATCGGCGTGTCACGCGCCGTCGCCGCCATCGCCGAATTGAACTGCGACGACAAGGGCCTGGTGTGGCCGCACGAGGTGTCGCCCGCCGACGTCCACATCGTCGCCACGGGCAAGGCCACCGACCCGCAACTGCCGGCCGCCGAACTGCTGGCCGCCGAGTGCGAGGCCGCCGGACTGCGCGTGCTGTTCGACGACCGCGTGGGCGTGTCGCCCGGCGTGAAGTTCAACGACGCCGAGCTCGTGGGCGTGCCCACCATCGTGGTGGTCGGCCGCGGCCTGGCCGATGGCGTGGTGGAGGTGAAGGACCGCCGCACCGGCGAACGGTCCGACATCGCCCTCGCCGATGTCGTCGCCCACCTGCGCCGCTGACCTCCCGGGCGTTCGCCCGCCCTAGTGCTGCGGTTGCAGCGCGGCGTCCATCCGCTTGCGCGCCAGGCGCGCCGCTTCCGGCCCGTCCAGCGCGGCGCCACGCGACGACCACCGGCGCCAGTCGCCCGCGTCGGCTGACGCCCGCGCACGCTCGGCGCAGTCACGATCGGCTGCCGCCTCGACCGGCAGCTGCGGTGACTGCAGGCGTGCCAACGAGGCCGCCTCCAGCAGCGTCGCCGCCGACGCGACGTCGCCCGCCTCGGCCAGGCACAGCGCTGCCTGCCGTACCGCGGCCCACAGATGCGAGCGATGGCCGGCACGCTCCCACGTGTCGAGCAGCTCGTCGACCATCGCCATGGCATCGGGCCACGAGCCACGTCGCCGCCGCAACGACGCCAGCCGGGTGCTGCACATCGCACCCACCCAACCGTTCTCGACCGAGCGCGCCCGCTCGAGGGCGTCCTCGAACAGCGACTCGGCAAGGTCCACGTCGTCGGCCTCGGCGGCCATGCCCCTCGCGAACAACGCCCAGGCGATGGTC
The DNA here is from genome assembly GCA_966112835.1 of uncultured Acidimicrobiaceae bacterium. GTDB lineage: Bacteria > Actinomycetota > Acidimicrobiia > Acidimicrobiales > Ilumatobacteraceae > UBA668. The sequence goes on from CBHWEI010000164.1 coordinate 2,425, forward strand.
GACGGGTTGGCGGACCCGCGGGCGGTGCGCATGGCGTCGTCGGCCATGGCCATGGCCTGCCCAGTGCGGCCCGAGAACGCGTAGCTGAGCACGCGCAGCACATCGGCGTTCACCTGCCAGTACGCGCTCTGCGACTGCCGCGTCACCTCCAGCAACTCCTGCATGAGCGACCGCACGTCGACGGCAGCGCCGCCGTACTCGGCCGAGTTCATCAGCGCCATCCGCGCCGGCACCGACGCGGGCGCCGTCGTCTCGTGTTCGAGGCGGATGGACTCGTTGCCGAAGGAGGTGGCCTTGGCCGGGTTCTCGCGCAACCACCCTCCCATCGCCACCACGCCCAGGACGATGGCGCGCAGAGGATGACGGGTGGACGCCGCCGCGGCCTCCTCGCCCCAGTCGAAGATCTCGGACCGCATGCGCATGAACGCGAAGTCCCACAGCGAGGCCACGATGCGCAGCGAGGCGTCGGCGTCGTCGACGAGCAGGCTGCGACGGTGCGCGGCGCGGAGGTTGTCGAAGTCGAGCTCGATCTGCGACACCCAACGAGCTTCGTCGGGGCCACGCAGCGCTTCGCCTGCATCCTCGGCGCGGGCCACGTAGTGGGCGGCGAACGCCGCCCGGGCCGCAGCGAGCTGGTCCGGATCGCCGTTCCGCCCGGCATAGGCGCGCACCGGTTCCAACAGCCGGAAGCGAGTGCGATCGCGCCGCGTCTCGGAGGTGACGAGCGACCGGTCCACCAATGTTCGAAGCGTGTCGAGCACGGTGGCGCCGTCGGCATCGGGCAGCGCCACCGTGGCGAACGCAGCGCGGTCGAACGAACCGGCGAACACCGAGCACCGCGTGAACGCCACGCGGTGCGGGTCGTCGAGGCGGCCGAACGTGAGGTCCAGCGCGTCGATCACCGAGCGGCCGCGCTGTCCGCCACTGGCCACACCGGGCAGCTCGCCGGCGCGCACTGCGTCGAGGATGTCGAGCAGCGACAACGAGCCGGCGTTCGACGCGGCGATCTCGATGGCCAGCGGCAGCCCGTCGACGGCCTTGCACACCTGCAGCGCGATGGCACGAGCGCGCTGCAGGTCGTCGAACTCTGCGCCGGCGGCCGCGGCGCGCTGCATGAACAGCTCGACCGCATCGGCCGCCTCGTCGTCGATGCTCAGCGGCAGCAGCCGCACCACCTGCTCGCCGTCGACCATCAGCGGTTCGTGGCTGGTGGCCAGCACCGTGCACCCCGGGCACATCTGCGAGATGGAGCGCGTGAGCGCATGGACGGCATCGGCGGCCTCCTCGCACGCGTCGAGGAGCAGCAACACCTCACGGTCCTGCAGCCAATCGAGCAGGCTCTCCTCGACCGAGCGCAGCGAACGCCGCTCCACGCCGAGGGCCCTCGCCAGCGCCACGCCCACCTGTGACGGCTCGACACCGCCGAGTTCGCACATGGCCACCCCGTCGCGGAAGCGGTCCGCCGCCATGAGCGCCGCCTCGATGGCCAACCTCGTCTTGCCGGTGCCTGCAATGCCGGCGAGCGTCACGATGCGATGTCGCTCGAGCTCGCCGCCCACGCGCGCCAGGTCGTCGCCGCGGCCGACGAAGCTGGTGAGCGGTCGAGGCAGCGTGGGCGCGGATCGGGCTGCGTTGCGCAGACCCTGCTCGTGCTCGTGCATGCCGCCGTCGTGCACCGAGTACACGCGGATGGGCTCGGCGACGTCGCGCAGCGTGTGCAACCCCAGGTCCACCACCGACACCTGACCCAGGTCACCCCGGCTCAGGTCGGCCATGGCCGCGCCCGACACCACGATCTGCCCGCCGTGCGCGAGCGCGTGCAGTCTCGACGCGAAGTTCAGCGCCCAACCGTGGTGCTCGCCGCCGCGCAGGATGACGTCACCGGTGTGCACGCCCATGCGGACGCGTAGGGGTTCTGTGCCCGACCACACCGCCGCCTGCAGCTGACGCTGGCCGTCGAGCGCAGCGCGCACCGCATCGGTGGCGCTGTCGAACACGGCGATCAACCCGTCGCCCGTGTGCCGCAACAGTTCGCCGCCGCCTCGGGTGATGGCCTGTGACAGCAGCCGGTCGTGCTGGTCGAGCGCGCCGAGCATCGCGTCGGGGAACTGGTCCCACAGCCGGGTGCTGCTCTCGATGTCGGTGAACAGGAACGTGCGCCGTGAAGTGGACGGTCCCGCGTTCATCCCCGCCGACAGTACACGTGACCTTGGTCCCTGGTCGCCCGCGCGCGGGCACGCTGTCATGAGAGGCATGAAGCTCCTCCTCATCGAGTCCACTCCCGGCAACGCCACCGCCATCCAGGCCGACCTGGTCGCCGAGGGCCACGAGATCGTCACCTGTCAGGACGACCACGGTGGTCCGTGTCGCGGTGCCGACCACCACCGCGACTGCCCGATGGAGCAGCACATCGACATGGCCATCGTCACCCGCGACCCGCGTGACCCGCACACCCTGCACGAGATGGGCTCGGTGTGCGCCTCGCGTCACCGCATCCCCCTGGTCGAGGTCGACCCCAGCGACGTCGCCGACGACCTGCCGACCGTCGCGGTCGCCAGCGCACTGGCCACCCGCCGCGTCGAGGCCGCCTATGCGGCCGCCGTGCGCAACGAGCTGGGCAACCTGCCCGCCATCGTCGACGTGCGCCGCGAGCCCAACCGGGTGCACGTCACCGTGCAGGTGCCGGCCAGCCAGGCAACCGCGGCGAAGCTGTCGGCCGTGGCCGACCGCGCTCGCCACGCCACCCGCGAGCACGATCCGTTCGTCAGCGGGATCGACGTGGCCGTGGTGACCTACCCCGACCCCGCCGACTGAACGGTTGGTTCGTCGTGCTCCGGCCTAGCCGAAGCGCACGAGCCCCTGATCGATGACCACGCGGTCGCCGACCGACGTGGTGAACACCGCTTCGCCGTCGCCGGTGCGCCAGGCGCGCACCGTCAGCGCGTCGCCGGGCATGACCGGCGACGAGAAGCGACCCTCGATGTGGTGGAACTTGGTGACGTCGTTGCCGGCCAACTCGGCCAGCAGCGCACGGCCGGTGAAGCCGTAGGTGCAGAGGCCGTGCAGGATCGGCCGGTCGAAGCCACCGATGGCGGCGAACGACGGGTCGGTGTGCAGCGGGTTGCGGTCGCCCGACAGGCGGTACACGAACGCCTGGTCGGGTGATGTCTGCAACGTGACCTCGTGATCCGGCGCGGTGTCGGCCGGGGGCTCGTTCTGCGGGCCGGACGGGCCACGATCGCCACCCCAACCGCCTTCTCCGCGGATGAACACCGACGAGCGGGTGGTCCACAGCGGCTCGCCCGATGCCAGGTTCACCTCGCTCTCCATGACGACGACGGCGGCCTTGCCCTTGTCGTACATGGCCACCACCTTGTCCTGCGTGGTGGCCTCGGCCTCGACCGGGATGGGACGGTGCAGGGTGATGGCCTGCGAGCCGTGCACCAGCAGGGCGAAGTTGAACGAGCCGATCTTGCTCATCGCGCTGGCACCGGGCGACTGCGTGCCCGAACCGGCGACCACCGCGAACGTGGGGTAGACGACCTGCTGGACGTCCTTGGTGTTCTCGGTGGTGAACGGCAGGTCGGCCTGTCCGGCGCCGATGCCGACGGCGTACAGCAGTGCGTCCTTCGACGCCCAGCGCATGGTCCGGACGTCGCCGACCGACCCGACTGCTTCAGGATTGAGTGCCATGTGTGGTCTCCCTCGTGTGCTTCCCGGTCACTTCTTCAGCGTGGTCTGCGGCCAGCCGCCGGGATCGCCGTTCATGCCGCTGTTCGGGCGGGCCTGCGCGAGCAGGTCGGCCACGACCGGGCCGAGCGCCGTCGGGTCCTCGATGGGCTGCGTGCGCGGACCGCGCACCCAACCCTCGGCGACGGCCAGCACCTGACCGCTGGCCTCGAACACGCGGCCGGTGACACCCGCCGCCTCTTCGGAGGCGAGCCACGTGACGATGGGGGCGATCCAACGCGGGCTGCGCGCCTCGCGCTCCTCGTCGGTCTCGGGCGCCGGGCCGAGGCCCTCGGTCATGCGGGTGAGTGCGACCGGACCCACCGCGTTCACGGTGACGCCGTAGCGGGCGAGTTCGAGCGCGGCGATGTTGGTGAAGGCGGCGATGCCGGCCTTGGCGGCGCCGTAGTTCGTCTGGCCCGGGTTGCCGTAGATGCCGCTCACCGACGTGGTGTTGATGATGCGACCCGACACCGGCTTGCCGGCCTTGCTCTGCTCGCGCCAGTAGGCGGCGGCCCAGCGGCTGGGAGCGAACGTGCCCTTCAGGTGCACGTTGATGACTGCGTCCCACTCCTCCTCGGTCATGTTCACCAGCACGCGGTCGCGCAGGATGCCTGCGTTGTTGACCACCACGTGCAGGTCGCCGAACGTCTCGATGGCGGTGTTGATGAGGCGCTGTGCGCCCTCCCACGACGACACGCTGTCGCCGTTGGCGACGGCCTCGCCGCCCATGCCCTTGATCTCCTGCACCACCTGCTCGGCCGGCGACAGGTCGCCACCCGAACCATCGACATTGCCGCCCAGGTCGTTCACGACCACCTTGGCGCCGTGCGCGGCCAGGCTCAACGCATGCTCGCGGCCGATGCCACGGCCGGCCCCGGTCACGATGGCCACGCGGCCTTCACACAGTCTGCTCATCTTGCTCCTCGGCTCTCCCCGGGCTGACCTGTTCCCCCGGTCGCCCGCATCATAAGGTGGACGACGTGTGCGACTCCCAGCCGACGCGACGTGAGCTCATCGTCAACGCAGGGCTCGCCATCGGCGCCGGCGCGTTGGCGGCGGCCCTGCTCGGTGCCGACGGGCCCGCTGCGGTCGACGCCGCCGGGCCCGTGGTGCAGCCGGTCGAGGTCATGCCCGGGCTGCGCATCTTCCCGCGGGCCTACTGGGGCAGCGATCTGCCACCGAAGGGGCCGCTGGTGCGCGAGGACCCGAAGTTCCTGCTGGTGCATCACACGGCCTCGCCGAACAACTACGCCTCGGCGCGCACGCTCATCCGCACCACCTACCTGTGGCACACCAGCAACGACCCGTCGAAGGGCTGGCCCGACGTGGCCTACGAGTTCTTCGTCGGCCGCGACGGCGACGTGTACGAAGGCCGTGCCGGTGCGCTGGCCGGCCCCATCCGCGCCGACGCCACAGGCGGCAGCCAGGGCTGGGCGCAGTTGGTGTGCATGCTCGGCGACTTCACCCACCAGATGCCCACCCCGGCCGCGCAGGCAGCGCTGGTGAAGGTGCTCGCCTGGTTGGCCGACCGGTATCGCATCGACACCCGGCCCGGCGCGAAGGTCACCGTCACGTCGCGTGGGTCGCAGCGCTGGCCACGCGGCACGTCCATCACCACCCCGACGCTGGCACCGCACCGGGCCATGTCGTACACGGGATGCCCCGGCGACACCCTGTACGCCCAGTGGTTCGCGCCCACGCAGCTGCCGGCGTTGCACCGCAAGGTCGAGGCGCAACGTGCCGCATGGGCGAACGTCACCAAGCCGGCCGTGCGCCTGGGCCGCACGTCACCGTGACGCTCCCCCGGCGGCGCCCGTAGCCTTTCGGGCGTGTCCGCAGCCCCCGCAACCCCCCAGCACCGAGTCGATGCGCTCGTGGTGGGCGCCGGGCCGGCCGGGGCCACCGCGGCGACGCTGCTGGCCAGGGCCGGGAAGTCGGTCATGGTGGTCGACAAGGCCGTGTTCCCGCGCGACAAGTGCTGCGGCGACGGCCTGACCACGCTGGCCCTGCGCGAGCTCGAGACGCTCGGCCTGCGGCCCGAGCGGGTGCCGAACTGGCAGACGGTCGACGCCGCGTGGCTGCGGTCGCCGTCGGGCCGCGAGGTGTGCCTGACCATGCCGGTCGATGGCATCTACGCGGCCACCACTCCCCGCCGCGAGCTCGATGCCGCGCTGGTGCAGCTGGCCACCGAGGCCGGTGCCGACGTGCGGGAGGGCCACGGCATCGTCGGCCTGCGCCAGTTCACCGATCGCGTCGAGGCCGACATCGACGGCATCGGCGTGGTGACAGCCGCGTTCGTCGTCGCCGCCGACGGCATGTGGTCGCCCACCCGCAAGCTGCTGGGCCTGGCCGAGCCCGGGTACCTGGGCGAGTGGCACGCATTCCGTCAGTACGCCCGCAACGTCACCGGCCCCGCCGCCGAGCGACTGTACGTGTGGTTCGAACCCGACTTCCTGCCCGGCTACGCGTGGAGCTTCCCGCTGCCCGACGGCCGCGTGAACATCGGCTACGGCGTCATGCGCGACGGCACGCGTTCCGGCAAGGCGATGAAGGCCGACTGGGCGGGCCTCATCGATCGCCCGCACATCCGGGCCGCACTCGGCCCCGACGTGGAGTGGGAGGACCGGCACACCGCCTGGCCCATCCCGGCCGGCATCGACCGCGCCGTCCTGTCGGCCGGGCGCACCCTCTTCGTGGGTGATGCTGCCCGGGCCACCGACGTGATGACCGGCGAGGGCATCGGCCAGGCCGTGCTCACCGGCCGCCTGGCCGCCGAGGCGGTGCTGGCCGCGACGACCGGCGACGTGAACGAGGTGCGCACCGCGTACGAGTCGGCCGTGCACCACCACCTGCTCGCCGACCACCGCATGTCGAAGGTGCTCAACGCCATGCTGGCCCGCCCACTGCTGGCCCGTGGCGCGGTGCGCGTCGTCGGCCTGTCGGCCTGGACCCGCCGCAACTTCGTCCGCTGGATGTTCGAGGACGAGCCCCGCGCCGTCCTGTTCACCCCCAAGCGCTGGCGCCGCAGCTTCTTCCGCCAACACGGCACCTACCGCTGACCCGAGTGCCTGCGCCCCATCCGAGTGCCTGCGCCCCACCGAGTGCCTGCGCCCCAAGCGAGTGGCA
>CBHWEI010000165.1:0-9250 GCA_966112835.1 uncultured Acidimicrobiaceae bacterium
TGTTAAGCACGCCGCCAGCGTTCGTCCTGAGCCAGGATCAAACTCTCCAACAAAACCGTGCACGACCTTCACTCGAAAGTGTTGGCCGAGTCGATTGCTAGAGCCGAGCGCTCCATCGGGGAATAGCCGATGTGCCGGCGCTCAGATCTGACTTGATTTGCCTCGAGGTTGGGACCCCGAGGACTTTATGAATTGACAGACAGCATCCAGCCACAGACCGAAGTCCGTGTCCGTTGCTGCCCGCACTGGCGTTCAGTCTTCTCTTCCGTTTTCAAGGAGCCGACGCACCGAAGTGCAGTCGCTCGAGGCACACAGCCTGGCTGTTGGTGCCAGCTTCGGTTGCCGTTCGGGCTCACCGGAGCGAGTAGCAACGCTATCGCAGCAGTTCCAGGTCATCAACCTCTTGGCAAAGTTTTTCCGACGACGAAGTCGCGCTTTCCCTTGCGGAGCAGCAGAAAACCGCCCGTGAGCAGGTCTGATGCGTGCAACTGGCCGTCACTGTCCAGCACACGATTTCCGGCGCGAACCGCGCCCTGCCCGAGCAGTCGGGTGACCTCGCTGTTCGACTTGGCGACACCCGCAGCGATGAGCAACTCGTGCACGCGGAGGTTCTGGATGTCGTCTGGAAGCGCCACGGAGGGTGCTTCCGCGGCGACGACGGCCAGCGCGTCGACCGACGCGGTGGTCGGATCACCACCGAAGAGCACTGCGGCCGCCTCCGCGGCGGCGTCGGCGGCGGCGCGCCCGTGCACCATCGCGGTCAGCTCGTCGGCCAGGGCGCGCTGCGCCACCCGACGCTCCGGCGCGCCCGCGTGCTCATCGAGCAGGGCGAGCAGCTCGTCCAGCGGGCGCAGCGACAGCATCTTCAGGTACGTGCCCACCATCTGGTCGTCGGTCTGCACCCAGAACTGGCGGAACTGGTACGGCGAGGTGCGGACGGGGTCGAGCCACACCGCTCCCCCGACCGACTTGCCGAACTTCGAACCGTCGCTTTTCGTCATGAGCGGATGGGTGACGGCGTACGCCAGCTTGGACAGGCGCCGGCGGATGAGCTCGACGCCGGCGGTGATGTTGCCCCACTGGTCGCTCGCGCCGGCCTGCAGCTCCACGCCGTGCGCCTCGAACAGGTGCCGGAAGTCGTTCGCCTGCAGGAGCATGTACGAGAACTCGGTGTACGAGATGCCGTGCTCGCTGTCGATGCGGCTGCGGACCGAGTCCTTGGCGATCATCTGGTTGATGGTGAAGTGCTTGCCCACGTCGCGCAGGAACTCGAGCATGGAGATGGGCGTGGTCCAGTCGGCGTTGTTCACCAACGTGGCCTGGAACGGCCCCGGTTCGAAGTCGAGCAGCTTGCTGAGCTGCGCCTTGATGCACTCGACGTTGTGACGAAGGGTCTCGTCGTCGAGCAGGTTGCGTTCCTCACTGCGGCCACCGGGGTCGCCGATCATGCCGGTCGCGCCACCGGCGAGCGGGAACGGCCGGTGGCCGGCCATCTGGAAGCGGCGCATGAACAGCTGGCCCACCAGGTGTCCGACGTGCAGCGAGTCGGCCGTGGGATCGAAGCCGATGTACAGCCCGATGGGGCCCTCCGCCAGACGGGCGCGCAGCGCAGCCAGGTCGGTGGTGTCGTGGACGAGGCCGCGAGCCTCGAGATCGGCGAGCAGATCCATAATGCGTGCAATGTTGCCATGTGAACCGCTCAATCCCTCGCTGGGATAGCGTCGCCGCGTGGTCGCCCTCGACGAGCTCGCCCAGCGATTTCGCAACTTCGCCGGCACCAGCACGCACAGCCGGGCGCCGCTCTACTCGGTGCTCGCCCTTGCAGCGGCCGACGACGACGACATTCTGCGCCTGCTGCAGCACGCGCCCGAGACGCAGCAGCTGCCGGTGCTGCTCTTCGCCGGTGTGCACTTCCTGCTGCTGCACGGCGACGGCCCCGAGCTCGCTGCCCACTACCCGAACCTGGCCGGCGAGGGTGCGTCGTCACCGGCAGGTGACGCGGCGACCCTGTTCCGTACGTTCGTGCTGGACCACGCCGCACCGTTGAGCGAGATCATCGCCACGCACAACACGCAGACGAACGAGGTGGGCCGCTGCGCGCAGTTCGTGCCGCCACTGGGCATGCTCGCCGACGAGGTGGGGGACCTCGCGCACGTGGACGTGGGCACCAGCGCGGGGTTGAACCTGCTGCTCCCCCGCTACTCGTACGAGTACGAGCCCGGCGGCACGGTGGGTGCCGCCTCGGCGGTGCACGTGCGCTGTGGCACCCGGGGTGCCGTGCCCGTCCCGGCGGTGATGCCCCCGGTGGTCCGGTCCATCGGCCTGGACATGGCGCCCATCGACGTCACCGACGACGACGCCGTGCGCTGGCTGGAGGCGTGCGTGTGGCCCGACCAGGCCGACCGCTTCGCCCGCCTGGTCGCCGCGATCGAGCTGGCCCGCACCGCACCGCCCGACGTCCGTCGCGGCGATGCGGTGGGTGGCCTTGCTGCCGTGGTCGCCGACGCCGCCGCACACGGCCACCCCGTGGTCACCAACAGTTGGGTGCTGCCGTATCTGCCCGACGACGCCCGTGTCGCCTACGTGGCCGAGCTCGACCGCCTGGGCGGCCAGCAGGACCTGTCGTGGATCATCGCCGAGCCGCCTGCGCAGACGCCCGGCCTGCCGGTGCCCACCACCGACCCGCCCGAGGAGATCACCGTACTCTCGCTGGTGCGCTGGCGCGGCGGTCGCCGCGCCGTGCAGCGCCTGGCCACCACGCACCCACACGGCTACTGGCTGCGCTGGGAGGTCCCGCCCGCCTGATCGGACCGCGACGGGATCAGCGCGGCACCAGCCATCGCCGCGGCAGGTCCACCGCCTTGGTGATGCCGATCCGCGGCGTCACCACGGGCGCGGTCGGCGGTGGTGTGCCGTCGTCGAACAGCTCGGCCTCGCGCCCGTTCCACGCCATGTCGACACCGAGCGCGCGCGTGAGCCGGCCCGGCCCCGTGGTGCGGCGCACGTCGATGCCGTCCACCACCACGCTGCGCACCAGCACGGCCTGGCCGTCGCCCTCGCCACCGGTGACCAGGTTGATGCAGTGGTGCATGCCGTAGACGAAGTACACGTACCACCGGCCCGCGGGCCCGAACATGGGCGCGTTGCGCGCCGTGCGGCCGCGGAACGAATGGCTCGCCGCGTCGTCGGCGGTGTACGCCTCGACCTCGGTGATGCGCGCCAGGTGATCGCCCAGACGGACGACGCGGTTCAACAACTCGGGTGCCACCACCGTGGCGTCGCGTTCAGCGAACGTCGGTGGCAACTGCAGCACGGAGCTCGGCCAACTTCGCCCGGAACCGTGCCATCTGCGCCGCCACCGGCACCGGGCCGGCACCGCCCGCCGTGATGCGCCGACGGACGGCCACACCGGGCGCCACCAGTGCGGCGGCATCGGGACCGAGCGCGGGGTCGGCCGCCACCAGGTCGCGCAGCGACGCCTCGCCGGCGAGGGTGCGGCGAACGAGCGCGCCGACCACGGCGTGCGCGTCGCGGAACGGCGTGCCGCGTTGCACCAGCCACTCGGCCAGGTCGGTGGCCGAGGTGGTTTCGGCATCGGCCGCGGCCTGCATGCGCTCGGGCACCCACGTGACCGTGGCGATCATGCCCGTGACCGCACCCAGCGCGAGGCGGATCTGGTCCATCGCGTCGAACAACGGCTCCTTGTCCTCCTGGTAGTCACGGTTGTAGCTGAGCGGCAGGCCCTTCATGGTGGCCAGGAAGCCGGTGAGGTCGCCGATGAGGCGGCCGGCCTTGCCACGGGCCAGTTCGGCGATGTCGGGGTTCTTCTTCTGCGGCAGCATGGACGAGCCGGTGGCGTAGCCGTCGTCGAGCTTGGCGAAGCCGAACTCGTCGGTGGTCCACAGCACGAACTCCTCGCCGATGCGCGACAGGTCGATGCCCACCAGCGTGAGCACGAACAGCGCCTCGGCGATGTGGTCGCGCGAGCCGACGGCGTCGAGCGAGTTCTCGAAGCGCGCCGCGAAGCCGAGCTCGGCCGCGGTGAAGTCGGGGTCGAGCGGCAACGACGAGCCGGCCAGCGCCCCGGCGCCGAGCGGTGACACGTCGATGCGTTCGAGCGCGTCGAGCATGCGCTCGACCTCACGGCCGAGCGCCCAGCCGTGGGCCAACAGATGGTGTGCCAACAACACGGGTTGCGCCCGCTGGAGGTGGGTGTAGCCGGGCAGGTAGACGTCGCCCGCGGCCTCAGCACGGTCGAGCAGTACCTCCTGCAGGCCCACCACGCGCTGGGCGATGACCACGAGCTCGCGCTTCAGCCAACGGCGCACGTCGGTGGCCGACTGGTCGTTGCGGCTGCGGCCGGTGTGCAGCTTGGCGCCGGCCGGTCCGGCCAGTTCGGTGACGCGGCGTTCGACCGCGGTGTGGATGTCCTCGTCGCTGGGCTGGAACCGGAACGAGCCGTCGCCCATCTCGCGCCCGACCTGCTCGAGCGCCACCAGCACGGCGTCGCGCTCGATCTCGGTGAGGATGCCCACGTGGGCCAGGCCACGCACGTGCGCGACCGACCCGGCGATGTCGTCGGGCCACAGCCGCTGATCGAACGACAGGCTCTCGGTGTAGGCCATCAGCTCGGCCGCCGGTCCGCCTTCGAAGCGGCCGTGCCACAGCGTGTTGCCCTGCTGCTCCTCGCTCACGACAGGCCCGCCAGTTCACGCAGCTGGTCGCGCAGCGCGTCGCCGCCGACGCTCTCCTCGGCGACGCACAGCAACGTGTCGTCGCCGGCGACGGTGCCGAGGATGCCGGCCAGGCCGCTGCGGTCGAGGGCCGAGGCGACCACGTGCGCGCAGCCGGGTGGCGTGCGCAGCACCACCAGGTGACCACTGTTGCGTACCTCGGCCACCCACTCGCCCATCACCCGCCGCAGCTGGTCCTCCGGGGCCAGCCGGGCGGGCTCGTACTCGGGGATGGCGTACACGGTGTCGCCACCGGGCACCCGCACCTTCACCGCACCCAGGTCCTCCAGGTCGCGCGACACGGTGGCCTGCGTGGCCGAGATGCCCTCGGCGTCGAGCAGGTCGACCAGTTGCGGCTGGTTGGTGACCGCGTGCTTGGCGACCAGGCGGGCGATGGCCTGCTGACGTTGCACCTTGGACGACATGTCAGTGGACCCCCATGATGAAGGCCAGCGCGCCACGAGCGGCGTGCAGCCGGTTGTGCGCCTGGGCGATGACGTGGCTGTTCGGCCCGTCGATGACGCCGGCCGACACCTCGTAGCCGCGGTAGGCCGGCAGGCAGTGGTAGAAGCCGGCCCCCGGGAACGCGTGGGCCATGAGCGCCTCGTCGACACCGAAGCCCTCGAACACCTTCACGCGCTCGGCCTTCTCGGCCTCCTGCCCCATGGAGGTCCAGGTATCGGTGTGGACGGCAATGGCGCCCTCCACCGCGTCGACGGCGCGGGGCGTCTGGCGGATGGAGCCCGACCCGAGCATGCCGATGCGCTCGAGCTCGGCCGGCGGCGCGTCGTAGCCGACCGGGCAGCCGAGCGACACGTGGGCGCCGAGCATCACGCACGCCTCGGCGAGCGAGCGCGACACGTTGTTCCAGTCGCCGACGAACGCGACGGTCTGGCCCTCCAGCGAGCCGTGCACCTGCTGCATGGTGAGCACGTCGGCCAGGGCCTGCAACGGGTGCGACCAGTCGCTGAGCATGTTCACCACCGGCACAGTGCTGACCGCAGCCATGCGCTGCACCACCTCGTGACGGAACACCCGCGCCGCGAGCAGCCCGTGGTAGCCGGCCATGACGCGCGTGACGTCCTCGACCGTCTCGCGCACGTCGAGACCCACCTCCTCGCCACGGGTGTACACCGGATGCCCACCGAGTTGCACGACAGCCATCTCCATGGAGTGCCGGGTGCGGTTCGAGGGCTTCTCGAAGATGAGCGCCACGCCCTCGCCGTCGAGCGGCCGGGGCAGCTCGGTGCGACGGGCGAGGTCGAGCACCAGGGTGAGCTCGTCGACGGACAGGTCGACGATGTCGAGCAGATGACGGGTCACGAGGCGAGCTCCTGCAGGATGCTGGCGAGGATGCCGATGGCTTCGGCGATCTCGTCGGAGGACACGGTGAGGGGCGGCGCGAGGCGCAGCGCGCTGGCGGTGACGGCGTTGGTGACCAGGCCGCGCTGCAGGGCCTCGGTGTACACGGCCTTGGCGTCGATGCCGGGCGCCAGCTCGGCGGCCAGCAACAGTCCGGCGCCGCGCACGTCGACCACACCGGGCAGGCCGCGCAGCGCGGCCGAGAGCTCGGCGCCGCGTTCGCGCGCCAGCCGTGGCGCGTCGAGGCGCTGCATCTCGTCGATGACCGCGGTGACCGCCGCCGTGGCGATGGCCGTGCCGCTGTAGGTGCTGCCGTGGTCGCCGGGCTGGAACACCGCGGCGGCCTCACGCGTGGCCCACACGGCGCCCACCGGGAACCCGTTGCCCATCGCCTTGGCCATGGTGACGACGTCGGGCACGATGCCCGCGTGCTGGAAGCCGAACCACTCGCCGGTGCGGGCGAAGCCGGTCTGCACCTCGTCGATCATCAACAGCAGGCCGCGCTCGTCGCACAGCGCCCGCACGTCGCGCAGGTACTGCGCATCGGCCGGCACCACGCCGCCCTCGCCCTGCACCGGCTCGAGCAGGACCGCGGCGACCGTCGGGTCGATGGCGGCCTCGAGCGCCTGGATGTCGTTGAACACGACATGGCGGAACCCGTCGGGCATGGGGAAGAACGGCTCGTGCTTGGCCGGCTGCCCGGTGGCCGCGAGCGCGGCCAGCGTGCGACCGTGGAAGCTGCCGTAGGTGCTGATCACACCGTGCCGGCCGCGGCCGCCGAACTTGCGGGCGAGCTTCAGCGCCGCCTCGTTGGCCTCGGCGCCGCTGTTGCAGAAGAACACCTGGCCGTCGCGACCGGTGGCCTGGCGCAGCAGCCCGTTCACCTGCACCGCCGCGCGGGTGGCGACCGGGTTCGTGAAGAAGTTGCTGACGTGCAGCAGGGTGGCCGCCTGGGTGGCGATGGCGTCGGTGACCACCGGGTTGGCGTGCCCCAACGACGTCACGGCCAGGCCGCACAGGAAGTCGAGGTACCGCTTGCCGTCGGTGTCCCACAGCTCGGTGCCCGAGCCGCGCTCGAACATGACCTGCGGGGCGCCGAACACCGGCATGAACGGGCAGTAGGTCATGCCCTGTTCGTCGAATGCGTGACTGCTCATCTGACCATCGTTCCGATCCCCTCGTCGGTGAAGATCTCGAGCAGCAGCACGTGGGGGATGCGGCCGTCGAGGATGTGTGCCCGGCGCACCCCGTTGCGCACGGCCTGGACGCAGCTCTCGACCTTGGGGATCATCCCCCCGGCGATGGTGCCGTCGGCCATGAGCGCGTCGAGCTCGTCGGGTGTGGTCTGGCGGATGAGGCTGGCCGGGTCGTCGACCACACGGCGCAGGCCCTCGATGTCGGTGAGATAGACGAGCTTCTCGGCGCCCAGCGCCTCGGCGATGGCACCCGCCACCGTATCGGCGTTGATGTTGTACGCCTGGCCCGCTGCATCGGTGCCGATGGTGGCGACGACCGGCACGAACTCGTCGTCGAGCAGCGCGTTCAGGATGGTGGGGTTGATGGACTGGACGTCGCCCACGAAGCCGAGGTCGGCGTCGCGCGCCGTGGCCCGGATGAGGCCGGCGTCCTCGCCGCTGACGCCCACCGCCAGCGAGCCGTGCACGTTGATGGCCGCGACCAGCTGCGGGTTCACCTGTCCGATGAGCACCATCCGCACGATGTCGATGGTCTCCTGGTCGGTGACGCGCAGGCCGTTGCGGAACTCGGTGACCTTGCCCAGCTTCGTCATGAGCTCGCTGATCTGCGGACCGCCGCCGTGCACCACCACGGGCCGCATGCCCACCTGGCGCATCAGCACGATGTCCTCGGCGAACAGCGACAGGGCGTCGTCGTCACTGGCACCCGCCAGCGCATTGCCGCCGTACTTCACCACGACCACCTGGCCGGCGAACCGGCGGATGTACGGCAGCGCCTCGACCAGCACCGCCGCCTTGTCGGACGGCGTCGCGCTCACGGGTACACCCTTTCGATGGTCGGGTTCGTCGGCCCTTCGGTTCTCCTCGCCCTCCGGCCTTCGGCGCACATCACGGGTACACCCCCACCGACGCGAGGCCCGCGGCCTCGGGCAGCCCGAGCGCGACGTTGGCCGCCTGGACCGCACCGCCGCTGGCGCCCTTGGCGAGGTTGTCGATGGCGCAGATGACCACCACGGTGAACGTGCGTTCGTCGAAGCGGGCCGTGATGTGCGCGGTGTTGCTGCCCAACGTCGCCTTCGTGGACGGCGACGCCTCGCCGACCACCACGAACGGCTCG
This sequence comes from uncultured Acidimicrobiaceae bacterium, assembly GCA_966112835.1. GTDB lineage: Bacteria > Actinomycetota > Acidimicrobiia > Acidimicrobiales > Ilumatobacteraceae > UBA668. Next base: position 8,409 of record CBHWEI010000165.1, read on the forward strand.
TCGGCGTAGAACTCGGCCAGCTCGGCCAGCAACGACGCGGTGTTCACGTCGGTGGCCGGCCGGGCGTAGCAGGTGGCCAGGATGCCCCGGTTCATGGGGGCCAGGTGCGGGGTGAACAGCACCTGCGCACCCACCTCCTGCTCGATCTCGGGCGTGTGCCGGTGGTCGAGCAGGCCGTAGGCCTGGACGTCCTCGTCGGCGCTGCAGAACAGGCTGCTGTGCTTCAGCCCGCGGCCGGCACCGCTGATGCCGGTGATGCTGTCGACGATGATGCCCGTGGGCTGCACCAGGCCGCCGCGCACCAGCGGCGCGAGCGCCAGGCTGGCCGCGGTGACGTGGCAGCCGGGGGTGGCCACCAGCGAGGCGCCGCGCAGCTCGTCACGATGCAGTTCGGGCAGGCCGTAGACCGCCTGCGCGAGCAGCGCCGGCTGGTCGTGCTCGAACCCGTACCAGGGCGGATACAGGTCGCTGTTCTTCAGCCGGTACGCGGCCGACAGGTCGACCACGCAGCCGACCGAGCCCACCAACTGCGGTGCGAGGGCCATCGAGGCCTCGTGCGGCAGGCCGAGGAACACCAGGTCGAGGCCCTCGGCCCGGGCCGGGTCGAAGGCCTCGAACACCAGGTCCGGGTACTTCGCCGCGAGGCTGGGGTACAGCGACGCGGCGCGGACGCCGGCCTGCGAGTCGCCGGTGGCGTACACCAGCTCGAAGTCGGGGTGCTGGGCACACAGCCGCAGCAGCTCCGCACCGGTGTACCCCGATGCGCCAAGGATGCCCACACGCGTCATAGACGCATGACCATACAGGATTCTGCATTGTCATGCAACGATCTGGCGTCAGCC
>CBHWEI010000166.1:0-9043 GCA_966112835.1 uncultured Acidimicrobiaceae bacterium
CGCCGTGCATCTGGATGACCTCGTCGATGATGTCGCAGCACTTCTCGGGCACCATGGCCTTCACGGCGCTCACCCACACGCGGGCCTCGGCGTTGCCGAGCGTGTCCATGGCCTTCGCGCCGCGCAGCACCATCAGACGCATGGCCTCGACCTCGATGCGGGCCCGCGACAGGACCTCCATGTTCTTGCCCAGGTTGATGAGCTTCTTGCCGAAGCCCTCGCGGCTGACGCCACGGTCGACGGCCATCTCGATGGCCCGCTCGGCCACGCCGATGGAGCGCATGCAGTGGTGGATGCGGCCCGGTCCGAGGCGCAACTGCGAGATCTCGAAACCCTTGCCCTCACCCCACAGCACGTTCGACTTGGGGACGCGGACGTCGGTGAAGCGGATGTGCATGTGGCCGTGCGGGGCGTCGTCGCTGCCGAACACCTGCATCGGCTCGACGATCTCGACGCCGGGAGTGTCCTTCGGGACGAGGATCTGCGACTGCTGCTTGTAGGTGTCGGCGTCGGGGTTGGTGCGGACCATGACGATCATGATCTTGCAACGCGGGTCGCCGGCGCCCGAGGCGTAGAACTTCTCGCCGTTGATCACCCACTCGTCGCCGTCGAGCACGGCAGTGGTCTGGATCTGCTTGGCGTCCGAGCTCATGACGCCCGGTTCGGTCATGACGTAGGCCGAGCGGATCTCGCCGTTCAGCAGCGGCTCGAGCCACTGCTTCTTCTGCTCGGGGGTACCCACGCGCTCGAGCACCTCCATGTTGCCGGTGTCGGGCGCCGAGCAGTTCAGGCACTCGGAGGCCAGACGGTTCTTTCCCAGCTCGGCGGCGATGTACGCGTAGTCGAGGTTGCTCAGGCCCTCCCCGGTCTCGGCGTTGGGCAGGAAGAAGTTCCACAGGCCCTGGGCCTTGGCCTTGGCCTTCACGGTGTCGAGCAGCTCGAGCTGGCCCGGCGCCCAGCTCCAGCGGTCGGCGCGGCCCTCACCCAGGCGGTGGAACTCTTCGGTGATGGGGTCGACCTCGTCGCGGATGAAGGCCTTGACCGCCTCGTACAGCGGCCGCACCCCTTCCGACATGCGCAGGTCGAAATCGTCCATGCTTGCGCTCTTCAGTGCACCACCGGTCATGTGCGTACCTCCATCGATCGTCGTTGACATCGTGCAACGGTCGAGTGGACCGTAGCCGCGGACGCAGGGAAGTTCAGAGGTGGAACGCTTCGGTGTGGCCGTCGACCGAGATGGCCTGCCCGCTGACCATCTTCGCTGCCGGCGAACCGAGGAACACGCACATGTCGGCGATCTCGGACGGTTCGACGAACCGGGCGATGGACTGCCCGCCCACGTACTCGGCCTGCACCACCGACGGGTCCACCCCGCGCTGGGCGGCCTCGGCGGCGATGACGGCGTCCATGCGGTCGCCCGCCACCGAGCCGGGGCAGATCGCGTTGCAGCGCACGCCGTGCGGGCCCAGCTCGACCGCGAGCGACTTGGTGAGCCCGATGACGGCCCACTTCACCGCCGCGTACGGGGTGCGCATGCCGTAGCCGTAGAGCCCCGCGGTCGACGAGATGTTCACGATGGAACCACTCCCCTGCGCCTTCATCACCGGCGCCACCTTGCGGGCGCACAGGAACTGCGTCTCCAGGCCGACCGCCATGCAGGCCCGCCACTCGTCGAGCGTCACGTCCTCCACGAACGCCGTCGGGCCCTTCGTGCCGGCGTTGTTCACCAACACGTCCACTCCGCCGAGGTCGGAGATGGCCGCGTCGAGCCAGGCATCGACCGCCGCGGCGTCGGACAGGTCGACCTTCGTGGCCACCATGCCGGGCACCTCGGCACGCACCGCGGCCAGCGCCGCGTCGTCGACGTCGCACAGGTGCACCCGGGCGCCCTGCGCGGCGAACGTGCCCGCGATGACCCGGCCGATGCCGGCGGCGGCCGCCGTGATGATGACCCGTTGGGCCGGAGCGGGTTCGCCGCTGCGCTGGTTCGGTTCCACGGCGCGACCGTAGCGTCAGAGCAGGCGCACCAAGGCCGTCAGGCCGACCACCACGATGACCGCACGCAGCACCTTCGGGTTCAACCGGCGGCCCACCCGCGCGCCGATCTGCCCGCCGACGGTGGAGCCGATGGCGATGGTTCCGACCACCTTCCAGTCGATCTCGGTGGTGCGGATGAACACCACCGACGCGACCGCGTTGACCGTCATCGCCAGCACGTTCTTCGTGGCGTTCAGTCGCTGCAGGTCGTCGTTCAGGAAGATGCTGAGGATGGCGATGAGGATGATTCCCTGGGCAGCACCGAAGTACCCGCCGTACACGCCGGTGAAGAACACCAGGCCGGCCAACACCGGGGTGACGTCGCGGTGGCCGTGCCCGCCCTCGGCACGGCGCGCCGCGAGCCGCTTCGACAGCACCGGCTGCACCACCACCAGCACCAGCGCGATGGCGATGAGCACCACCACGACCTTCTGGAACACCTTGCTGGGCAGCACGAGCAGCAGGGTGGACCCGGCCAGGCCGCCCACCAGCGAGGCGGGCACCAGACGTTGCAGCCGGTCGCGCTGGCCCACCAGCTCGCGTCGGTAGCCGTACACGCCCGACAGCGAGCCGGGCACCAGGCCGATGTTGTTCGACACGTTCGCCAGCAGCGGCGGGTAGCCCAGCGCGACCAGCGTGGGGAACGTGATGAGCGACCCCGACCCGACCACCGTGTTGATGGTGCCGGCCGCGGTGCCGGCGACGAGGATGATGACGAAGTGGGCCAGCGACATGTGGTGAGGCGTCAGGGGTGAGGCGTCAGGGGGTCAGGCGTCGGGCGGTGGCGCCGTCTTGGCGGCCGCTTCGCTCAGGCGCGAGACGGTGCGCGGGATGCGCTCGGCCAGACCCGAGGCCCGCAGCCGGCGGACCAGGTCGATGACCAGCACGGCCACGGGCACGGCCAGGATGAGGCCGACGATGCCGCCCAGGATGCCGCCGGCGGTGGTGGCCAACAGCACCACCAGCGGGTGGATGCTGAGCCGGGTGCTCATGACCTTCGGCTCGAGCACGTTCTCGAGCAACAGGTTGCAGGCCAGGACGATGACCAGCATGACCAGCGCCTGCGAAATACCGCCCTCGGCGAGCGCGAGCAGCACGGCCAGGCCGCCGCCCAGGAACGCGCCGATGTAGGGCACGTAGCCGCCCATGAAGTTGACCACCGCGATGGTGCCGACCATGGGCAGGCCCATGAGCAGGCTGACCACCGAGATGACCACCGACACGGCGGCCGACAGCACCGAGCGCCCCACCCAGTACGAACGCACTGCCTGCACACCGGTGCTCAAGAAGTCGGCGACCTCGGCCTGCACCCCTCGCGGGAACTGGCGGACCAGCCACGTCTTGATGATGGGGCCGTCCTTGAGGACGTAGTAGCCGATGAGGATGGCCAGCACGGTGGCGCCGACGAAGCCGGCCACGGCGCCCACGCCGCCGACCAGCAGGGTGACGATGCCGCGACCGATGAAGGCCGCGGCCGACACGATGGCCTGCCGGATGGCGTCGAGCGCACTTGCGTCGAGCCCGATGTCGTCGGTGGTGCCGGCCAGGTTGGCCAGGGCGCGGTCGATCTGGTGGGCGAGCTCGCCCGTCTGCTGGACGATGTTGCGCACCACCAGCACTGCCACCAGGCCGAGGCCGGCGATGGAGCCCAGCACCACCACGGCCGCCGCAGCAGCGGGCTTCATCCAGCGTTGGAGGTACCGGGCGAGTGGATGCACCGCGGCGCCGAGCATGACGGCGAACACGAGCGGCAGCACCAACTCGGACACCGCGGCGAGCGCGGTGATGGCGATGGAGGCGACGACGACGCAGCCGATGAGGGTCCAGGCGACGATGCCCACCCGGCGAACGGTGCGGATGGCACCCGTGTCGGTGTCGTCGTCTGCCATCGGTCGCCTCCCCTCGTCGTTTCGTGCCCGGCGCGGCAGGTTAGCCCTGCCGCGCCGGACCTCGAAGGAAACTCAGGCGAGCAGCTTGGCCTTCGCCGCAGCGAACTCGTCGTCGCTGATGGTGCCGGCCGACTTCAGGGCGACCAGCTTCTCGAGCTCGGACGAGACACTCGATGTGCCGGCGGCCTGCTGGATGTACTGCTGGACCGCGGCCTCCTGGGCCTTGGCCTGCTTCATGGCCCGCTCGTTCATGCCCTTGCCGCGGGCGACGATGTAGATGAACACGCCGAGGTACGGGAACGCGAACAGCAGGATGATCCACAGCACCTTCATGCCGCCCGACGTCTCGTGGTCGCGGAACAGGTCGCCGAAGATCTGGAACAGCAGGATGATCCAGATGAAGAACAGGAAGAACCACAGCATTGACCAGAGCACCTGGCCGACAGCGAAGGTTGCGAGCATGGAACTCTCCTCGTGGGTGATGTCATCGATGACGTGCGGCCACCGGGTCGGTGTCGCACCGCGACCGTATCGTTCCTGCTGATACGGGTGATCACCCTGTCCGGGTGATCTCCGTGAGCGCGCCACCGCGTACGGTCGTGCCGATGAAGCCTTCGCGCGCCGACCTGCGCAACGACGCGATCGCCGGACTGCCGGGCGCGATCAGCAGCGTGCCCGACGGCATGGCCGCCGCCATCCTGGCCGGCGTCTCGCCCGTGCAAGGCCTGTACGCCAGCTTCGCCGGCCCCACCGCGGGCGGGTTGGTGGCCAGCACGCGCATGATGGTGATCACCACCACCAGCGCCGCCGCGCTGGCCGCGGGCTCGGCCCTCGCCGACCTCGACCCCGCCGCGCGGAACCGGGCCATCATCCTGCTGACGCTCATCGCCGGGGCCCTCATGGTGGCTGCGGGCATCGCCAAGCTCGGTCGCTACACCCGCTTCGTCACCCAGTCGGTCATGATCGGCTTCCTCACCGGCGTGGCCGCGAACATCGTGTTCGGCCAACTGCAGGACCTCACCGGCGCCTCCCCCGGCTCTGGTCTGGCCATCGGGCGGGCGCTGCGCGTCATCACCCATCCCGGCACCTGGCACGGGCCGTCGCTGGTGGTCGGGCTGTCGGCAATCGCCATGCTGGTGCTCCTCGAGCGCACGCCCCTACGGTCGTTCTCCGCGGTCCTCGCGCTCATCGTGCCCACCGTGGCCATCGCCCTGTTCTCGGTGGAGGGCGTCGCCAAGGTGTCCGACGTGGGCGACATCCCCAGCGGCATCCCCCTGCCCGCACTGCCCCGCCTGTCGGACCTGTCGGTGCAGTTGGTGCTCGCCGCCGTCGCCGTGGCGGCCATCGTGCTGGTGCAGGGTGCCGGCGTCAGCGAGGCCGCACCGAACCGCGACGGCTCGCCCAGCGACCCGAACCGCAACTTCATCGCGCAAGGCGCCGGCAACCTGGCTGCCGGGTTGTTCAAGGGCATGCCCGTGGGTGGCTCGGTGGGCCAGACCGCGCTGAACGTCTCGGCCGGCGCCCGCACCCGCTGGGCCGCCGTGTTCAGCGGCATCTGGATGCTCATCATCCTGGCCGTGTTCTCGGGTCTGGTCGGCAAGGTGGCCGTGCCCACGCTGGCCGCCGTGCTCATCGTGGCCGCCATCAGCTCGCTGCGCCCGGGCGAGGCGATGGCCGTGTGGCGCACCGGCCTGAACTCGAAGGTGGCCATGACCACCACGTTCGTCGCCACGCTCACGCTGCCCGTGGCCGCGGCCGTCGGCATCGGCGTGGCCCTGTCGCTGCTGCTGCAGCTGAACCGCGAGGCGCTCGACCTGGCCGTCGTGGAGGTGTACTTCGACGAGCAGGGCCGTGCCGCCGAACGCACCCTGCCCACCACCCTGCCGTCGAACCAGGTGACGGCCATCGCCATCTACGGCAGCCTGTACTACGCCGGCGCCCGCACCCTGCAGGCCCGCCTGCCCGACCCGTCGGGCAGCGAACGCCCGGCCGTGGTGCTGCGCCTGCGTGGCCGCACCTCGCTGGGCGCCACGGCCTACGCGGTGCTCGACCACTACTCCGAGCAACTCCACGCCGTCGGTGGCACCCTGACGCTCACCGGCCTCACCCCCGGCGTCCTCGCCGAGATCCGCCGCATCGGCCGCTTCGACCTGGGCGCACCGGTGACGTTGCTGCCCGCCACCGAGGTGCTCTTCGAGTCCACCGAACGCGGCTACCGCAACGCCGAGGCATGGGTGCTCGGCAACCAGACCACCATCGGAGACCAGTGATGACCCATCCGTCCACCCTTCACTTCGAGGCCATGTTGCCGTCGTGGCGTCCTGGCCCCAGCCGCGACGCGGTGACGGCATTCCTCTCGGCCGCCGAGGCCATCGCCCCGCACGACCGCGTGGCCGTGTTCGACAACGACGGCACGTTGTGGACCGAGAAGCCGATGTACGCGCAGCAGTCGTTCTTCATCCACGAGCTGGGGCTCGCCGTGCGTGCCGACGCGTCGCTCGCCGAACGCCCCGAGTACGCCGCACTCATCCAGCGCGACGAGGCAGCGGTCGCCGAGCTGGGCCTGCCGCGCATCGCCATGGCGTTGGCCGACCTGTTCACCGGCATGTCGCCCGACGAGTTCGCCCGGCGGGCCCACGAGTTCATCACGAAGGCCGACCACCCCACGCTCGGCCGCCCGTTCTCCCAGGGCACGTACCGCCCCATGCTCGAACTGCTCGAGGCGCTGCGCTCGTGCGGGTTCGCCAACTTCATCGTCACCGGTGGCGGCACCGAGTTCGTCCGCGCCGTCAGCCAGCAGCTGTACGGCGTCGCACCCGAGGGCGTGGTGGGCACGCTCATCGGCTACCAGTACGTCACGGTCGACGGCGCGCCGGCCATCGTGCGCACCAACAGCCTGACGGGTGACGCCAACGAGGGCCACGCCAAGGTGCTGAACATCCAGCAGCACCTGGGTCGCCGCCCGGTGCTGGCCGCCGGCAACTCGGCCGGCGACCGCGAGATGATCGAATGGGCGGTCGCCGCCGACGGGCCGTCGCTGGGCCTGCTGGTGGACCACGACGACGCCGAGCGCGAGGTGGCCTACGAGAGCGTCGCCGGCACGTTCGAGGCCACCGAGAACATCGTCGACGTCGGGCGACGCGAGGGCTGGACGGTCGTCAGCATGCGCGACGACTGGTCGACCGTGTTCGGGGATCTCTGATGCACGAAGGTCTCGACATGGCCGTGGTGGCCGGCGTCGCCGGCACGCTGGTGGTCTGGAGCATCATCTCCCAGCGCTTCCAACGCTGGAACATCTCGGCACCGATGTGGTTCGTCGCCATCGGCTTCCTGCTGTCGAACCATCCGTTCGGGGTCATCCACGTGGGGTTGCAGAGCGAGGGCCTGCGCACCATGGCCGAGCTGACCCTCGCCGTCGTGCTGTTCAGCGACGCCGCTCGCGTGGACCTGCGCGACCTGCGCCGCGATGCCGGCCTGCCAGTGCGGCTGCTACTGGTGGGTCTGCCCATCACCATCGCCCTGGGCACGTTCGTGGCGCACCTGCTGTTCCCGTCGCTCGGCTGGTGGATCTGTGCGGTGATCGGTGCCGCGGTCGCCCCCACCGACGCTGCACTCGGTGCGGCCATCATCGAGGACGAGCGGGTGCCCGAGCGCATCCGCCGTGTGCTGAACGTGGAGAGCGGCCTGAACGACGGCATCGCCACCCCGTTCGTGAAGTTCTTCCTGGTGGCGGCCGTGGTCGGCACGGCGCTGGAGAGCGAGTCCGAGGGCCGTGCGCTGGCCGAGATGGCCATCGGCGTGGCCGTCGGCGCCGCCATCGGCGTGACCGCCGCATGGTTGCTGCGCCGGGCCCGCGACGCCGGGTGGGCGGCGGCCTCGTACCGCGCCGTCGGCGTGGCCGCCACTGCCCTGCTGTCGTACGCGGCCGTGGTGGAACTGAAGGGCAACGGCTTCGTCGGCGCGTTCATCGGCGGCATGGCGTTCGGCGCGGCCACGAAGGTGGAGCTGGAGGAGTCGCTCGAGTTCACCCACGAGGCCGCCGAACTGGCGTCGCTCATCGTGTGGTTCATGTTCGGCGCGGTCATGCTGCCGCAGCTGGCCGACGCCCAGTGGAAGGACTTCGTGTTCGCCGCACTGGCCCTCACCGTGGTGCGCATGCTGCCCGTGGCGCTGGTGCTCATCGGCACGAAGCTCGACCTGCCCACCGTGGGCGTCGTCGGCTGGTTCGGCCCTCGCGGCCTGGCCTCGGTGGTGTTCGCACTGCTCGCCGTCGACGGGCTGGCCCCGGAGGACTCCGCCCGGGTGGTCAGCATCATCACCGCCACCGTCGTCATGAGCGTGGTCGCCCACGGCGTCTCGGCGGCTCCCATCAGCGCCCGCTACGCAGCGCGACTCGGGGCCGCACCCGCCCAGTAAGCAGGCACGACCCCGAGTGCAGGACGCGGTGTTCGAAGTGAGCGACCGTGGGGTCAGTGGCTGGCGCCGTCCGTGCCGGCCTGCAGTTGGGCGAGCACGGCGTCGAGGTTGAACGAGGCCGGCTTCTGGCGCGGCGGGTACTTCACGAAGTTCTCGATCTGTCCCGCGACCAGGCCCTGCATCTTGTAGAGCACCCACAGGTGGTCGATCATCCAGTCCCAGTAGGTGTTGGAGTTGTCATCGGCCCGCTCGAACGGGTCGGTGCGCAGGTTGAAGATCTTCGGCGCACGCAGCTTCACGAAGGGCTCGAGCCACGCCATGAGCCGAGTGGCGCGCTGCTCCATGAGCACGCACTTGTAGTCACCCAGGCGGATGGCCATGATGTCGCCGTCGTCGCTGATGTAGAAGAAGAAGTCACGAGGGCTCTTCTCGACCTCACCGGTGAAGTACGGCAGCATGTTGTAGCCGTCGAGGTGGACACGGAACTGCTTGTCGCCGGCCTGATGGCCCTCGAGCAGCTTCTCCTTGATGTTCGGTTCGCCGGCGCAGGCGAGCAGGGTGGGCAGCACGTCCTGGTGGCAGACCACGTCGTTGCGCACGGTGCCGGGCGTGGTGTGGCCGGGCCAGCGGAAGAACGCCGTCACGCGCCAGCCGCCCTCCCAGTTGGTGTTCTTCTCGGAACGGAACGGCGTGATGCCGGC
>CBHWEI010000167.1:0-9037 GCA_966112835.1 uncultured Acidimicrobiaceae bacterium
TGATCTCCATGGTGTTGCGGAAGAAGTCGAGCGTCTCGTCCTCGATGGCCACCTTGCCGCCGACGCCTGCATTGTTCACCAGCACATCGACCGCACCGAAGCGGTCGAGCGACGCCTGCACCAGGCACTCGCGGTCGTCGGCCAGGCCCAGGTCGACGGCGACGGCGAGCGAGCCGGGCAGCTCGGCCTCGAGCGCTGCCAGCCGGTCGGCACGGCGCGCCGCCAGCACCACGTTCGCACCGACGGCGTGCAGCACGCGGGCGAAGCGGGCACCGAGCCCGGACGAGGCGCCGGTGACGATGGCCGTACGGCCGTCCAGTCGGAACAGGTCGAGCGGATTCCCCACGGAGGTCATCCGCTGAGTCTGGCCGGTGCGCCCATGTGACACCATGCTCGGATGAGCGACACCCGCCGCATCGTCCTCGTCCACGGCGCCTGGCACGGCGCCTGGTGCTTCGCCGCCCTGCAGCATGCACTCGACGAACTGGGCGTGCCGTCGCTGGCCATCGATCTGCCCGGCCACGGCGTGTCCACGGCACCGCTCACCGACCTCTACGGCGACGCACAGCACGTGGCCGACGTCCTCGACCTGCTGGGCGAGCCGGTGGTGCTGGTGGGCCACAGCTATGGCGGCGCGGTGGTCACCGAGGCCACGGTCCGCCACCCCGACGTCGCCCACCTCGTGTACCTCACGGCGTTCGCGCTGGACCGCGACGAGCGGGTGGGCGGCGTGCTCGCCGCCGTGCCCGACGCGCGTGTCGCCCTGGGCGCGGCCATCCGCTTCCGCGACGACGGCACGTCGGTGCTCGACCACGAGCTGGCCGTGCCGGCACTGTACGGCGACTGCTCCCCCGCCTCGGTGCGCGCCGCGCTGCCTCGCCTGTCGCCGCAACCGATGGGCAACTTCGGCCAACCGGTCACCGGCTCGCCCCGCGACCACGTGCCGTCCACCTACGTGCGCTGCACGGGCGACCAGGCCATCCACCCCGCCCACCAGGACCTCATGGCGGCACGCTGCGGCGAGGTGGTGACGTTCGACTGCGACCACTCACCGTTCCTGTCACGCGTCGACGACACCGCGGCGCTGCTCGCCCACATCGCGGGTGGTGCGGCGTGAAGGTGCGCATCGGCGTCGGTTTCGGTGTGCGCACGAAGCTGAACGACGGCGGCTTCGCCGAAGTGGTCGACGCGCTCGAGAGCCTGCGCTTCGACAGCCTGTGGCTGAGCGAGCGCATCGGCGGCGAGGCGCCCGACCCGATGGTGGCCATGTCGTTCGCCGCCGGCCGCACCACGAAGCTGAAATTCGGCATGAGCGTGATGGTGCTGCCGGGCCGCAACCCGGTGGTGCTGGCCAAGGAGCTCGCCACGCTGGACCGCCTGTCGAACGGCCGGCTGCTGCCGGCGTTCGGCCTGGGCGTGGCCGACCCGCACGAACAGCAGGCGTTCGGCGTGGAGCGCGGCGCGCGGGCGAAGCTGTTCGACGAGGCCATCGCCGTGCTGCGCGGCTGCTGGGCCGAGGGCGACCTCACCCACCACGGCGCGCACTTCCACTACGACGGCCTGCGGGTGCTGCCCAAGCCACGCCAGCACCACGTCGACATCTGGCTGGGCGGCATCGCCCCGTCCGAACTGCGGCGCATCGGCCGGCTGGCCGACGGCTGGTTGCCCAGCTTCGTCACGCCCGACGACGCGGCACGCGGTCGCGAGGTCATCGAGGCCACGTTGGCCGAGCACGGCCGCACCATCGACGAGGACCACTACGGCGTGCTGGTGCCCTATGCCGACGGGCCGCTGCCCGAGGCGCTGCTCGCCGGGCTCGCCAAACGACGGCCCGACCTCGACGACCCGTCGGCGCTGGTGCCCCAGGGGTGGGACGCACTCGTCGACACCATCGACCGCTTCGTGGCGGTGGGCACCACCAAGTTCGTGGTGCTGCCCATCGTCGAGCCCGCAACGCCGGGCGAATGGGTGCAGCACCTCGAGGCGCTCGCACCGATCGTGGCGTCGCGCCAGACCTGATCAGGCGTTGCTGGGCAGGCGGTCGAACAGCTCGAGGACCTGCGCCGCCGGCACCGGCCGCGAGAACAGGAAGCCCTGCATGGTGTCGCAGCCCAACCGCTGCAGGTCGTCGGCGACGGCCTGCGTCTCCACACCCTCGGCGACCACGTCGAGGCCCAGGCGGTGCCCCAGGTCGATGACCGACGACACGATGGCCCGGTCCTCAGGGCTGGCCGACATGGCGAACACGAAGCCACGGTCGATCTTCAGCTCGCTCACGGGCAGGTGGCCCAGCGAGCCGAGCGACGTGTAGCCCTGGCCGAAGTCGTCCAGGCTCACCCGCACGCCGGCCGCGGCGAGCTCCTCCAGCAGCACGGTGGCGCGCGCCGGGTCCGATGCGAACGAGGTCTCGGTCACCTCGAGGGTGAGCCGAGTGGGCTTGATGCCGTGCACGCCCAGCCGCTGCAACACCCACGACGGCAGGTCGCCGCGCAGGTTGCGGGCCGAGATGTTCACGGCCATCGCCAGCGTGGGGTGGGTGACGCTCCATTCGGCCAGCTGCGCCAGCGCATGGTCGACCACCCAGTGCGTGAGCGGGCCGATCAGGCCGGTGCTCTCGGCGATGGGGATGAACTCGTCGGGCGCCAGCAACCCGCGGGTCGGGTGCTGCCAGCGCACGAGCGCTTCGAAGGCCACCACGCGGTGGCTCACCGCGTCGACCTTCGGCTGGAAGTGCAGCACCAGCTCGTCGGTGCTGATGGCCCGCCGCAGCTCAGTGAGCAGACCCAACCGCTGCGGGTCGAACTCGTCGATGCCCTCGTCGTAGCGGACGATCGCGGCGCGGGCCGACTTGGCGGTGTGCAGGGCCAGGTCGGCACGCTGCTGCAACGTCTCGGCCGTGTCGGCGTCGTGCGGCCAGATGGCGTAGCCGATGCTGGCCTCCACCGACACGGCGACGCCGCCCAGCTCGGCCTCGTTGGCCAGCGCGTCCTGCAGGCGGCGGAGGATGTGCTCGACGGTCTCGGCGCGGGCGCCGGGCAGGACGATGCCGAACTCGTCGCCGTCCAGGCGGGCGACCGTGTCGCCCGGGCGGAGCGCGCCCGTCAGACGGCTGGCCACCGTGCGCAGCAGCTGGTCGCCGTTGCGATGGCCGAGCGTGTCGTTGACCTCCTTGAAGCGATCGAGGTCGATCACCACCAGGGCCACGTCGGTGCCGGTGCGGCCGCCGGCGGCGAGCGCGGCGTCGAGGCGGTCGGCGTAGATGGTGCGGCCTGGCAGGCCGGTCAGGCGGTCGTGCAGGGCGCGCTGCTCGGCGAGTGCCCGGTGGCGCTTCTCACGCGCCGCGACCGAGGCGACGATGCCGGCGAGCACCAGCCACAGCACGGTGAGGCCGGCGGCGATCATGAACACCAGCCGGTCGACCGACGACTCGCGCTGCGCGGCGATGGGAGCGAACGGCAGGTACAGCTCGGCCACACCGGCAACCAGGTTCGGCGTGTCGGGCGAGCGGACGGCGACGTACACCTCAGCCGCCTCGACGCCCTCGTGGCTCGCTGTATCGGTCGACACCTGGTCCACGTCGTCGGCGCCGACGGCGGTGATCGCCGCGAACACGCCCTCGCGCACCGCCGTCTGCACCTCGGGGTCGGCCGGGAGCACCGGCCCCAAGCCACCCGGCTGGTTCTCGTAGTCGTAGACGACGCGACCGTTCACGTCGCGGAGGCGGAAGCGCAGCACCGACCCGTCGGTCATCAGGCCGCTCATCGAGGTCCGCAGCAACCGCCGAGATGACTCGCCGGGGCCTTCGTTCAGGGTCGGTCGCTTGATGTACGGCTCGATGGCCGTGTTGACGATGTATTGCGCCCGCTGGGTGGCATCGCGCAGGCCCAGGTTCGCCGCGTTCTCGGTGACGGTGTGGGCCAGGACGACCCCCAACCACACCACCGGCACGATCGTGAGCGCGGCATAGAGCGCGTAGCGCCGCAGATCTCCCCATCGAGCCGAATGCATAGGTCAGTGAGATCGGCAAGAACCCGTCAATTCTTGAGGAAATTGAGAGGTTCAAGAAAACTGCAAATAGTGGTTGAGCGCCTTCACAAAGTGCCGATAAGGAATATGGTTCAAGTAGGGCCAGCGCAAGGAGACTGCCATGAAGGCTCACAATGCAACACAGCAGACCAAGGGCCGGCGCCTCGCCCTCGGAATCGCCACCTTGCTGCTTGCGCTGGGCGCACAGGCCACCACAACGGCCGCAGAGGCACCCACTTCGCAACACAGTTCCGTCGCTGTCCAGACCGCACAGCGCGCCAAGTCGTCCAACCTGCCCCTCGGCAGCATGTACAACGTCGTCGACCAGATCGGCGCGCGCGACCTGTGGGAGCACGGCTACACGGGCGAGGGCATCAACGTCGCCCTCATCGACACCGGCTTCAGCCCCATCCCCGACCTGATGGACAGCGGCAAGGTCATCGGTGCGGTCGACCTGTCCGGCGAGGCCGGCATCGACGGCGCCACCTACGTCGACAACTTCGGCCACGGCACCCACATGGCGGGCATCATCGCCGGCCGTACCCCGGGCGCCGACCCCGCCACCGCCAAGGACCATCCCGAGTGGTTCCTGGGCGTCGCACCTGACGCCGGCATCGTGTCGGTCAAGGTCGGCGACAACACCGGCGGCGCGGACGTCACCCAGGTGATCGCCGGCGTCGACTGGGCCATCGACCACGCGACCGAATACGGCATCCGCGTGATCAACCTCTCGTACGCCAGCGGCTCGCTGCTCCCCTACGACACCGACCCGCTCACCTTCACGCTGGAGCGTGCCTGGAAGGCCGGCATCGTGGTGGTCGTCGCCGCCGGCAACGACGGCCGCGACTCGCACACCCTGTCCAGCCCGGCCGTCGACCCGTTCGTCATCGCCGTCGGCGCCGTCGAGGCCAAGTCGAACAGCAAGTTCAAGGTGCCCGCCTGGGCATCGAGCGGTGACGGCGAGCGCAACCCCGACGTGGCAGCCCCCGGCGCCCACATCGACAGCCTCCGTGCACCCCTCAGCCGCATCGACACCGAGCACCCCGAGGGCTACGTCAGTGACGAGCTGTTCCGTGGCAGCGGTTCCTCGCAGGCCGCGGCCGTCGTCACCGGCGCCGTCGCCCTGCTGCTGGATGCTCGCCCCAACCTGACACCGGACCAGGTGAAGGCGCTCCTGAAGGCCAGCACCGTGAACGCGACGCCTCGCAACCCGATCTACTCGGGCGCCGGCGTCATCCAGGTCGACAAGGCGGTCGAGCGCAACATCCCCAAGGGCGCCGCACAGACCTTCGCCCCCTCCGACGGCACGGGCTCGCTCGAAGCCGCTCGCGGCCCCATCCACATGGTGGTCGACGGCAAGGTCATCACCGGCGAGATCGACGTCCTCGGCAACGCATGGGACGGCGTCCGCTGGACCGGCGTCCGCTGGACCAACGGCACCTGGGACGGCGTCCGCTGGACCGGTGGCACCTGGATGAACAACACCTGGACGAACGCACAGTGGACTGGTGTCCGCTGGACGGGCGTCCGCTGGACCGGCGTCCGCTGGACCGACATCAACTGGAACGGCGTCCGCTGGACCGGTGTCCGCTGGACGGGCGTCCGCTGGACCGCCGATGCATGGGCCGACAACTCCTGGACCGGCACCAAGTGGGACGGCGTCCGCTGGACCGACGACAGCTGGGCCGGCGCATTCTGGGACGGTGTCCGCTGGACCGGAGTCCGTTGGACGGGCGTCCGTTGGACTGGAGTACGGTGGACCGGTGTGAGGTGGACGGGCGTGCGCTGGACGAGCGACAGTTGGGCGAGCGCGACTTGGTCGGGCGGTAGCTGGGAGTGAGCACCGAGCGCGGCACCGTTGCCCGCGTCTGTGCACTCGCCGTCGCGATGGGCGGCGCGGCGACGGTCATCATCGAAACCCTTCCCAACCAGCACGAGTCCCTCCGGCCCTCTGGTTGGTGGCTCGTGCTGGTGCTCGCCGGGCTCTACGCCGTCGCCGAGCGCACCGTCTTCCACCTCGAGTTCCGGCGTGAGGCCTTCTCGTTCTCCATCTCCGAGGTCCCCACGGTCTTCGCGCTGGTGTACCTGGCGCCGTGGCCGGCCGTGGGCGCCCGCATCGTGGGCAGCCTGCTCATCATCGCCCTGCAGTGGCGGTCCAGCGTCTACAAGCTGTTCTTCAACGCCACGCTCTTCTCGCTGGAACTGGCCATCGCCTACTGGATCACCAGGGCGTTCACCGAGCGCACCGACAACGCCGGCGTGCTCGTGCTGGCCATCGCCATCGCCGCTGCTGTCGCCACCGCACTGAGCTCAGTGTTCGTGGCGGCCGCCATCGCCATCATCGAGGGCAACTTCCTGCGCCGCCTGCACGCCGAGATGCGCATGGCCGGCCTGGTCGCCCCGCTGAACGCCACCGTCGCCGCGTCCATGCTGGCGCCCACCCTCATCTCGCCGTGGTTGGCGCTGGTGTCGTTCGTGCCGCTCGTGGCCTTCTGGGCCCTGATGCGCAGCTACGGCAACCTCGAGCAGCGCTACCGCGACCTCGACGCGCTGCACGGCTTCGTGCGCAAGGTGGCGCCGTCGCTCGAGCTCGACGAAGTGGTGGCCACGGCCATCACCGAGGCGGCCACGGGTGTGCGTGCCCGCCGCGCGGCCATCCTGGTGTTCGACGACACCAACGGCAACCACCGCCACGACATCGGCGACCTCCTGCCGCAGCTGCCCCACGGCGCACACGACCAGCGCTGGGAGACCCTCTTCGCCACCCCCGACGCTCGCCTGCTGGCCCCGGCCGAACTGCACGCCATCGGCCTCGACGAACTGTCGGCCATCGGCGAGGTCATGGTGGCCCCCATCACCGACGCCGGTTCGGTGCTGGGCCTGGTGGCCCTGGCCGAGCGCGACGGCGCCGAGGACCGCTTCACCCCCGCCGACCTGGCCCGCATGGGCACGATGGTCGACCAGCTGGCGCCGACGCTGCGCAAGGCGATGCTGCACGAGCGAATCGAGTACGAGGCGCGGCACGACTCGCTCACCTCGCTCCCCAACCGTGCGTCGTTCGAGCGGCTCGTCGACGCGGCCATCGCCCAGCTCGACAGCGTCCCGTCCGACGACGACATCCTCGACGACGAGGAGCTCACCGTCGTCATCATGATGGACCTCGACCGGTTCAAGGAAGTGAACGACACGCTCGGCCACCACGCCGGCGACACGCTGCTCATCGACTTCGCCCGTCGCCTGCGCTCGGCGCTCGGCCCCGACGACGTCCTCGCCCGTCTGGCCGGCGACGAGTTCGCCGTGTTGTGCAAGCGGTCGGTCGACGGCATGCACCAACTGGCCGGCACCCTGGTGAACGAGGCCCGGCGCCCGTTCTCCATCGACGGCCTCGAGATCGTCGTCACGGTCAGCATCGGCGTCGCCCCCATCGTGGGCGAGCTGAAGGACTCCAGCTGGTGGCTGCGGCGGGCCGACATCGCCATGTACGCGGCGAAGAACCAGCACACCGGGTACGAGCTGTACCGCAAGGAGATCGACCGGCGCACGAAGAACCGCCTGGCCATGCTGGGCGACCTGCGCAACGCGCTCGAGCACCACGACCTGCAGGTGTACCTGCAGCCCAAGCTCGACCTGGCCACCGGCGTGGTCATCGGTGTCGAGGCGCTCGCTCGCTGGCTGCACCCGCAGCGCGGTTGGGTGTCGCCCGAGGACTTCGTCCACGTCGCCGAAGAGACCGGCCTCATCAAGCAGCTCACCGACAACGTGCTCGAGATGTCCATCGAGCAGATGGGCCGCCTGCGCGACCAGGGCCACCACCTGGGTCTGGCCGTGAACCTGTCGACGCACGACCTGCTCGACGAACTGCTGGCCGACCGCGTGCTGCGCCGCCTGGAGCAGTACGACATGGACCCGGCGCTGCTGACGCTCGAGATCACCGAGTCGTCGTTGCTCATCGACGCACCCCGTGCCCGCACCACCATCGACCGCCTGAACCGGGCCGGCATCCGCCTCTCGGTCGACGACTTCGGCACCGGCTACTCCAGCCTCAGCTACCTGCGCCGCCTGCCGGTGAGCGAGCTGAAGATCGACCGCAGCTTCGTCAGCAACCTGCTGCTCGAGGACCAGGACGAGGTCATCGTGAAGTCGATCATCGACCTGGGCCACAACCTGGGCATGCAGGTGGTCGCCGAGGGCGTCGAGACCGACGAGGTGATGAACCGCCTGCGTGGCTTCGGCTGCGACGTGGCCCAGGGCTTCGGCATCTGCCGCCCCGTCCCGCTCGACCAGTTCCTGACGTGGCTCAGCGCCACCCAGCACCCCAGCCGTCGCCGCGACCCGATGTTCGCCGACGAGTGGGCCGTCGAGGCCAACGAGCACCGCGACGACGTGTTCGACGACCGTAATCGCGGCGTCTGAGCCCGTTCCGGGCCTGGTGAAGGCCTGTTCGTCAAGAATTTGGTAAAGGTTTGGTGCGACCTCTGCCATCCGACTTGCGACCTACGACCATCGGGTGCACAATGCATCCCAACAGCTCCCACAACAGCTGTCATATGAACCCCCGGAGATTCCCGTCATCCGGCGAGCGTTCTTCACGAGGCACCGGCAGCTCCCGTCGCCGGTGCCTCGTTCGTTTTCCCGGCATTCCGCGGCGGCGATCGAACTGGTTGCGTTTGTTCCCGGAATCCGGGAACCAGCGCAACCAGAAGCCGATCTGGGAGGACTCGCAACCAGAAGCCACGGCCAGCGCCGAGTGCCTGCTCGGAGTGCTCCGCGTCAGCCTGCCTCGAGAACGGCGACACCCCGACCGGACGGATCCGATCGGGGTGTCGTCGTTGCAGCCCCAACGGGATTCGAACCCGTGCCGCCACCTTGAGAGGGTGGTGTCCTAGGCCACTAGACGATGGGGCCAGGCTGCTGGATTGGTTGGGGAGCAAGGAATCGAACCCTGAATAACAGAACCAGAATCTGCTGTGTTGCCTGTTACACCACTCCCCATCGGGTTTCCCCGAAGGCG
>CBHWEI010000168.1:0-9033 GCA_966112835.1 uncultured Acidimicrobiaceae bacterium
AGCGCGCCGGCGTCGCGATCGCGCTCGGCCCGGCCATCGAGGCGCTGACCGCGCCGCGGTTCGGGCGGCTCGCCGGGCGCATCGGCCAACGCGCCGTCCTCATCCCCGGCGGGTTGGTCTACGGCGCGAGCGGGCTGGTCCTCCTCGCACGCGTCGGCACCGAGCCGTCGTACCTCACCCAGTACCTGCCGGCGGTCATCTGCTCGGCGTTGGGTGTGGCCATGTGCTTCCCCCAGTTCTCATCGGCCGCTGCGGCCACGTTGCCGGCCGACCAGTACGGCTCGGGCAGTGCCGTGGTGCAGGCCACCCGCTACCTGGGCGGCTCGTTCGGCATCGCCCTGGTGATCGCGTTCGTCAGCGCCAGTGCCGGCATCGACGGGTTCCGGCAGGTGTGGGTGCTCATCGCCGCAGTCGGCCTGGTCGTCAGCGTCGCCAGCACCCGCCTCACCCGCCGCTACCTCTCGAACACTCCCGCCGCCGCCTGACGTCGGTACCATCCACGGATGGAGTCATTGCAGGGCAAGGCAGCAGTCGTCACCGGAGCCGGTTCGGGCATGGGGCGAGCATTCGCCGAGCGGTTCGCGCGAGCCGGCATGAAGGTGGTGCTGGCCGACGTGGAGGCACCGAAGCTGGACGAGGCCGTCGACGCCATCGTGTCGACCGGGGCCGAGGCCATTGGCGTCATCACCGACGTCACCGACGGCGAGGCGGTCGACCGCCTTCGCGACGCGGCCATCGACCGCTTCGGCCGTGTCCATGTGTTGTGCAACAACGCCGGTGTGGCCGGCACCGGACCGTCCGGTGGGAGGTTCGTCACCGAGGCCGAGTGGCGCTGGGTGCTGGACGTGAACCTGTGGGGCGTCATCCACGGCCACCGTGCCTTCCTGCCGCACCTGGTGGAGCACGGCGACGGGCATGTGGTGAACACGGCCTCGATGGCCGGTCACTTCCCCGGGCACTCGGCCTACACCGCCAGCAAGTGGGCGGTCGTCGGCATCACCGAAGGGCTGTTCCACGACCCGCGGCTGCGGGCTGCCGGCGTGGGTGTGTCGTGCCTGTGCCCGGGTTGGGTGAACACGGCCATCGCCGACTCGGCCCGCAACCGGCCCGAGTGGGCTGCGCCCGAGCTGGGCGTCGAGCCGACACCGATGGAGGAGGCGATGGGCGCCTTCGTGCGCGACCAGTTGCGCTCGGGCATGGAGCCCACCGCCGTGGCCGACCTGGTGCACGACGCCATCCTGTCGAACCGGTTCTGGGTGTTCACCGACATGCAGATGGTGCATGGCCTGCAACCGCGATTCGACGCGGTGCTCGCTGCCGAGAACCCGCCGACGATGGGCCTCGGCTGACCGACCTCACTCAGACGTCCTGCTGCTCGCCCAGCAGGAAGCTGAACACCGAGCCGCCGACACGCATCGCCGGGTCCGACTCGTAGCGGCGGCGAAGATCCTCGAAGTGCTCGTCGGCGTTCACCGTGAGCGCGGCGATGCTGTCGAACACACTCAGCGTCTCGTCGGTCGGGACCTCGCCCGGCTCCCAGCCCAGGCCCCACAGGTCCCACGGCAGCATCTCGACCTTGTTCAGCGCCGCCATGTCGCGTCGCAGGTTGCCGGCGATCCAGAACAACCCGTGCTCGGGGATGGACGTGAGGCCACACCGATCGGCGTCCAGCTCACCGCGCCGCCACGCCTGCCATGCATGTCCAGCCGTGACGAACTGCTCCGCGCTCACCACCACGGGAGCGGGCGCATCGATGCGCATCACGCGCCGCCACACCTCGTCGAGCTGGGCGTCGACCATGACCCACCGCTCCTCCTCGGTGTGCCAGTACTCGGCGACCCAGTGATCTTCGAACCAGCCGGGCACGAAGTAGGCCCCGAAGCCGCAGCGCGACCGGGCGGGAATGCCGGCCGAACGCAGCAGCGCGACCGTCAGCAGCGTGTACGTGTGGCAGCGAGCGCCCACTCGGTGGATCGTGTCCCGCGGCTGGTCGAGCGGCCGTTCGTCCACGTCGCGCGCGAGCGCCAACAGCGCGGCAGCGTTCCGCATGTGCACGCCGGCGGCCTGTGGCGCCGGCAGTTCGCACCCGTAGAGGTCGCGCGCCGCCAGGTCGTACACGAGCAGACCCTGAGCGATCTCCACCGCTCGCGCCACATCGGCGACGTCGAGTCCGAACGCCGAGATGTCGGTGTACCGACCCGGTGAGGCGTAGAACTCGAGTGCGGCGCTCCCCATCCGCGGGAGCCTATGGCACCCACTAAGTTGCGGCGATGTCCGAAGAACGAGTCGCCGTCACCCGCCGAATCGCCGCGCCCGCGGCAGCCATCTACGTCATCGTCAGCGACCCTGCCGGCCATGTCCGCATCGACGGTTCGGGCATGCTCGAAGCAGCGCCCGATGCTCGCCCGGTCACCGCGGTGGGCGACACGTTCGACATGGCCATGGACCGTGCCCCGCTGAACGACATTCCCGGGCTGGGGAAGTACTCGGTGCGCAACACCGTCACGAAGCTCGAGCCCGGCCGCCTGGTGGAGTGGACCATCGGCGCGCCCGACCAGCCGCCGCTGGGCCACGTCTACGGCTGGCAGCTCGACCCGGTCGACGACCAGCACACCGACGTCACCAACTACTGCGACTGGACCAACATCGTCGAGGCGCTGCGGGCACGCAACCGCACGTGGCCGATCGTGCCCGTGTCGATGCTGGAAGAGACGGTGGCCAAGCTCGAGCGCATCGTCACCGAGGGCTGACCGACGACCCGTCTGGCAGCGACACGAAAGGGAAAGAATCGATCATGGACGACCTCACTGTTGCAATGTTCACGGTTGCCGATCAGGACGCAGCAATCGCCTTCTACACCGGC
The DNA here is from genome assembly GCA_966112835.1 of uncultured Acidimicrobiaceae bacterium. Lineage (GTDB taxonomy): Bacteria > Actinomycetota > Acidimicrobiia > Acidimicrobiales > Ilumatobacteraceae > UBA668. The sequence continues at coordinate 2,864 of CBHWEI010000168.1, forward strand.
AAACTCGGCTTCGAGCTGCGTGCTGACGCGGCCTTCGGTCCGAGTGGCGAGTACCGATGGGTGGAGGTCGCCCCGAAGGGTTCGCACGCGCGGCTGGCGTTGAACCCGCCCATGCAGGGCTCGCCGGGTGGTGGCGGCATCGGTGTCGAGACGCCCGACGTACTCGCCGAGCACCGCCGACTCAGCGCGGTCGGCGGCATCGACATGGACCCTGAGCCGGTGCAGACGCCGGGCGCGCCGCTGCTGTTCATGCTGCACGACCCCGATGGAAACAGCATCGCCGTGGTCAAATCGCGCGCCGACGCCTGACCGATGCGCGAGCTCGCCGACGAGTACATCGCGGGTCAGCCCACAGGAATGCGCGACGACCTACTCGCGCTGCAACGACTGGTCGCACGCCTGGCACCCGACTGCACGGTGTGGTTCCTCGACGGCAAGGACGAGCACGGCACGACCGTGACCAACCCGAGTATCGGCTTCGGTGAGCGCAGGCTTCCCCTGGCGAAGGGGCGGAGCAGGCCGTTCTACCGCGTGGGTTTCAGCGCCAACAGCTCGGGAATCTCGGTGTACATCATGGGCCTCACGGACAAGACCCATCTCCCGCGCACCTACAGCGACACGATCGGTAAGGCCAAGGTCACCGGGTACTGCATCACGTTCCGTCACCTCGCTGATGTCGACATCAGCGTGCTGGAAGCCGCCATCCGTGACGGTCTCGAAGAACCCGACCTCGAGTGAGGACGGACTCGGTACTGACCGCCGTGACGTTCGAAGAGGTTCTGGCTGTGCCTGATCACAAGCCGGCACGTCGCTCCTCTTGCTGGTCAACCATGTGCCCGATGCCGAGATGATCTGGGTGATGCGCCGATTCGAGCGCTCTGAATCAGTGCGAATCCAGCCACTCGACGGTCTCGCGGAACTGGCGATCAGGCTGCCGATCGGCCGGGTCGCGCCGGCCGTCCTCGTCGCGGCTTCGGCGGGCCGCCTGCAGCGGTGTGGTGCCGTCCCAGACGGACACCCAGTGCACGTCGGCTCCGGACTCGGCCAGCCGCTGGGCGGCTGCCAGTTGACCGCCTGCGCATGCGCCCCAGAACGCACCTGTGATCTGGTCGGGGGTGGGCGGTGGCGAACCGGCGAGGATCGCGTCGATCCGGTCGAGCAGACCCATCGACGCCGACTCGTACAGGTTCGTGCGAGCACCCCGTTCGAGCAGTCGACGCGCCGCGTTCCACTGACCGAACGCGGTCGCATCGGTCATGGGCGTTCCTCCGGCGATGACCGCACCGTCGGCCTCGATGTCGGCACCGGCATCGAACAGCACATCGATGACATCGACGTCGTCGCAACTGGCCGCCCAGTGCAGCGGGGTCTCGGTGTGCGGGCCGACGAAGCGAGCATTCACGTCGGCGCCGTGCTCGACGAGCAGTCTCACGGTCGCTGCGTTGTTCGGGAAGTGCCCTGGGCAATCGGTGGCGACGTGCAGCAGCGCACGCTGCATGCCGCCGGGCTGGTCGTCGCCGATGCGCGCCGTGGCCAGCGTCGGGTGCTCGGTCAACAGCACGCGCAGGCGGTCGACGTCGCCGTGCTGAATCGCCTCGGTAGCGGCCTGTGCCAGTGGGTCGTCCGGGTCCAACAACACGCCGGCAACTGTAGGTGTGCTCCGAGCGAGGGTGCAGCCGGTGCCGTAGTACCGTCCGGCAGATGCCCGTCCAGGTGGTCTCCGGTGCATCGGCGGTCGCCCGAGGGCTCGCCACGCCCGCCCAACTTGCCGACATCGTGAACCGTGCTTACACGTTTGCCGAGGCAACGATGTGGCTGACCCCGCACGACCGGACGTCGGAGGCCGAGGTGGCAGCGCGCATCGAGCGTGACGGCGTGCTGGTCGCCCTGGACGGAGACCGGGTCGTGGGTTCGGTGTTCACCGAGATGCTCGACTCCGGTCGCGGGTGGCTGGGTGCGCTCGGCGTCGACCCCGAGGTCGACGGCGGGGGCGCCGGCGCTGCGTTGTTGTCGGCCTGCGAGGACCGCGCTCGCGCTGCAGGTGCGGATGCCATGCAGCTGGAAGTGCTCGTCCCGCATGGTGGACATCCGCACACCGATCGGCTGTGGCAGTGGTACCACCGCCGCGGGTTCCGTGAGGTCGAGCGAGGACCGCTCGCCACCCACGACCCCGAGATCGCCGTGCACTTCAACGGCACCTGCGACTTGGTCTTCCTCCGTCACTCGTTCTGAGTGCGATGACGAGCGCCATGAAGGTGGTCGGCCTCACGTGCGTTCGCGCACCCAGGCGGTGAACTCGGCGATCTCCGCGTCGGTCGGCTGCTGGCCGGTGAATACGGCGAGGTAGGTGGGGGCGAGGCGGAGGCGCTCGTCGGTGGGCTCGTCGACGCCGAGCGCGTACATGCCGATCTGCGAGTGGTACTGCACACGAGCCCGCACGACCGCGGTGGTGTCGTCGTCGCCGAACCGGCGGTGCATGTCGGCGATGGCCTCGATGCGTCGTGCATCGGCCCGCTCGAGTCGTTCGCGGACGCTGTCGTCGCGACGCGCCCACTCGCGAACGGCGAACTCCAATCGGTGGTCGAACAGCGCCGGGTCGGCCCAGCACTCGAACAGGTGCAGCACTGCAGCGGTGATGGACGGTGCAGGTCGGCCGGCATGGTCGACGATGCTCGCCACGTTGTGGGCTTCCCAGATCTCGAGCAGTGCCTGCTCGAGCGCGGGGCGATCGGCGAAGTACCAGTAGAAGCTGGACCGGCGGATGTCGAGCTGCTCGGCCAGTTGCGCCACCTTCACCCCGGTGATGCCGGCCGACTTCAGCGCCGTCAGGGCCGCGGCCACCCAGTCGGCGCGAGTCACCCGCGTCTGCGGAAGCGGGCGTTGGTCGTTCGGCATCGTCGTCACGACTCCGGGCTGCTGCCGCCGGCGGCGATGCGCTGCGCGACATGCTCGTCGAGCGCGGTGCGCACGGCGTCGTCGATGGGCGGTTCCTCGTAGTCGGCCAGCCAGCGCGTCCACACGCCGGTGGCGCGGCGGCCGGCATCGGGCGATCCCAGCTCGGTCCATCGCCCGAAGTTCTCGCGGGAGAACACCTCCGGCTCGTGGAATGCGGTCTCGAACCGATCCAGGGTGTGCGCGGTGCCGAAGAAGTGGCCGCCGGGCCCCACCTCGTCGATGGCGTCGATGGCCAGTTCGGCCTCGTCGATGCGGATGGGTTGGAACGACTCGGCGAGCATCTGCAGCATCTCGACGTCGAGCACCAGCTTCTCCAACGACACCGTGAGTCCGCCCTCCTGCCAGCCAGCGGCGTGGATGACCACGTTCGCCCCTCCGTACAGACACCCGAGCATGGACAGCATGGTCTCGTAGCCGGCCTGGGCGTCGACGGTGTTCGACGTGCTGGCCCCCTGCGACCGCCATGGCACGCCGATGTGCCGTGCCAACTGGCCGCTGGCGATGGCGGCGCGAACGGCCTCCGGTGTGCCGAACGCAGGTGCTCCCGACTTCATGTCGACGTTCGACGTGAACGCGCCATACATGACCGGTGCTCCGGGGCGCACCGCTTGCGAGAGCGAGATGGCGGCGAGCGCCTCGACGTGCTGCAGCAGCAACGCACCGGCCAAGGACACCGGCGCCATCGCGCCGGCGAGTGTGAACGGGGTCATGATGGCCACCTGCCCGGCGCGGGCGAAGTCGATGATGCCCATGCTCATGGGCACGTCGAGCTGACGGGGTGAGTTCGTGTTGATGTTCGTCCAGCAGTAGGGGCGTTCGGCGAACGTCGCTTCGTCGATCTGGTGGGCGATGCGCACGAGCTCGAAGCCGTCGTTCACCACCGCCCGGCCGCGCGCGTACAGGAACGGCACCTTGTCGCTGAGCACCAACGTCGACCGTCCGGTGTGCAGGTGGCGGACGTGCAGCGGTACATCCTGCGCCTCGACCGTGGGGGTGGTGGCGTGCAGCACGTCGCAGCGCTGGGTGATGCGGATGAGGTCGTCGAGGTCGGCCTTGGTCCCGGGCCGGCGTCCGCGTTCCAGGTCGGCCACGTACGGCGGGCCGGCGGCGGGGAACAGCGCCAACGAGTCGCCACCCACCCGGATGGAGCGATGCGTCGCTCGCGCGGTGAGCGTGAAGTTCGATGGTGCGGTGGCGATGAGCGAGCGGGTGAGGTCGATGTCGAGGCGCACCATGTCGTCGTCGACGTGCGCGCCCGCCGCGGCGAACACCGATCGTGCTTCGGGCAGCAGCACTCGCACGCCTGACCGCTGGAGGTACCTCAGCGCCGCCTCGTGCAAGCCGGCCACCTCGTCGTCGCTGATGGCGCGAGCCGTGGGGTAGGGGTTACGCAGGTTCCGGTACGACTCGGTGGGACGGTGGGCGCGCGCAGGGCGAGCTGTGCGCCGTCGCCCAGTGGCCTCGCGTCGCTCCATCGTCCGTTCCTCCTGGTGAGAGTCCGTACAGTAGTGTACAGACCCGTGGAACATGGACGAGCAGTCGTCGTCGGTGCCGGGGTGATCGGCTCTGCCATCGGGCTCGAGCTCGCCCGCGCCGGTTGGGCCACCACCATCGTCGACCGCGGTCCCGGACCGGGCCACGGCTCGACCGCCGCGTCGAGCGCGGTGGTGCGGTTCACCTACTCCACCTTCGCCGGCACGGCCATGGCCTACGAGGCGGCCGAGTGGTGGTGTCGGTGGGCCGACCACGTGCGCTTGCCGGCGGGGACACCGCTGGCCGAGTTCGTGCAGAGCGGCATGGTGTGCTTCGACGACCCGAGCGGCGCGGCTCGCGGCTCGCTGCCGATGCTCGACCGAGTCGGCGTGACCTACCAGTGGTGGGACCTCGCCGAGCTGCGCCGCCGATTGCCGCACCTGGCGACCGGCTCGTGGTTCCCGCCCAGCCCGGTCGGCGACCCTGCCTTCGCCGCCTCGCCCGTTGGCGAGCTGGCTGGTGCGCTGTTCACGCCCGAAGCCGGCCATGTCACCGACCCGCAGCTGGCGGCGCAGAACCTGGCCGACGCGGCCGTCGCCGCGGGCGCCGAGCTGCGCGTGCGGTCACAGATGGTCGAGGTGCTGCGAGCGGACGGCCGCGTCGGCGGCGGCCGGGTGGCCGGCGGCGTTGTCGTGCCCCCCGCCGGCGTGGTGAACGCCGCCGGCCCGCACTCGGCGATGGTGTACGGGCGCGCCGGTGTGCTGGACGACATGACGGTCAGCACCCGGCCGTTGCGCCAACAGGTGGCACACGTGCGCGTGCCCGACGACACCGGGATCGCCGTGACCGGCCATCCGGTCACCGCCGACATCGACGGCGGCATCTACTTCCGACCTGACCTGGGAGCGATGCTGGTGGGCGGTGTCGAGGCCGAATGCGACCCGCTCGTGTGGCTCGCCGATGCCGACGACGTGGACCTGGACCTGGACGGCGACGAGTGGGTGACCCACGTGTACCGGCTGGCTCGGCGCATTCCCGAACTGGGCGTGCCGCACACGCGCCGAGGGGTGGTGGGCGTCTACGACGTGTCCGACGACTGGATGCCCATCCTGGACCGCAGCAGTCTGGACGGCTTCTACATGGCCGTCGGGTCCAGCGGGAACCAGTTCAAGAACGCGCCGGTCATCGGGCACTGCATGGCGCGACTGATCGACGCCGTGGAGAGCGGGCACGACCACGACCGCGACCCGCTGGTGGTCCGGGGCGTCCACCGGCCGCTCGACATCGACCTGGGGGTGTTCACCCGCCACCGTCGAGCCACCGACGAGCAACGCGCTCGCGGTGTGCTGGGTTGACGGCCCTCAGGCCCTGACGGTGCGCCGGCGCACCAGTCGGCGACGTTCGACGGCGGTGAGGCCGCCCCACACGCCCGACCATTCGTCGCGGGCGAGCGCGTCGTCGAGGCACTGCTGCCGCACGATGCAGCCGAGGCACACCGCCTTGGCGCATGCCGGGTCGCCGCCGAGGGCGGGGAAGAACAGGTCTGGTTCGATGCCCGCGCAGTTCGCCAGTGACTGCCAGGTGTCGGTGGTGTCGGTGCTGTCGATGGTGGTCGTGGCCATGTCCGCATCGTGCACGAGGGGTGTGACAGAGATACCTGGACCGGTGTCGTCCCAGCTCAGGGACATGCCGGTGACCGGCCCGTGTGGGCCGGTCACTGGTTCAGGGGTGTGGTGGGATGA
>CBHWEI010000169.1:0-9005 GCA_966112835.1 uncultured Acidimicrobiaceae bacterium
AGCATCTGCTCGCCGAGGATGTTCTTCATGATCTCGGTGGTGCCGCCCTCGATGCTGTTGGCCCGGGCACGCAGGAAGCTGTGGCGCACGCCGTGGTCCATGCCGTCCACCGACAGCGCCTCGGGGCGGCGGAACGTGAAGTCGTAACCCACCAGACCATCGGCGCCGAGCAGGTCGATGCAGAACTCGGTGCACACCTTGTTGAAGTTGCTGAGCGCGAGCTTGGCGATGGAGCCCTCGGGGCCTGGGTTGCCGGCCTTCGCGTTCTGACCGGCGCGCACGTTGGTCAGACGGAACGCCTCGGACTGCGTGAACAGCTGCATCAGCCGCTCTCGGCGAGCGCCGGTCTTCGCATCGTCGGGCAGCGTCTCCCAGATGCGCAGCGCTTCGGCGATTGGGCCGGTGCGGCGGCCGCCGCCGCTGCCGCCACCGATGGCCGTCCGCTCGTTCATGAGCGTGGTGAGCGCGGCGCGCCAGCCTTCGCCGATGGCGCCGATGCGGCAGTCGTCGGGCACGCGGGCGTCGGTCATGTAGACCTCGTTGAACTCGGCCTCGCCGGTGATCTGGCGCAGCGGCCGCACCTCCACACCGGGAGCGTGCATGTCGAGCGCGAAGTAGGTCATGCCCTTGTGCTTGGGCGCCTCGGGATCGGTACGGGCCACGAGCATGCCCCAGTCGCCCAGGTGGGCGAGCGTGTTCCACACCTTCTGGCCGTTCACGATCCACTCGTCGCCGTCCTTCACGGCGCGGGTGCCCAGGCCGGCGAAGTCGCTGCCGGCGCCCGGCTCGCTGAACAGCTGGCACCAACGCTCCTCGCCCGTGAACATGGGGCGCAGGAAGCGGCGCTTCTGCTCGTCGCTGCCGTGGGTGACGATGGTGGGACCGGCGAGTGCCATGAAGAACGTGCTCGGGTCGCCGGCCGCGGAACCGGCCTTGCGGCAGCGCTCCTCGACCAGACGGTTCAGTTCCGGACGGGCGTCGAGGCCGCCGAAGCCGGTGGGGAAGTGCACCCACGCCAGGCCGGCGTCGTAGCGATGGCCGCGAAACTCGCGGTCGCTGCAACCGGTGGGCGGGTGCTCGGCCAGCAGGGTGTCGAGGGCTGCGGTGACGCGGTCGAGGTCGGTGTCGCTCATCCGTGCAGTCTCGTCGCCGGGCATCACTGCGAGCAATGTGGAGGGCGCGTAGCGTTCGCTGCATGGCCGATGAAGGGGCACTCACCTCCGACGAACGCGCCGCGATGCGAGCCTTCCTGCAGCGCTGCGACGTACGTCTGTCCACCATGCACCGTGTCGCGACGGCACTGTTGTCGGGCGCCGGCATCCTGGTGCTGTTGCCCGCCGTCGAGCGCGACGCCGTGCTGCAGGTGCTGCGGTCGCTGCTGGTCGGTTCGCTCACGTGGTCGCGTGCATTGCTCGTGGTGGCGGTGGTGCTGTCCATCGCGCTCGCCCTGGCCGTGCTGTGGCTGGTCATCATCGAGCTCACCCGGTTCTACTTCCACGCCAACCACGTGGTGCACGAGGGCGGCGAGGTGTTCACGCCGCGCTTCACGCTCACCGGGCTGCGTCTGCCCACCGACGAACTGAGCCCGGAGGTGAACCGGGCGTACGACGACATGCACGTGGCCGACCGCACCGTGCGCCTGCTGGTGCCCAGCAACTCGCGTAGTCGGGCGCGCATCGACCGACAGATCGCCGCCTATCCCGGCCTCATCGAGCCCACGGGGAACGCCGACGCGGACCGCGCCGAAGCGCTGTTCGAGTTGGCCGCGTCCGAGCGGCGCACGCTGGTGGAGGAGTGCGCCAAGGTGGAGTACGGCATGGTGCGCCACATGCTGCGGCTGCAGGTCATCGTGTTGCGGTACGTGAAGGCGCTGTTGGTCATCGTGCTCACGGCCATCGCCGCGTTCGCCAGTGCGGCGGCCGTGAACGGCGAGACCACCGTGACCGCCGCCGACCAACGCTGGATCGCCGCCACCTTCCTGGTGTGGGCGCCCGCGGTGCTGATCGTCGTGTCGTCGCCGGTGCGGTGGCTCGAGAAGCTGCTCCGGTCCGAGGGTGCGGCGCAGTCGGGCATCCGCGACCCCGAGCTCACCCAACTGGAGGACGTCACCGCGAAGGTGTCGTTCGTCGCCTGGATCGCGAGCGTCGCCTCGATGGTCACGCTGCTGGTGCACCACCCCATCTCGTCGCAGGGCCGGATCGCCACCGTGGGCGTCATCATCGGCTCGGGTGTGCTGGCTGTCGTCGCGTTCCTCCAACGGTGGCGGCGACGCGGGGGACTGCGGGCATGAGGCGCTCCATCGACGACTACCCGTTCGACCCGGCCGACATGCCCGAAGGCGCCGACGACGCCATGCAGCTGTCGTGGGCAGTGGCCATCAGCGACGACTACGACGACGCCGAGCCCCGGGTGGTGCTGACGGTGGAGGAGGTCGGCTCGCCCGGAGAAGGCCTGGTGGGGCACTTCACCCCGGCCATGGCCCGCCGGTTGCGGGTGGCGTTGCGGGACGCCATGCGCGAGATCGGCGAGGATCCCGGCCCCTGACCGTTGCCGCTCGGGGCGATCGGGCGTAATGTTGACGAGACCAGTCAACTTTCTGAGGAGTTCGCCCGTGGGTGTCACCCCGATCATCCCCGCACCGCGCGACCTCGATGCCGAGCAGCAGCGCGACATCGAGCGCTTCGAGCGAGCCGTCGCGCAGTACCTGTCGGGCGAGATCAGCGAAGACGTCTTCCGCGTCATGCGGTTGAACAACGGCGTCTACGGCCAGCGCCAGGGCGGCACCAACCAGATGGTGCGCATCAAGCTGCCCGCCGGCACCATCACCCCCGAACAGCTCGACATGATGGGCCACATCAGCGACGAGTTCTCGCGCGGTTGGGGGCACATCACCACCCGCCAGAACGTGCAGGTGCACTACGTCGAGCTCAGCCGCGTGCCCGAGCTGATGCGGCTCATCGGTTCGGTCGGCCTCACCAGCCGCGAAGCGTGCGGTGACACCGTCCGCAACGTCATGGCCTGCCACCTGGCCGGCGCCTGCCCGCACGAGGTGCTCGACGTCACCCCGTGGGCCGAAGCCGCCTTCGAGCACTTCGTGCGCAACCCGCTGGGTCAGCGGTTGCCGCGCAAGTTCAAGATCAACTTCAGCGGCTGCAGCAGCGACTGCGGCCAGGCCATGTTCAACGACGCCGGCGTCATCGCCACCACTCGTACGCTGCCCGACGGCACGGTCGAGCAGGGCTTCCGGGTGTACATCGCCGGCGGTCTGGGCGCCACGCCGCACCCGGCCATGGCGCTCGAGGACTTCACCTCGCGCGAAGAGCTGCTGCCCACCATCGAGGCCGTCCTCCGCGTGTTCGAGCAGACCGGCAACCGCGACAACAAGCTGCGTGCCCGTCTGAAGTGGGTCGTCGACCAGCTGGGCATCGATGAGGTGCGTCGTCGCGTGCTGAAGGTGCGCCACACGCTGCCGGCCTCCAGCAGCTGGCCCGGCGGCATCCCCGAGATCGTCGCCAAGCTGGGCGACGCGCCCGCCGGGAAGAGCTCCACCGTCGAGGCCACGGCCGTCGGCCAGGGTGTTGCCGTCGCCCTCACGCCGCGCGACCCGTTCGGCCGCTGGGAGGCCACCTCGGTGGTCCGTGGTGCGGCCAACGGTTCGGTGTCGGCCGTCGCGTACGCGGCGCTCGGCGACGTCACCGCGGCGCAGTTCCGTGCGCTCGCCAGCATCCAGCGCGAGCTGGGCGCCGACGTCCGCCTGTCGAACCGCCAGAACGTGGTGTTCCGCGGCCTCACCGAGGCGCAGCTGCCCGTGCTGTTCGAGCGGCTCGAGGCCATCGGCATGGCCCGGCCCGGCGCCGAGCTGTCGCGCGACGTGGTGGCCTGCCCCGGGGCCGACACGTGCAACATCGCGGTCACCCAGTCGCGCGGTCTCGCCAGCGCCATCGGTGAAGAGCTCGAGGCCGAGGGCCTGGCCGAAGTGGGCGGCGTGCGCATCAACATCTCCGGGTGCACGAACTCGTGCGGCCAGCACCACGCCAGCGACATCGGCTTCTTCGGCGCCGAGCGCCGCGCCCACGGCAAGTCGGCCCCCGGTTACCAGATGCTGCTCGGCGGCTACGTGGGCCAGGAGCAGATCCACTTCGGCGACAAGGCACTGCGCCTTCCGGCCAAGGCCGCGCCGAAGGCCGCCGCCCGGGTCATCCGCCGGTTCAACGACGAGCGCACCGCCGGCGAGGCGTTCCGTTCGTGGATGGACCGCGTCGGTGGCGCCACTGCCATCGCCGAGACGCTGCAGGACCTGGCCGAGTTCCCCAGCCCCGAGATCGCCCCCGACTTCTACGTCGACTACGGCGAGACCGGCCCGTTCGTCGCCGACGTGGGCGACTCGGAGTGTGCCGTCTGAGCGAGCGGTACGCGGTCGCCAGCGTCGCCATCGACCGGGCGAACGCGCTCGACCCCAACCTGGTGCGCGTCCGTGGCATGCAGGTGCCGCTCGCGCTCGCGCACGGCCAGTACGCCGTGGAATGGGTCGAGCAGCTGCACCCGGCGCCCGGCGAGCTGATGCTGCTGGCTGCTCGCGCGCATCACCTGCGGCGTTGGGAGCTCGCCAGGTCGAGCTACCCCGAGGGCAAGGTGGGCTACCACCAGTGGAAGCGCGACCAACGCGCTCGCCACGCGGCCGACGTGGCCGCCATCCTGTCGCCCGCCGGTTACCGCGACGACGAGATCGCCCAGGTGCAGGCGTGGGTCCGTCGCGAACAGCTGTCCACCGACCCCGGCTCGCAAGCCGTGGAGGACGCCGCCTGCCTGGTGTTCATCGAGACCCAGCTGGCCGACGTGGCCACCAAGCTCGAGCACGACCACCTGGTCGATGTCATCCGCAAGACGGCGAAGAAGATGTCGCCGTCAGCCCTGGCCGCGGTCGGGAAGATCCCGCTCGCCGACGCCGAGCGGCAGCTCCTGGCCGACGCCCTCGGCTGACGCCGCCGAGTCGGCCGAGTGTGCTGACGCAGTCGCCGCCGGCACCGCGCACACACCGTCGACGCACGCCAGCGAGTCGTCCAGGCCGGGCAGGTCGAGCGACTCGAGCTTCTGGAACGGGCCGCTCACGACGCGGCCTCGGCCAATGCCTCGGCGAACAGGTCGGGGCTCTGCGCGCCCGACACGCCGTACTTGCCGTCGATGACGAAGAAGGGCACGCCGCGGATTCCCAGCTGGTGTGCCTGGGCGATGTCGTCGGCGACCGCGTCGCGGTACGTGCCGGCCGTCAGTTCGGCGACCACGGTGCCGCGGTCCAGCCCCACCTCGGCGGCCAGGTCGGCCAGTCCGTCGATGTGGCCGACGTGCTTGCCCTCCACGAAGTACGCGCTGAGCAGCCGCTCCTTCATGGCCTCCTGCACGCCGTGGGCCTTGGCCAGGTGCAGCAGTTCGTGGGCCTTCAGCGTGTTGGTGTGCTGCAGCGAGTCGAAGTCGTAGTCCAGGCCCTCGGCCGCAGCCAGGTCGGTCATCTGAGCCAGCATCTGGCGCACCTGCGCCGCCGGCATCTGCTTGTGACCCACCAGGAAGTCGACCTCGGTGCCCTGGAAGTCGACCGGCGTGTCGGGCGACAGTTCGAACGAGTGGTACTCCACCTCGATCTCGCGGGTGCCGCCCTGCTCGTGATAGCGGCGCACCCCCTCGGCGAAGCGCCGCTTGCCCACGTAGCACCACGGGCAGGCGATGTCGGACCACACGTCGATCTTCAGTACGTCACTCATCGCCCCAGGCAACTGCTTTGCGCTCGCAACTATTCCGAGTGGTCGCTCGGCGGGTGGTCACTCGGCGGGCTGATCGGCCGGGGCGCTGGCGATCTTGTCGAGCACCTCCGCGTAGTAGCTCGGCTCGTGCGGTCCGGACACACCGAACCGCGGCCCGACGAGCACGAAGGGCAGGGCTCGGATACGGAAGAAGGCGGAGGACTCGATGTCGGCGGCCACGGCATCGGCGTAGGTGTGCCCTTCCAGCGCGGCCAACGTCTCGACCGGCGACAGGCCGATGTCGGCTGCCAGGTCGACCAGGTCGTCGACGCGGCCGACGTGCCGACCTTCGGCGAAGTAGGCGCTCATGAGGCGCACGACCATCTCGTCACGCTTGCCGTGCGCCGCAGCGAGGTGCACCAGTTCGTGGGCGAGACGCGAGTTGGCGTGACGGACACGCTCGAAGTCGAGCACCACACCCTCGGTCGCCGCGACCCTGGCCATCTCGCGCAGCATGGTCGTCGCCTGTTCGGTGTCGCTCCCGCGATGCCGGACCAGGAAGTCGACCTCGCTGCCGTCGAAGTCGACAGGGGTGTCGGGCGAGAGCTCGAACGAATGGAACTCGACCGCGACCGGGCGGGCGCCGCCGCGCTCGTGATAGCGACGGATGCCCTCGGCGAAGCGACCGAGCCCGAGGTAGCTCCACGGGCAGGTGATGTCGGCCCACATGTGCACCGTCAACACCTCGGACATCAGTGGGCCTCTCCGCTCGCGAGGATGGGTTCGAGCGTCAGCTCGGGCTCGTCGCTCATCAGGCGCTGCAGGCGGTACTTGTTCTCGAAGAGGGCCACCAGCGCACCGTCGCCACGGGTGAGGATGCGGATGCCACCGATCTGGCGCAGTCGGTCGGCCGACTGCTTGTCGGTGAGGCGGATGGCCTGGTACGGCGCCGACACGATCTCGGTGGGGGCACCGAACTCGCTGCCCAGGCGGTGGGCGAACACCGCGAACTGCAGCTGGCCGACGGCGGCGAGCCCGTTCTCGGTGTCGCCCCTGTCGGGGTCGCGCAGCACCTGCACCACGCCCTCCTCGTCGGGGTGCTCCAGGCCCTTGCGGAACTGCTTGGCCTTGCCGTTGTCCATGGGGCGGGCGCGGGCGAACACCTCGGGCGCGAAGCGGGGGAGTTGCGGGAACTCGACCGAGCCGCCGTCGAAGCCGGCGCCGAACAACGTGTCGCCGATGAGCACGCCGCTGGCGTTCACCAGGCCGACGACGTCGCCCGGGTAGGCCAGGTCGACGGTCTCGCGGTCGGCGCCGAACGCGGTGGTGGCGTACTTGGTGGTCATGTCGCGGCCGGTGCGCGAGTTGGTGACGCTCATGCCTCGCTCGAACGTGCCGCTGCAGATGCGGGCGAAGGCGATGCGGTCGCGGTGCGACGGGTCCATGTTCGCCTGCACCTTGAACACGAACGCGCTGAACGGCGCTTCGAGCGGGTGCGGCTGGTCCTTCACGTCGTGGCGGGGCGACGGCGCGGGCGCCAGTTCCACCACTGCGTCGAGCAGCTTGCGCACGCCGAAGTTGGTGAGCGCCGAGCCGACGAACACCGGGGTGCTCTCGCCGGCCAGGAACGACGGCAGGTCGATGTCGGCGCCGATGGCCTCGAGCAGGCCCAGCTCGTCCATGGCGTGCTGCCAGGCGCGGCCGCCCTCCTGCGACGCCTCGTGCAGGTCGACGTCCTCTTCCAACGCGGCCGACGCACCGCGGGCCGTGCGGGTGAACTTCGTGTACAGGCCCGTGCGCCGGTCGACCACACCGCGGAACTCGTCGCCGCTGCCCACCGGCCAGGTGACCGGCGTGGGTCGCAGGTTGATCTGCGACTCGATCTCGTCGAGCAGCTCCAGCGGTTCGCGGCCCGGGCGGTCGTACTTGTTCAGGAACGTGAGCACCGGCAGGTTTCGGGACCGGCACACCTGGAACAGCTTCAGTGTCTGGCTCTCGATGCCCTTCGCCGCGTCGAGCACCATGACCACGGCGTCGACCGCGGCGAGCACGCGGTACGTGTCCTCGCTGAAGTCGCGGTGGCCCGGCGTGTCGAGCAGGTTGATGGTGTGCCCGTGGTACGGGAACTGCAGGACGGTGGAGCTGATGGAGATGCCGCGCTGCTGCTCGATCTCCATCCAGTCGCTACGCGAGCTGCGGCGGCCCTCGCGGGCGTGCACCGCGCCGGCTTCCTGGACCGCACCGGAGTACAGCAGGAACTTCTCGGTGAGCGTGGTCTTGCCCGCGTCGGGGTGACTGATGATGGCGAACGTCCGTCGCTGCTTCGCCTCGTGCACCACGTCGCCGCTCATGAGGGAACGAGGTTATCGGCGGCTCGGTCCAGCGTGCTGATGCGCCCGACCGTCAGGCCATCGAGCGCCACGCGGCCAGCCGCTCGGCGCTGTCGTCGCCGGGCAACGGCAGCTGGCAGACCACCTTCAGGCCGGGCCATTCGCTGGGCGTGAGCTGTTGGTACTCGAAGGCCAGTTCGCCGGCCCAGGGGTGGTGATAGCGGCGCACCCTCGTCTCGAACTGGGCCACGTCGACCTGCGGCCACCAGGCGGCGAAGTCGGCGCTCACCTCGGTGAGCCGCTCGACCAGCGCACGCACCTTCGGGTCGGTGCGCAGTTCGGCCGTGCCGGCGCGGAACTCGGCCAGGATCTTGTGCGCCTGCTCGGGCCAGTCGGCAACCAGTGCACGCGCCGAGGGCTCGGCGAAGATGACCCACAGCAGGTTGCAGTCGTCGTCGGCCAGTTGGTCGATCATCGGGTACAGCCGAGCCTGGGCGCGGTTCCAGGCCAGGAACTCCCAGCGCGGGCCCAGCACGTAGGCCGGCGCCGGGTCCATGGAGGCGATCAGCCGCACCAGCGCGTCAGGCACGTGCTCCACCTCGGGCGGCCGCTCGCCGTTCGGGCGGTGTGCCAGCGTCAGCAGGTGCTGCCGCTCGGCCTCGGACAGGCGCAGCGTGCGGGCCAGGGCGTCGAGCACGTCGACCGAGGCGTTGATGGGGCGGCCCTGTTCCAGCCAGGTGTACCAGGTGACGGACACGCCGGCCAGCAGGGCGACCTCCTCGCGGCGCAGTCCCTTCGTCCGCCGGCTGCGCCCTTCGGGCAGGCCGACGTCGGCCGGGGTGAGGGCGTCGCGGCGAGCCCTCAGGAACTCGGCGAGGTCGTCACGGAGACCGTACACCCCGAGCATTTAAACGAAACCCGAGCCCGGAGCAACCCACAA
>CBHWEI010000170.1:0-8996 GCA_966112835.1 uncultured Acidimicrobiaceae bacterium
CGGGCTCGACCGGACGGCGTTGGTGGGCACGTCGGCGTGGTTCTACTTCGCGGTGAACCTGGCCAAGGTCCCGGTGTACCTGGCCATCGGCGCGTGGAGCACGGGCGGCCACTTCTTCACCGCCGAGAGCCTGCGCTACGACCTGGCCCTGTTCCCGTTCGTCGTGATCGGCGTGTACGGCGGACGGGCGCTGCTCCCCCGCCTGCACGACCGCTTCTTCCTGTGGCTCGTGCTGGTGCTCAGTCTGGCCGGCGCCGTGAAGCTCCTGCTCCCCTGACGGGTCAGGGACCCACCGCAGCCACGTCGGCCGGGTGCGTCAGGTCGGTGCCCAACCGGGCCGCTGCAGGCGGCAGCGTGAGCGCGAGCACCGGGCCGGTGCCGAACGCGAACAGCAGCGTGCCCACACCGGCGGCGCCACCGAGCGCCAGGCCCAGCAGCAACAGCGTGAGCTCCAGCCCCCATCGGGCCCAGCGGATGCTGATGCTGCGGTCCATGAACGCCAGCATCACCAACTCGAGCGGGCCGGCACCCACGTCGGAGGCGACCACACCGGTGATGCCGATCCAGATGATGAGCAGACCGGCGGCGAGGAAGCCGATGCGCACCGCCATGGCGTCGGGGGTGGGCAGTGCGGCGAGGGCGGCGTTGATGGACAGCCCGACGATCACGCTGCCCAGCACCGTGGCGATTCGCGGCCGGCGGCCGAGCGCCCAGGCCACGGCCATCGCGACCACACCGGTGATCCATGCAGCCGTGCCCACGCCGAAGCCGAACGTGTCGCTGAGACCGGTGTTGAGGACATCGTTGGGCGCGACACCCAGGTCGCCCTCCACCATGAGGCCCACCCCGACGCCGATGACGCTGATCGACACGAGGTAGACCGCGATCCTCACCGACAACGACGCCACTCGCTCCACCGTATCGGCACGCCCCTGCGGACCGAAGTCCGCGCCGCGTCGGCCCGTCACGCAGCACTCGAGTTCGGGAGGAAGGGCCAGGTCAGATGGGGAGGTTGCCGGTGGCGCTGTGCGTCGTGCCGTGGTCGCGGAAGGCGGCGATGGACCGCTGCGCGATGCGCATCTGGTGGATCTCGTCGGCACCGTCGGCGAAGCGGGCCCAACGAGCGTGCTGGTACATGTGCGCGAGCGGCGTGTCGGTGCTGTAGCCCAGCGCGCCGTGCACCTGGATGCTGCGGTCGATGACGCGGTTCAGCATGTTGGCGACGAAGTGCTTCGCCATGCTGACCTCGCTCTTGAAGTCGGCACCGCTGTCGATGAGGTAGGCGGCGTGGAGGATCATCAGCTTCGCCTGGTAGATCTCCATGCTGCTGTCGGCGATCATCCACTGGATGCCCTGCTTCTCGGCCAGCACGCTGCCGTGCGAGTAGCGCTCGAGTGAACGGGCCACCATCATGTCGAGGGCGGTCTCGGCCTGGCTGATCCAGCGCATGCAGTGCGCCAGGCGGGCCGGGCCCAGGCGGTACTGGCCGAGCAGGTGACCCTGGCCGCGGCCACCGAGCATGTTCTCGGCCGGGATGCGCAGGTCCTCGATGACGATCTCGCTGTGGCCGGTGGCGCCGTGCATGGTCTCGACCTCGCGCACGCGGTTCCAGCCGTCGCTCGGCAGGTCGACGATGAACGCGGTGTTCGCCGCCTGCGGCAGGTCGGGGTTGTCCTCCGTGCGGCAGATGAGGATGGCGAACTTGGCGCGGCGGGCGTTGGAGATGAACCACTTGTGGCCGTTGGCCACCCACTCGTCGCCGTCCTGCACCGCGGTGGTGCGGATGAGCGTCGGGTCGCTGCCGGCCACCTCGGGCTCGGTCATGGCGAAGCAGCTCATGGCCGTGCCGTCGCACAAAGGCTTCAGGTACTTCTCCTTCTGCTCCGGGGTGCCCCAGTGCAGCAGCGTGTGCATGTTGCCCTCGTCGGGTGCCTGGCAGTTGAGCACCCACGGGCCGTAGCTGGACTTCGCGGCCTCGGCCTGCACCATGGCGAGCTGCACGTGGCCCAGGCCCATGCCGCCCCACTCCTTGGGCATGTGCGGCATCCACAAACCGGCGGCGGCCGCCTTCTTGCGCATTCCGATGAGGATGTTCAGGTAGTCGCCGCGGTCCTCGTCGCGGAGCGCGGCGAGCTCGACCTCGCCGGGCTTCACCACCTCGTTGACGAACGCGCGCACGCGCACGCGGATCTCTTCGAGTTCGGGGCTCAGGGTGAAGTCGATGGCCATGGGCGCACTGTAGGTTCCGGACATGGCTGATGACTTGTTCGAGCTGTCCGGGAAGGTCGCGATCGTCACGGGGGGTTCTCGCGGGTTGGGCCGCGAGATGGTGCTCGCGTTCGCCGCTCGCGGCGCCGACGTGGTCATCGCCAGCCGCAAGCTCGCCAACTGCGAGGCCGTGGCCGACGAGGTTCGCGCCATGGGCCGGCGAGCGTTGCCGTTCGCCTATCACGCGGCCAGTTGGGACGACGCCGACCGTCTGGCCGAGGCGGCCTACGCCGAGTTCGGTCGGGTGGACATCCTGGTGAACAACGCCGGCATGTCGCCGCTGTACCCCAGCCTCGACCAGGTGACCGAGGAGCTGTTCGACAAGGTCATCGGCGTGAACCTGAAGGGCCCGTTCCGGCTGTCGGCGGTGGTGGGCACGCGCATGGCGGCCGGCGACGGCGGCAGCATCATCAACGTGTCGTCCATCGCCAGCGAACGACCCAGCCCGGCCGAGGTGCCGTACGGCGCGGCGAAGGCGGCCGTGAACAACCTCACCCGCGGCCTGGCCGCCACGTTCGGACCGAAGGTGCGGGTGAACTGCATCGTCCCTGGCCCGTTCCTCACCGACATCTCCAAGGCGTGGGACCTGGAGGCGTTCAACTCCCGGGCGAAGACCGCGTTCGCGCTGGGCCGCGGCGGCGAGCCGCACGAGGTGGTCGGCGCGGCGCTGTACCTGGCGTCGGGCGCCAGCAGCTACACCACCGGCGCGCTCATCAACATCGATGGCCTCCCCCGCTGACGCAGCGACGCCGCCGCGGCCGGACACTGCGCCGGACCGATTGGCGGGGGCCGAGTCAGTCGATGAGCGTCAAGGCCTGGGTGAGCAGCGAGACCGTGGTCGCGTGCAGCTGGTCGCCGATCTCCTTCGGCGCCAGGCCGGCGCAGGCTCGGGCGTGCGTGCCCTCCAGGATGAGCCCCAACCGGTAGCAGGCCAGCACCCGGAACCACGGCAAGTGCGTCAGGTCGGCGCCGCTGGCGGTGGCGTAGCGCTCGATGACCTCGTCGGTGGTGGGCAGGCCCGGGGCCGCCACCGTCACGGCCGGGGCGTCCTGGTGCGGCCATGTGGCGAGCAGGTGCCCCAGGTCCAGCAGCGGATCGCCGATGGTGACCAGCTCCCAGTCGACGATGGCCGCCAGCCCGGCGCGGTCGCGGGCCATCAGCACGTTGGCGAAGTGGAAGTCGCCGTGCATGATGCCGGCGCGCACTGCGGGCGGCCGGTGCGACTCGAGCCACTCGCCCACCCGGTCCACGCCGGGCAGGTCGGGGCCGGGGTAACCGGCCAGCTCTGAGTAGCTGTCGAGTTGCTTGCGCCACCGGCCCACCTGCCGCTCGGCCCAGCCCTCGAACTTGCCCAGGTCGCCCAGGCCCACGGCCACATGGTCCACACGCGAGAGCGCAGCGATGGCATCGGCCATCGACAGCCCCATCTCGTGCTGCCACGAGGGGTCCGATGCGTACGGCTCGGGCAGGCCGAGCGTGGCGTTGAAGCCGTCGACGGGCTCCATCAGGTAGAAGCTCGCGCCCAGCACCTCGGGGTCGGGCTCGGCGGCGATGAGCGCGGGGTGCGGCACGTCGGTGCCGGCGATGGCCGCCAGCACTCGAGCCTCGCGGCGCATTGTCTCGTCGCTGTTGGCCCGCTTGTGCACCGGCGGCCGGCGCAGCACGTAGGCGCGCCCCGACCGTTCAAAGTGCAGCAGCACGTTCTGCGTACCACCGGCGATGAGCATCGGCGCGTGCAGCGGACCCGCGCCCAGCCCTCGACCGTCCATCCATGCGGCCAGCACCGCCAGGTCCACACCGGGGATGTCGGCGGTGGCCTCGGTGGTCATCCGGCGCTGCGCACGCCGGCGCCACCGTCGATGACGTAGGTGTCGCCGGTGATCCACGACGCCGCATCGCTGGCCAGGAACGTGGCCAGGTTGGCGATGTCCTGCGGCTCGCCCAGCCGCTGCAGGGGCAGCTGCTTCGCCAGGCGGTCACCGAAGTTGTCGACCAGGAACGCGGCGAAGTCGGTCTGCACCAGACCGGGTGCGATGCCGACGACGCGCGTGGGACCGAGTTCGTTGGCCAACTGACGGGTGAGGTGGATGAGCGCAGCCTTGGTGAGGTTGTAGACACCCAACCCGGCTTCGGACCGCAGGCCGCCGACCGACGCGATGTTCACGATGACGCCGGGGCGTTCCTTCATGGCCTGGTCCCACGCGGCCTGGCACCAGAACAGCGGGCCACGCAGGTTCACCTGGAACGTCTTGTCGAACCGTCCCTCGTCGACGCCCAGCGTCTCGCCGTAGTACGGGTTGGTGGCTGCGTTGTTCACCAGGATGTCGAGCCCGCCGAAGCGTTCGATGGTGGCAGCCACCGCAGCGCGTGCCACCTCGGGGTCGCCCGCGTTGCCGGCGAACGTCGCCACCTCGCCATCCATCTCGGCGGCTGCCGCGTCGAGCGCGTCCTGCTTGCGCGACGAGATCATCACGTTCGCGCCGGCGGCCGCCATGGTGGCCGCAATGGCCTTGCCGATGCCGCGCGACCCACCGGTGACGAGCGCGACCTTCCCCTCCATCGAGATCTGCATGGACGGGACCCTAGTGATCAGGCTTGCGAGGCCTTGAACGCAGCGATCATGTCGGACCGCGTGCTCACCCCGAGCCGCTGGTACACGTGCGTCAGGTGCGTCTTCACCGTCTTCTCGCTGATGCCCAGGCGCTCGGCGACGTCCTTGTTGCGCAGTCCCTCGACCACCAGCTCGACCACTTCTCGTTCACGAGCCGACAGCTCGGGCAGTTGGCGGGCCGGACGCGCCGACAGGATGGCCTGTGCAGCGCGGGGCGACAGCGGCGCCTCGCCGTTGGCGGCGGCGCGCACGGCGCGGACGATGTCGTCCATGCCGCCGTCCTTCAACAGGTAGCCGGCGGCCCCGGCGTCGATGGCCTCGAGCACCATGCGGCGCTCGCTGAACGACGACAGCACCACCACGGACACGCCGCTGTACTGCGTGGTGATGCGGCGCGTGGCCTCCACCCCGTCCATGCCGGGCATCGACAGGTCCATGAGGACGACGTGGGGCCGGTGCTCGGCCACCAACGTCATCGCCTCGGCACCGTCGCATGCCTGCCCCACCAGCTCGACGTCGTCGGCGGAGTTGAGCAGCATCGCCAGTCCGTGACGGACGAGCTCGTGGTCGTCAGCGACCAACACCTTGATCATCGGGGAACCACCAGTAGCACTCGCGTGCCGTGTCCGGGAGCGGAGTCGATGCGCAGCTCGCCGCCGGCGGCGCGGGCGACATCGCCCAGGAGCCGCACCCCGAAGTGACCGTCGGCCTGTTGGGCCTCGAGCTCTTCGGCGTGGAACCCCTTGCCGTCGTCGGAGATCTCCATCTCGACGTTCCGTCCATCATGGTCGCGGAGCACGACCGAGACCGTGGATGCCTGCGCGTGCTGCTCGACGTTGCGGAGCGCCTCGCGTGCGGTCCGGTACATCAACGCGTGCGAGGCGGTGGACACGGCACCGGTGATCTCGTCGCGGAACGTGGCCTGCACACCCTGTGCCTGGAACGGCGCGAGCAGATCGCCCAGCGCGCCGGCCAGGTCGCCCTCTTCCAGGTTCGGCGGGTAGATGTCGACCAGCAGCGTGCGCAGCCCACGGATGGACGCCTGCGCCTTGTCGACCACACGGTCGAGCGTGGCCACCGCGGTGGGCGACTGCTGCACGGCAGGGTCGTGTCGAACCGCGTCGACCGCGAACGACACGCCGGCCAGGTCCTGGACGATGCCGTCGTGCAGGTCCTGGGCGATGCGCCGGCGTTCGCCGTCGCTGGCGTCGAGTGCGCTCTGCAGCAGCACGGCGCGCTGCCGTTGCGACTCGCGCACGCGGCGGGCCAACCACCAGGCCAGCGGCAACTGCAGCAGTTCCAGCGCGATCAGCGACCGGATGACCAGCGGCGAGAACGCCGCGGTGACCTGGTCGGCACCCGCGGCCACCGCACTGGTGTGCTGGTAGTGCTCGTAGATGAGCGTCTGGCCGTTGGTGATGTGGAGGGGCATGTACACCTCGAGCTGGCTGTCGAGCCCCTGCTCGAACCGGTTCTCCTCACCCTTCAGATCGGTGAAGATGACCACGGTCTTGTTGGTGGTGAGCGTGTTCACCACGTCGGCCTCGAGCGGGAACTTCATCCCGATGAGCTGGTGCTCGTCGCTGTACACGACCGTGCCGTCGGGCTCGTACAGCTTCACGCGGTTGATGGTGCCCTGTCCGACGATGGCGTTGATGACCTCGTCGAGGTCGGCGATGTCCTCAGGGTTGCCCTCCAGCAAGCCAGGGGTGACCTTGGGGGCGACCACCTGGTTGGCCATCAGGTTGGCCAGCTCGCGCGCGTCGCGGATGGACTCCTGCGTGCTGGTGTCGCGAACCCGGGAGCCCGCCACGACGGCCACCACCGTGAGGATGGCGACGCCGATGATGGCGAACTGGACGACCGACGCAGCAATGGACACACCTCGTCCCCGACGCGCCTCGGGACGCGAACGACCAGGTCGTTCGGGCAGCGGCTCGGCCGCCACCTCGTCGTGAATGGTGGTTCCCGTAGAGCGTGAATCTACCGGAAGCGTGACAGCGGCCACACGGCATCGACCGAGGCATGCTCGATGGCGGGCGACCACGTACCGCCGGCGGCGGCGCCGACCAGGCGACGCTCGTCGAGCAGTTCGTCGCGCAGGGCGATGGTGATGGCCATGGGCGGCGTGTCGAGCTCGAGACGGACCGCACGCTCGCACTGCTCATAGAAGCGCAACACCATGTCGCGACGGCCCAACTGGCCGGCGGCACGCATGGCGACGTGGTAGGCCGACTCGCACGAGCGGTCGATGCCCACGGCGCGCTCGGCCAGGTCGAGCGCGGTGCCCACCATGCCGGCCTCGAGGAAGGCCTCGGCGGCGGACACGTGCACCTCGAGACGCAGGCGCTCGTAGTGCCGGCGCGGACCCTGGGTCCACTCGACATAGCGCTCGTCGGCGAGGATGGGGGCCACAGCGATGCTGCATGCCTCCATCAGAAGAGCTCGCCGCTCGGCACCCGCCGTGCCGGGCAGCGAGCGAATCAGCGAGTCGAATCGATCGACGTCGATGTCGGCCCGCTCGCGAACGAGCCGGTATGCACCGGGCTCGGTCGCGATGAGAGAGTCGTCGCGATGCACGCCCGGCTGAAGGCTGCTGCGCAGCACCGAGACGTACGCCTCGAGCGTGGCGATCGGGTCACGGGGCATCTTGTCGCCCCACAACTCGTCGATCAGCTCGTCCTTGGTGACAGCCCGATCGTTGAGGAGCAACAGCTCCAACAGCCGACGAGGCTTCACCCCACCGAGATCCCGAGGTCCGAGCACGCGTTCGCCCACGCGCACGGACAGGGTCCCAAAAATGCCCACCGTAATCACTCTCGTCCTCCCGTTGACGATCGTTTCCCGCATGCGCATCGTGCCTGACCGGTCGCCAGCGCAACAGCCGCAACCTGGTAGGACGAGGTCCGAAAAGGTCGCATCAGACGTCCTAGGACCTTTTTCGAAGGTCCACCGAAGGTCTACCGAGGGTTTTCCGAAGGTCGTGCGCCGGTTCTGGGCCGCTGACCAGGGACTTCAGCGTTCGGGCAGGCCGTGCTCGGCCACGAACGCGAGCACCTCCAACTGACTCCGCGCCCCCAGCTTGGCCATCAGCGTGCGCAGGTGGCCGCGGCAGGTGTGCACCGACATCCGCAGCTCCGCGGCGATCGCTGCGGTGGAATTGCCCCTGCTCAGCGACTCGAGCACCTCGCACTCGCGCTCGGTGAGCCGCGGATAGGCAGCCACCGGCGAACGCCGTGCCGTGGTGCGCAACTGCCCCCGTGCCTGGGTGAGCGCCCCGGACGACAGCACGGTCATCGACGGATCGGCGCTGCGCACCCGCTCGACCACTGCAGCCAGCGGCATTCCCCGCTCGACCACCACCGCGGCCACCCCCGGCCACTGCGCGGCGACCGCCGCGCTCACCCGGGCGGCCGCCTGCGAGCTGTCCAGGTCGAGCAGCACCACGTTCAGGCCGTCGCCCTCCACGTCCAGGTCGTCCAGGTCGGTGACGGACGCGACGAAGCGGATGCCCTCATGGGCCGCGAGCACCTCGGACCACAGTTCTGCGTGCACCGCCCGACCGGTGACCACGCCCAACCTCACCATGCAGCGCAGGCTACTCAGTAACGACCCGCCGAGCCGGTTCTGCTGTAATCGGTCCTGGGGCAATTCACAACGACCGTGGGGGTTCGCGAATGACTGCAAGCAACGACGTCGATGTCGTGGTGGTGGGTGCCGGGTTCTCCGGTCTGTACCTGCTGCACGAGCTACGCCGGCTGGGGTTCACCTTCAGGGTCCTCGAGTCGGCCGACGACGTGGGCGGCACCTGGTACTGGAACCGGTACCCAGGCGCTCGCTGCGACATCCCGACCACCGACTACACCTACTCGTGGGACCCCGAGCTGGAAGACCAGTGGACGTGGTCCGAGAAGTACGCGACGCAGCCCGAGATCCTCCGCTACGCGCAGTTCGTCACCGAGAAGCACGACATGCGCCCGCACATCACGCTCGAGACCAAGGTCGTCTCGGCCGCGTGGGACGAGGTCGCCAAGCGCTGGACCGTCACCACGGCTGCCACCGGCCCCGGCGGCAGCGACGAGACCATCACCTGCCGCCACTACGTCATGGCCACCGG
>CBHWEI010000171.1:0-8988 GCA_966112835.1 uncultured Acidimicrobiaceae bacterium
GGGGCGGGGGCGCCCCCCCCCTCTCGTCCGTTCTGGCGGACACGCCTGAAGTTGCCTCCCTCCTCCAGCTGTCGTCGCAAGTGTGAGCGCAGATCCAGCGACCCGATCAGCTCCTCCGCGGCGATCCATGGAGGGCGATGCTCGTTCACCGTGAGCCACGGGGCCCTTACCGGCTGAAAGCCGCCCATCGGGGTCAAACTCCACGCAACCACTCACACAATCATTGCGCTCGTGCTATGATTGTGTGAGGAAGGGGGTGGAAATGGCCGCCACCGACAACAACTACCTCGTCGTCGCTGAGGTCGCTGCCGAACTTGGTGTGACCGCGCAACGGGTCCGCCACCTCCTCGCGCACGGCGAGCTGACCGGCCAGCGGGTGGGCTCGATGTGGCTAGTCGAACCCGAATCCCTTGAACGGTACCGGCGTGTCCGCCAGCCGAGAGCCGGGCGGGCACTTTCGCCGAGCTCGGCATGGGCCGCGTTGCTGACTTGCTTCGGGACCGACATGCCGCTCGAGCTAGTCGGCGCGTTCCGGCTTTTCGATGAGCGCCGCGCCCGGCTGCGCGCACTGCGGGCACGCCCGGTCGACGACTGGCGGTGGCTCGCCCGCCGGCGAGCCGACGCCCAGCACTATGCGACGCGTCAGGCGTACATCGCCCGGATCGCACAAGAACCCGGGGTGATCGGCGGCGGACTCAGCCACGGCATGACGGGCCCCGCCGAGCGGGAGACCGAACGCGGCATGCGCAGCGGCATGTCCCCGGGGGCACTCCCGGGGATGCGACCCGGGTTCGTCACCGGGCCCGGCATCGCCGACGGGGCGACGACGGTCGACGTGTACGCCGACACGTCGACGGCTGAACGGCTCGTCAACCAGTACCGATTGCGGCCCGACCCCGCCGGCAACGTCACCGTGCGCACGATCAACGCCGCGAACGCCGCACAGCTCACCGCGATCCGATCCCGGCCCCTGCCGAGCCTGGTGATCGCCGTCGACCTGCTCGAGGACCGCGACCCGCGGACCTCCACCGCCGGCCGCGACTTGCTCACCGCGATCCTCGACGACATCGGCGCCGGCGACCGATGACCGGACAGCTCAACGACACCTCGGTGCGGTTGCACGAGACCGACACACCGGCATGGCAGCTGTGGGCGCAACTCGCAACGCTCGCCCACCACCTCAAGCCCGGTGACTGGATTCTCGTCGGCGGCCAGATGGTCGCCCTCCACTGTCATCTCGGCGGGATCACACCCGGCAGGACGACGACCGACATCGACGTTGTCGCCAACGTCGAGGTCACCGACCACGCCCTCAGCGCCTGCCGTCAGGCAGCCAGCGCCCTCGGCCTCGAGCCCGCGCCCTCGTTGAACGCCAAGCACCTGCACCGGTTTCAGAACGACGCGATGGTGCTCGACATCATGGTCCCCGACCACGCCCCCAAGCATCTTGTGCTCCGCATCGCTGGCCACGACCCCGTCCCGATCGTCGGTGGGAGGCGAGCCCTGCAACGAGCCGCGCAGTGCACGATCGACACGGCCGCCGGGATCGCGACGATCCCGCTCCCGGACCTGCGCGGTGCCCTCGTCCTCAAAGCACGCGCCTCGGTCGCCGACACCCGCGACCGGGACCGGCACCTATACGACATCGCCCAGCTCTGTGCGATCGTCCGCGACCCGCTCGAGCTGGCCGACGAACTCGACAAGAAGGAACGCAAGTACCTGCGCGCCGTGCCGATGCCTACGCAGGCGACGGCCGACCCGTGGTTGCGCATCGATATCAGTCAGCGGGCCGACGCGGTCGAGGCATGGGAGACACTTACCGATTCGAGGTGAGGGAAGCGCGACCTTGCGCTCCCCAACGGGAGCCCCTCGTTCGTGTCCGGTCGCCGAACTGGTGTCGGCGGACCGGTCTGGGCGGACCAGTGCTAGTGGTGGAACTTCATGTCGATGTGCGAGTTGGTGAACGACAGCGCCAGCGTGCCGCCGGCGCCGCACGTGTAGCCGGCCGCGCCGGTCAGGCCCACGGCGTCCTCCACCTCGGTCTCGCGGTCGTCGCTGTTCGTGGCCGGCAGGTTGAACACCACGTTCGAGAACGCGTTGCCGCCCAAGGTGCCCGACACCGTCAGCGTGGCCGGGGTGCCGGCCTTGGTGCCGGTGAGCGACTTCGTGGTGAAGATGATGGTGGTCGCGGTCTTCGTGTAGGTGCCCTTGGCCAGGCCGTCGAGGACGCCCGAACCCGACACCGGCTGCCCACCGAGGGTGCCCGTGAACGTGCCGGTCTGGCTCGCGGTCAGCGACCACGTGCCGTCGGCGTTGATGGCGACGGTGACGCCGTTGTTCGACAGGTTCACCGACAGGTTCGAGGCGATCGTGCTGCCCAGCTTCGTGACGAGCGAGTTGATGGCCTCGGACGACAACTGCCAGTTGCCGGTGGGGCACGCGGTGGCGCTGCCGCCGGGTGCTGGGACGAGGACCAGTTGGCACGCGCTCAACAAGAGCGCGCCCGCGATGGCGAGTGCTGCGGTGATGCGACGCATCGGTTCCCCCATGTGTGTGGCTCGGTAGGTGGCGCGACCCTAGTGCATTCGTGAATCGGCGCGGTGCGACGCCCGCTCGGTACGAACGCGGCCGTGCCGCGCTGGCAGAGTGTCGGCGGGGACAACGAGGGGGAACGACGATGACCGATTGGAACTTCGCGGACGTGTACGAGGCCGTGGCGGCCCGTGTGCCGGACCGTCCGTGCCAGATCCAGGGCGAGCGCGAGATCACCTGGGCGCAGTTCGACGCCCGTGCCAACGCGCTGGCTGCCGACATGCTCCGGGCCGGCCTCGGCCACCAGAGCAAGGTGGCGGCCTACCTCTACAACTGCCCCGAGTACCTCGAGACCTACGTGGCCGCGTTCAAGGCCGGCCTCGCGCCGGTGAACACCAACTACCGGTACGGCCACGACGAGATCGTGTACCTGTTCGACAACGCCGATTCCGAGGCCGTGGTGTTCGACGCCGCGTTCGTCGAACTCGTCGAGCAGGTTCGCCACGAACTACCCAAGGTGAAGCGCTGGTACTGCGTCACCGGTGGCTCGGCGTCGGTGCCCGACTGGGCGGTCGACTACGAGCAGGCGGTGGGTCTGGGTGTGGCCGAGGCCGTGCGCGGACCGTGGGGGCGCAGCGGCGACGATCTGCTGCTGCTCTACACCGGTGGCACCACGGGCATGCCGAAGGGCGTCATGTGGCGTCAGGACGACCTGTTCAACGTGCTCGGCTCGGGCGGCAACGCCGTGCTCGGCGTACCGCCCGCCGAGAGCATCGAGCAGCTCGTCGAGCGCATCGACCCCGCCACGCCGGGGTTCGTGCTGCTCAGCGCGTGCCCGCTGATGCACGGCACGGGTCAGTTCTCCAGCCTCATCGCCATGAACATGGGCGGCGCCGTGGTCACGTTGCCGTCGCGCCACTTCGACGTGCACGAGTTGCTGTCGGAGGTGCAGACGCACCGCGTCAACTCGCTCATCATCGTCGGTCAGGCGTTCGCCGGGCCCATCCTCGAGACGCTCGATGCCGAGCCGGGGCGTTACGACCTGTCGAGCCTGCTGATGATGTCGTCGTCGGGTGTCATGTGGAGCCAGGACAACAAGGAAGGGCTGCTGCGCCACGTGCCGCAGGCGGCGCTGTTCGACTCGTTCGGTTCGTCCGAGGCGGTCGGCATGGGTGCGTCGGTGTCCACCGCAGGCGGCGCCACGCAGACCGCGCGCTTCATGATCGGGCCCGCCTGCGCCGTGTTCGACGACGACGGCAACCGCGTGGTGCCCGGCTCGGGCGAGCGTGGCGTGGTGGCGGTCGGCGGGTTCATCCCGCTCGGCTACTACAAGGACGAGGCCAAGACCGCGCAGACGTTCCGCACCTACGAGGGGCAGCGCTGGAGCGTGCCCGGTGACTGGGCCGAGGTGAACGAGGACGGCACGCTGGTGCTGCTCGGCCGTGGGTCGGTGTGCATCAACACCGGCGGCGAGAAGGTGTTCCCCGAAGAGGTGGAGGAGGCCCTGAAGCAGCACCCATCGGTGCGCGACGCGGTGGCCGTCGGCCTGCCCGACCAGCGCTTCGGCGAGACCATCTGCGCCGTGGTCGAGGCCGTCGACGGCGCCGCGCCCACGCTGGCCGATCTCGCCGACCACGTGAAGTCGCACCTGGCGCACTACAAGGCGCCGCGCCACCTGGTGGTGGTCGACACCATCGGCCGCGCGCCCAATGGCAAGGTGGACTACAAGCGCCTCAAGGCCGTCGCCACCGAACGCCTCGGCGTCTGACCCTTTCGAGGGTCAGCGGGTGGCGAGGTACTCCTGGAGGCGGCGGTCGGCATCGTCGCCGAACAGGATGCGACACACTTCCTTCAGGCCTTCCGACTCGACGATGTCGGACTTCGGCACCACCAGGTCGATCTTCGAGCGGCGGCGCATGAAGTCCTCCAGCTTGGTGATCATCTCGGCGTGCGCGCCAAGGTGCAGTTCGACGCGCAGGTAGTCGGCGCTGTCCATGATGTCCTCGCCCATGCGGGGGTCGTCGCGGATGGCCTCGAGCATCTCGAACGCCCGGCGGCCGTAGCGGCGCCACAGCCGGTCGGTGAGCCGCTCGGTGTCGGGCTTGCTGCGCAGGGCGTCGAGCTTCATCAGCCGGGCCTGGCGGTAGAACTCGTCGCGGGTGGCCTTGGCCGGCTCGCCGTACCAGTTGTGCAGGTCCTTCTCGAGGGGGACGCCCAGCGACTCGACCTCCTTGGCCACCTCTTCGCCCACGTTCAGGCAGTCGGTGAGCTTGCCGCCGAAGATGGTGACGACACGCCGCTTGCGGTCGGTCTCGATGGCGTGCTTGCGGCTGAGCGAGGTCCAGTCCACCGAGTCGGTGTTGCCGGCGGTGGTCTTCACCACCAGCGGCCGTACGCCGCAGCGCTCGGCGATGATGTCGTCCTTGGTGAGCGGTTTCAGCAGGTCGAGGCGGGCGTTGATCTGGCCCAGCAGGAAGTCGCGGTCCTCGTCGGTCACGTGTGTCTGGGCGACGTCGACACGGGTGTCGGTGGTGCCGATGACCGAGCGGCGGCCCATGGGGATGACGTAGAACAGGCGCTTCGTGTCGTCGAAGAACGCCAGCACGCGCTGGTGGTCGGTGGTGGTGAGGCGGGGGACCACCAGGTGGATGCCCTTGGAGTAGACGATCTTGTGATCGGTGCTCGAGCCCCAGCTCTTGTTCAGCTCGTCGACGAACGGGCCGGCGGCGTTGATGATGACGCGGGCCGACGTGGTGTACGTCTGGCCCGAATCGGTGTCGCGCAGCTCGACCCGCCACCGGTCGGCCTCACGCGTGGTGCCGACCAGCTCGACGTAGTTCGCCGCCGACGCGCCGGCCTCGATGGCCGAACGGACGAACGAGAACACGAACCGCGAGTCGTTGTCGATGAGGTACGCATCGCGGTACTCGATGCCGCCGCGGACGTTGGTGGTGTTCACCGCCGGCTCGTCCTGCTCGATGGTCTCCTTCTTCAGCAGGCGCGGGTAGCGCGTGCCGAACTGGCCGATGCCCCAGTAGCCCAGCGCGCCGAGCCCGGCGAACCACGGCTTGTACGGCGACGTCTGGTCCAGGCTGGCCAGGAAGCTGATCTCCTTGATGTTGTCGGGGTACGCCTTCATCAGCCGGTTGCGTGACCGGCACAGCTTCCACACCAGCAGGAACTCGTAGTTCTCGAGGTACTTGAAGCCGCCCCACACCAGGTTCGACGACTCCTGGCTGGTGAACGCGCCGAAGTCGCCCCGGTCGATGAGCGCCACCGAGGCGCCGCGGCCCGCCAACGACGCGGCGGCGACCGCCCCGTTGATGCCGCCGCCCACGATGAGGACGTCGAAGGAACCGCCGTCGATTCGGGCGAGGTGCGCGTCGCGGGAGGCCATGGGGGCATTCTGTCAGTGGTGATCGGCAACGGCTACCGGAGCAGCTGCCTCAGGTGTCACAGGTAGTGCAGCTCGGTGGCCCGGCGCGTCGCCTCGGCGCGCGAGCCGGCCCCCAGCTTCCGCAGCACGTGCTTGATGTGCGTCTTCACCGTGTTCACCGACAGGTACAGGGCGTCGGCGATCTCCTGGTTGCTCATCGAAGTCGCCATGTAGCGCAGCACGATGAGCTCGCGGCTGGACAGCTCGTCCACGCCGTAGGCCGGACGGGCCAGGTCGGCCGGGCGGGGGAACGGCTGCACCAGCAGCAACCGCTCCACGAACGGGTCGCGGGGTCGCCGCCGTGCGGAAGCCACCACGGTCTGGAGCACGGCCGTGCCCGCCTCGGCGATGGGGAACACGAAGCCCAGGTCGTGCGCCAGGTCGAGCACCTCGTCGGTGGCGAGCGAGACGGTCGCCTCGTTCTCGCCCCGTTCGATGACGTCGCGCAGGCGCCACAGACTTGCGTCGAACAGGTCGCGTGGGGTGCGTGCGGCGGTGAGGAGCGGCTCGTACAGCGCCGCGGTGACGTCGAACCGTCGGCGGATCTGCTGCACCCACGCCATGGCGAGTTGTTGTCGGAAGCCGGCCGGCAGACGCTCGGCGAGGTGCTCGGCGGCGTCGACCTCGCCCAGCGCGAGGCGGACCGCCAGCTCGGCGTAGTCCAGACGGGCCGCCAGCGTGGGACCCGGTGCGTCGATCTCCACCCGCGCACGCGCCTGTGCCAGTTGCGAGAGCGCGCCGTCGAAGTGCCCGCGGCTGCGCTGCAGGCGGGCGAGACCGATGGTGGCCAGCACGTACGAGGGGACGCGCTCGAGGCGGATGGTGTCGACCGCGCTGGCGAAGTGCGGCTCTGCTTCGGTGGGACGGCTGGTCTCGAGCAGGACGGTGCCGAGCACGGCGCGGGCGGCGATCTCTGGCCCGCTCCCGGTGGTGCCCAGGTCGATCGCCGCGGACACCGCGTCGCCGGCGAACCCCTCGGCGGTGGCCAGGTCGCCGGACTCCATGGCGGCCAGGGCGAGCACCCCGAGTGCATCGACCCGGTCGACGTTGCCCGCGCGAGGCGAGCTCATGCGCTCGAGCAGGCCGCGGGCCAGGTCCATGTTGCCTTCCCAGACGGCGGCGCGTACGGCGAAGGGCAGGGTGGCGGCCACCCAGTCGTCGGCATCCAGTTCGTCCGCGTCGAACATCCGCAGGAACTCGTGCGTCAGGTCGACGGCCTCCGCGGTGTTCCCGAGGGCCAGCTCGGTGGCGATCCGCGCCGACACGATGTGCGCGCGGTCCAGCCGGGCGACCTCCTGGTGCCGGGTCGCCCGATCGGCGCGCCGGACCAACGATGCGGCCAGTTGGATGTGGCCGTTCAACAACAGCCCTGCGGAATACCCGACGGCATTCGCGGGCGCGGCACGGAGTGCCTCGTCGGACGGCACGATGCTGATGTCGAAGGGCGGTGGGGCATCGCTGGTCGCGGTGACGGCCAGCAGGTGGTGGCGCAGGAGCTCCGCACCCAGGTCGGCGCGGCCGGCCTGCCAGAAGTGGCGCAGCGCCGCGTTGACGTCGCCCGTTCGCTCGTGGTGCTCGGCGGCCCGACGGTGCTGGTCGCGGAAGCGATCCGGATCGTTGGCGCGCAGGCGGTGGCGGA
Source organism: uncultured Acidimicrobiaceae bacterium (assembly GCA_966112835.1). GTDB lineage: Bacteria > Actinomycetota > Acidimicrobiia > Acidimicrobiales > Ilumatobacteraceae > UBA668. The sequence continues at coordinate 7,608 of CBHWEI010000171.1, forward strand.
GCATGTCGCCGAACAGGTGGTGGTAGCGGAACGTCGTGCCGGCGGCGTCGACCCGGGTGAGCAGCAGGTTGGCAGCCTCCAGTTGTTCCAGCGTGACGCGCTCGACCGTGCCGTCGGGGTGCACGGCGGCGGCCTCGGTGAGCGACTCGCAGATGGCCGCGTCGAGCTCGTCGGCCACGCAGGTGTCCTCCAGGAACCGCTGCACGTGCGCGGGCTGGTTCGCCACCACCTCGGCAGTCAGGTAGCCGGCGATGGTCTGCGTGGTGCCGGCCAGTTCGCGGATGCGCGATGCCGCGTCGTCGGCGCCCACCACCGACAGCGCGGCCATCTGCACGCCGGCGGCCCAGCCCTCGGTGCGGGCCTGCAGGGCGGGCACGTCGAGCGAGTCGGGGTCCAGCCCCAAGCGCTCCAACAGCTCGCGCGTCTCGGGCAACTGCAGGCGCAGGTCGGCCTCGCGCACCTCGCACACGCGGTGGGCCAGGCGCAGACGGGGCAGCCCCACCGTGGGGTCGCTGCGGCTGCCCAGCAGCAGGCGCAGGTTCACGAAGCCGCGCTCGAGCAGGTGCTGCAGGTGTTGCGTGGCGGCGGGCGAGACCAGCTGGAAGTCGTCGATGACCAGGCGCACCCGCTCGTCGAGTGACGCGTCGTCGTCGAGCAGCGACTCGAGCACGTCGGTGGTGACGCGTCCATCGAGCGTGATCAGGTCGGTGGCCTCCACACCGAACGCGGGTTCCACCTGTTGGACGGCACGGATGAAGCCGCGCCAGAAGCGGCTCGGGTCGTCGTCGCCACGGTCGGCAGCCAGCCAGGCCACCGAGCCGTCGTCGGCCTGTCGGTACCACTCGGCCAGCAGCGACGACTTCCCGCTGCCCGGCGAGCCGACCACGATGGTCAGCGGCAGCGCATCGCCGGCACGGAGTGCCTCGATGAGCGCCGGGCGGGCCACCAGGGTGTCGCGTGGCTGTGGTGCCAGGAACTTCGTGCGGGCGAACACGGGTGGCCGGGCAGCCCTGGGTAGCTGACGTCCCTCCCGTGTGCCTGCCACGCGCTGAGCTTAACGACGCCGGATGGCGGGCGACCTGCGCGAGTTCACCTTTCAGGGGTGACGCCACTCAGGGCGCAAGTGACCACAATTCGCGCGGGGCGATCGTCGAGAGGGGCGCCGGTGCATCAGCGCACGTACATCATCACCGTCGAGGGCGAGTTCGACGAGGTCACGTGCAGCGCCTTCGCGGATCTCGACGTGCAGTGCGCCGGCGGCAACACGGTGTTGCACACCCCGCCGTCGGACCAGGCTGCGCTCGACGGGGTGCTCGACCGGCTGCGGCTGGTGGGGGCAACTCTGTTGGAACTGCGGCGCACCGAGCTCACCGGCCGCTAA
>CBHWEI010000172.1:0-8975 GCA_966112835.1 uncultured Acidimicrobiaceae bacterium
CCTGACCCAGTGGGGTGGGGTCGATGCCGGCGACGATGTGGTGCATGATCGGGTTGCCGACCAGCACGACCTCGAGCACACCGGCGGCGGTGGCGTCGGCCTGATCGCACAGCTCGTCGATGAGCTCGTTCAGCGCCGTGCGCACGGCCTCGGTGAGGTTGCGGTCGCCGCCCGGGTTCATCATCACGTACGAGACGCGGCTCATGAGGTCTTCGCCGAAGCGGATCTGCGGGTTCATGCGACCAGCGGACGACAGGATCTCGCCGGTGCTGATGTCGCACAGGTGGCCGGCGATGGTGGTGCTGCCGATGTCGACGGCGATGCCGAACGCGCGGTCCACGTAGCCGCGCCACGCGGCGACGACGGCGTCGCCGCGCACGGCGACCGTGGCGTCGCGGTCCTGCCCGGCGAACGCCTGATGCACCTCCTGCAGTGCGGTGAGGTCGAGGTGGGTGACCGTGCAACCGTGCGACTCGTGCAGCGCGTTCACGACCAGATCGGTCATCGACTCGGCGTCGCCGAGCACCGACTGTGGCAGCTCCAGGTAGTACAGGTGCACGGCAGGGTCGAGGACCACGTCGCTGAGGTCCAGGCTCTTGCGCACCACGGGGCGGTGCACCTGGCTCTCGGGCGGCACGTCGAGCACCACGTCGTCGACGATCGCGGCGCAACAACCCAGGCGGCGGTCGGGCTTCATGCCGCGGCGCAGCTCGTACGCGGCCTCGGTGTCGCCCCACGGCGTCAGCGAACCGTCGTCGTTCTCGATGGCCCACTTCGAGTACGTGCCGGGCGAGAACGTCACCTGGCAGCGGCCGCAGATGCCGCGTCCACCACACACCGAGTCGAGGTCGACGCCGAGATGGCGCGCCGCTTGCAGCACCGTGGTACCGGGCGCGACCTCACCGTCGAGGCCGGAAGGAGTGAAGACGACGCGGGGCACGGACCTGCTACTCCGCTCGACGGGCCCGACGGCCACCGCCGACGCGGCCCTCGCGGGCGCCGCCGGCGGCATCGGGGTCGCGGTTGGCGCGGATCCACGCCATGCAGTCCTGGTCGTTGCCGGCCAGCACGTCGGCGGCCATGACCATGGTCTTCACCTCGGGGTGCAGTGGGTTCATGATGGCCGAGGTCATGCCGTTGGAGATGGCCATGGCCAGGAACGTGCCCGTGATGTTGTTGCGGGCCGGCAGGCCGAAGCTGACGTTGCTGGCGCCGCACGTGGTGTTCACCTTCAGTTCGGTGACCAGGCGGCGCAGCAGCGCGAACACCTGGCGACCGGCGGTGCCCATGGCGCCGATGGGCATGACCAGCGGGTCGACCACGATGTCGGACGCCGGGATGCCGTAGTCGGAGGCACGGTTGACGATCTTGCGGGCCACCTCGAAGCGCACGTTCGGATCGGTGCTGATGCCGGTCTCGTCGTTGCTGATGGCGACGACGGCTGCGCCGTACTTGGCGACGAGCGGCAGCACGCGCTCCATCTGCTCGTCCTCGCCGGTGACCGAGTTGACGAGCGGCTTGCCCTTGTAGACCGCCAGGCCGGCCTCGAGCGCCTCGATGATGGACGAGTCGATGGACAGCGGCACGTCGGTGACGCTCTGCACCAACTGCACGGCGCGGGCCAGCAGCGCCGGCTCGTCGGCCAGGGGGATGCCGGCGTTCACGTCGAGCATGTGCGCGCCTGCGGCCACCTGCGCCAGCGCGTCGGCCTCGACGCGGCTGAAGTCGCCGTTCTTCATCTCCTCGGCGAGGAGCTTGCGGCCGGTGGGGTTGATGCGCTCACCGATCATGACGAAGGGCCGGTCGAAGCCGATGACCACTTCCTTGGTCGCGCTGCTGATGACGGTGTGGGTCATTGTTCTTCCTGTGCTGCTGATTGATCGGGTGAGACGGGATCCCAGCCGCCGTTGTCGACCAGGGCGTGCAGGCGCTCGTTGGTGAACTCCTGCTCGATGGTGGCGGCGGTGGCCTCGACGGTGGCGACCAGTTCGCCGCTGACCGGGTAGCTGGTGCGGCGCCACTCGGCCACGTACTCCTGCGCGGTCTTCTTGCCGGCCACCATGGCGGCGCGGTCGATGGCCTTCTGGAAACGGTGGGGGAGGACGACGCCGTGCTTGTCGTCGCCGGACTTGCCGTTGATCTGCGCGGGGATGTCGCGCCAGAGGATGACGATGATCTCGTCCTTGGAACGTCGGGACACGTCAGGCCACCTTTCGGATGTGGACGCCGACGGCGTCGTGGAAGTTGGCGAGGCCGACATGGCGGTGCTCGAAGCGCAGGCCCAGTCGTTCGGCGGCGTCGCGGCCGGCCTGCAGCACGTCGTCGCGTTCGGTCTGCGAGAGCAGCACCAGCCGGGTGTAGTTGCCGAAGTATGCCGACAGCAGTTCGGGGTGGCGGTCGAGCTTCAGTCCCTGCCAGATGAGCGCTTCGAAGTGCTTCGCCAGGAAGTCGGTGAGGTAGAAGGTGCCCACCTCGGCTTCGGCGAGCTCGCGGAACAACGCGGAGCCGGCGAAGAACTCGTAGCAGTGGTCGCCCGGCAGCCGACGCAGGTTGGGGCGCGCCGCGAGCAGGTCGTCGAGCCGTCCACCGGTGCCGCAGTCGGCGTAGCCGATGAGCACCTGACGGTCGCCCTGCGGGTCGAGCTCGTCGAGCAGTTCGGTGAGCGCGGGCACGATGCGTTCCGGTCGGTTGTGGAAGTTCGCGGGCAGGTAGCGGACCTCGACGGCGTCGGCCAGGCCGTCGCCGGCCAGCACCGCACGGAGCTCGCTGACGAGCGCTCCGCACGCCAGGACGAGGGGCGGTGCCATGCGACCGATCAGACGGACGGGCCGGGGGGCTCGGCGTGGCCGCGACGGGCGGTGACGAGCTGCTTGGCGGTCTCGGAGGCGACCGCGGCATCGCGGCAGTAGGCGTCGGCGCCGATGGCCTGGCCGAACTCCTCGTTCAGCGGCGCACCACCGACGAGGATGATGTACTTGTCGCGTTCGCCGCGTTCCTGGAGGGTGTCGATGACGACCTTCATGTACGGCATGGTGGTGGTGAGCAGCGCCGACATGCCGAGGATGTCGGGCTTGTGCTCGTCGAGCGCGGCGAGGAACGCGTCGGCGTCGGTGTTGATGCCGAGGTCGATGACTTCGAAGCCGGCGCCCTCGAGCATCATGGCCACGAGGTTCTTGCCGATGTCGTGGATGTCGCCCTTCACGGTGCCGATGACGACCTTGCCGATGGGCTCTGCGCCGGTCTCGGCGAGCAGCGGCCGCAGGATCTCCATGCCGGCCTTCATGGCGTTGGCGGAGAGCAGCACTTCGGGCACGAAGAGGATGCCGTCGCGGAAGTCGATGCCGACGATGCGCATGCCTTCCACCAGGGCGTCGTTGAGCACGCGGTCGGGAGCCCAGCCACGATCGAGGAGGATCATGGTGCCTTCGGCGATCTCGGGTGCGAGACCGTCGTAGAGGTCCTCGTGCATCTGCGTGACCAGCTCGTCATCGGGAAGGGAAGCCAGATCCAGGTCGTCGCCGTCGCTCATCGATCATCCTCGTAGAGTTCCACCATGCGGAACCAAACCGCATGGTGGAACTCTAGCACAGCCGTGTCGAAGCGTCTCGATCCGTCGTTTTTTCGTGGCCCGCGAACTGTGTACATTCTCAACAACACGTTCCACCGGGGTGGGCTCTCGGAACGTTCCATCCAACCACATACCAGGGGGTCGACCTTGAAGAAGGTTTTGTTGGCTGCTGCGCTCGTCGCAGCAACGCTCGCGGCGGCGCCGATCGCAACCGCGCAGCAAGGCGCGGGAGGGATCGACGGATCGTCGCTCCACGCCGTGCCCGTCTCGAAGAGCGGCGTCTACATCGTCGTCATGAAGGGCGACCCCGCGGCCGCCTACAAGGGCGGCATCGCCGGGCTCCGGGCCACCAAGCCCGCGGCCGGCAAGAAGCTCGACCGGCGCAACGCCGACGTGCAGCGCTATGCGTCGCACCTCGACGGCCAGCACGCCCAGGCGCTCGCCGCCGCCGGCGTGCCCCGGGCTGCGCTGCTGTCCAGCTACAAGTACGCGGCGAACGGCTTCTCGGCCAAGCTCACCGCCGAGCAGGCGTCGGCCCTGGCCGCACTGCCCAGCGTGCGCCTCGTCACGCCCGACGTCATCCGTCACGTCGACGCCGTCGCCTCGACGGGCAGCCCCACCTCGGCGGCCTTCCTCGGCCTCACCGACAAGAAGGGCGCCTACGCGTCGGGTCTGAACGGTGAGGGCGTCATCGTCGGCGTCATCGACACCGGCATCTGGCCCGAGCACCCCAGCCTGAACCCGGCCGGTTTCGGCCCGGCCCCGGCCTCGTGGGCCGGCGGCGGCTGCGACTTCGGCAACACGGCCTTCAACCCGAACGACAAGCCGTTCACGTGCAACAACAAGTTGCTCGCGGCGAAGAAGTACGTCGCCGGCATTGCCGCCGGTGGGGCCGACCTGGTGCCCGGTTCGTACTTCTCGGCTCGTGACGAGGACGGCCACGGCACGCACACCACCACCACGGCCGCCGGCGACGCCGGTGTGCCGGCGTCCATCCTCGGCAGCAACTTCGGCAAGGTCACGGGCATCGCCCCGCGCGCTCGCGTGGCCATGTACAAGGCGTGCTGGGAGACCGTGGGCGGCGCAGGCTGCTCGGGTGCCGACACCGCTGCCGCCATCGACGACGCGGTCGCCGACGGCGTCGACGTCATCAACTTCTCCATCGGTGGTCCCACCCCGGTGTTCACGCTCGACGACCTGTCGTTCCTGTTCGCTGCCGACGCCGGGGTCTTCGTGGCCCGTTCGGCCGGCAACGAAGGCCCGGCGCCCGCCACCGTGGGCACCTCGGCCGTGTCGCCGTGGGTCACCGCGGTCGGCGCCAGCACCACCGACAGCACCTTCGAGGGCAGCGTCACCCTGGGCAACGGCCTCACCTTCCGGGGCGCCAGCGTCACCGGCGGCGTGGGCCCGGCGCCCATCGTCGACGCCGCAGCGCTCGGCAACGCACTGTGCCTCGGCACCGTGCCGTTCACGGCCGACGTCACCGGCAAGATCGTGCTCTGCAAGCGCGGCAACAACGCCCGCGTCGACAAGGGCCTGACGGTGAAGAACGCCGGCGGCATCGGCATGGTGCTGTACAACGCGGTCAGCCCGCAGGCCACCGTCACCGACAACCACTGGGTGCCCGCGGTGCACGTGTCGCTCGAGGACGGCACCGCCGTCCTGAACTACATCAACACCGCCGGTGCCGGTGCGACCGCCACCATCGGTTCGGCCGCCCGCGTGGCCGCCCAGGGCAGCGTGATGGCCGACTTCTCGTCGCGTGGCCCGAACGGGTTCTCGGAGGACATCATCACCCCCGACATCACCGCTCCTGGCGTGAACATCCTGGCCGGCAACACGCCCACGGCGCTCGCCAGCGCCCAGGGTCAGCTGTTCCAGGCGATCAGCGGCACCTCGATGGCGGCCCCGCACGTGGCCGGCATCTACGCCCTCATGAAGCAGGCGCACCGCGACTGGTCGCCCGCCGAGGCCAAGTCGGCCCTCATGACCAGCGCTCGTCAGAACGTCACCAAGGAGGACGGCGTCACGCCGGCCGACCCGTTCGACTTCGGCGCCGGTCACGTGAAGCCGGGCGGCGACGTCCGCGCCAAGGGCTCGCTGTTCAACCCCGGCCTCGTCTACGACGCCGACACCCTGGACTACCTCGGCTTCACCTGTGAGTCGTTCCCACTGCTGCCGACGCTGTTCTTCGGCGACACGGCGTGCGACGACCTGGCCGCCATCGGCGTCCCGACCACGGCCGAGAACCTGAACCAGGCGTCCATCGGCGTCGGCGACGTCACGGGCAACGCAACCGTCACCCGTACGCTCACCAACGTCACCGGCAAGACCATCGAGGTCGAGGCCGCGGTGAAGGCACCGGCCGGTTTCAAGGTGAAGGTCAGCCCGCGTGAGCTGACGATCAAGCCCGGCGCGTCGAAGTCGTTCACGGTGACGTTCACCCGCACGACCGCAGCGTTCGACAACTGGTCGTTCGGCTCGCTCACCTGGAAGGGTGACGGCTACTCGCTGCGCAGCCCCATCGCCGTGAAGGCGAAGGAGTTCTCGGCACCGGCATCGGCATTCGGTGGCGGCGCCGCCGGCACCGTCGACCTGCCGGTGAAGTTCGGCTACTCGGGCACGTACAGCGCCACGGCGCTCGGTGCGGTGTCGCCCAACGCGACCCCCGGTGTGGTCCCGCAGGACCCGGCTCGCGACATCAACACGGCGCTCGGCACCGGCGACTTCGGTCTCGAGATCGTCAGCATCCCGGCCGGCACGGCGCTCACCCGCATCGGGCTGCGCAACTCCGACACCACGCCGGGTGCCGACCTCGACCTGTACGTGTTCGATGCCGACGGCAACCAGGTGGGTGCTTCCGGTACGGGCACGTCGCACGAGACGGTCGACCTGGTGAACCCGGCTGCGGGTGACTACTTCGTGGTCATCCACGGCTTCGACACCGTGAACGCCACCGCCCCGTACGTCGTGTACGACTGGTCGGTGCTGCGCACCGCGACGGGCGGTTCGCTGTCCATCGGCGCCGCACCCGCCGCAGCCACCGTTGCCGGCAGCGGCACCGTCACCGTGAACTGGGCAGGGGCCGACCCCACCCAGGAGCAGATCGGTGCCGTCGTGTACAACGGCCCCAACGGCGACCTCGCCGTGACGCTCGTGGAGCTGAACGGCAAGGACTGACACCCTGGGTCAGTCGAACGAGGAGGGGGCCGGTTCGCCGGCCCCCTCCTTTCGTTCTCGAGTCAGGCGTGGGTGATGGCGCCGAGGTGTGCGGCGTACTCGGCGCTGTGCATCAGGCGGGCACAGCGTTCGAAGCGGCCGGTGGCGTAGGCCCAGAAGTCGTCGGCCGGGTTCTGGTTGGCGTGCTGGATGACACCCCACAGCGTCCACAGCAGGTCGCACATCGCCGTGTAGGCGACCATGCGACCCACCTCGGCCGGTGGCGGGTCGCCGCCGAAGTAGGCGCGCAGCAGGGCTGCGTCCTGCTCGGGGCCGAACTCGCCCTCCACCGACAGGTCGCCCAGGTCCCACATGGGGTCGTTGTTGCCGGAGTACTCGTAGTCGATCACGTACATGCGCTCGCCGGTGTCGAGGAAGTTCTCGCACAACGGGTCGCAGTGCGACGGCACGAGCGGGCGGGCCGTGGCCTCCAGTGCGTCACGGGTGGCGGTGGCGGTGGCCTGCAACTCGTCGTACCCGTCGGGCAGCGTCGCGCCCTTGTCGGCGAGCAGCCGCTTGTAGTCGTCGATCATCGCGAACAGGTCGAAGTCGTTGGCGAACGGCGCCGCGTTGCGGTGCAGTTCGCGGAACGCGCGACCGGCGCGGGCGACGGCGTCGAGGTCGCGGAAACGTTCGGCGCTCATGGTGGCCGCGCCGGCGATGAAGCGGGTGACCATCAGGCCGTCGGTGTCGTCGAAGAACACGACCTCGGCGTTCACGCCCGCCGCCGCGGCCGAGCGGGCCGCGACGGCCTCGTTCGTGCGCGAGATGTACTCGCTGGTGCCGGCACCGGGGATGCGCAGCACGAACTGCTGGCCGTCGCGCTCGACGAGGTGGTTCACATTGGTGAGCCCGGCCAGCCGGGTGGTGGGCGAGTCGGCCGGGAAGCCTGCCCGGACCAGTGCGTCGGCGATGTCGCTCATGCCTTCAGTTTCGCGCTCGTCGGGTCGTACACCGGGCGGTCGTGGCGCGTGGCCGGAATGGCCTCGCCGTACACCTCGATGATGAAGTCGGTGCGCTCGAGCAGGTGCACGGGCAGGTAGCCGTACACCACCGGCTTGCCGACGGTGTGGCCGAAGTTGGCCGACGTGGTGAACCCCACCACCGTGCCGCCATCGGGGCCGTCGACGATGATCGCCTCGCCGCTCACCGGGTAGGCCATCTGCTCGAGCGTGAACGTGCACAGCCGCCGCTCGACGCCGGCTTCCCTCTGCGCGACCAGCGCGTCGCGACCCAGGAAGTCGCCCTTCTTCAGGCTCACTCGCCACCCCAACCCGGCTTCCCACGGCGTGGTGTCGGGCGTGATGTCGGTGCTCCAGTAGAGATAGCCCTTCTCCATGCGCAGCGTGTCGATGGCGCGGTAGCCGACGTCGACGATGCCGTACGGCTCGCCGGCGGCCTTCAACGTCTCGTACACGTGCAACGCGTACTCGGTGGGGACGTGCAGTTCCCACCCGAGCTCGCCGGTGTAGCCGATGCGCAGTGCGAGCACCGGTGCCGAACCGATGGTGATCTCGCGTGCGGTGGCGTAGGGGAACGCCTCGTTGGTCACGGCGTCCTCACACGCGGCGCGCAGCACGTCGCGGCTCTTCGGCCCGCACAGGTTGATGACTGCGCGGGCCGAGGTGAGGTCGCGCACGATGACGCTGCCGTCGTCGGGCGAGTTGCTGCGGATCCAGCCCATGTCGTGCGCGCCGAACGCCGCGCCGGTGACCACGTACCAGCTGTCGGGTGCGGTGCGGGTCATGGTGAGGTCGCACTCGATGCCGCCGCGCTCGTTGCACAGCTGCGTGTAGATGGCGCTGCCGACCGGCTTGTCCATGTCGGCCACGCTCAACCGCTGCACTGCGTCCAACGCGCCCGGCCCGGTGATCTCGAACTTGGCGAACGAGGTCTGGTCCACCAGCGCGACGCCCTCGCGGATGGCGCGGTGCTCGGCGCCGACGTGCTCGAACCAGTTCGGCGCGTCGAACGACGGCCGGTCCATGGCCTCGACACCTTCGGGCGCGAACCACAGCGGCCGCTCCCACCCGCCACGGGAACCGAACATGGCACGGTTCTGGGCGAGCGTGCCGTGCAACGGGCTGCGGCGGATGCCGCGGGCGGTGACCTTCTCGGAGCCGGGTGCGGCGAGCTTGTAGTGGTGCGCGTACATCTCGACCATGCGCGTGTCCATGAAGTGGCGCGT
>CBHWEI010000173.1:0-8929 GCA_966112835.1 uncultured Acidimicrobiaceae bacterium
GCGCGCGGTGGCCGTGTGCTCGGCATCGCCGGGCCGCCCGGCAGCGGCAAGAGCACGCTGGCCGAGCGGCTGCTGGCGCACTTCGGCGATCGCGCTGCACTGCTCCCCATGGACGGGTTCCACTACGCCAACGAGGAACTGCACCGCCTGGGCCTCGCCCACCGCAAGGGCGCGCCCGAGACGTTCGACGTCGACGGCTACCTCGACGCCCTGCAGCGGGTGCACGCACGCGACCACGACGTGCTCGTGCCACGCTTCCACCGGGCCATCGAAGAGCCCGTCGCCGGGGCCATCCGCATCGCCACCACCGCGGAGCTCGTCATCACCGAGGGCAACTACCTGCTGCTCCCCATGGGCCGCTGGGGCGAAGTGGCGGCGCTGCTCGACGACCGCTGGCTGCTACGACCCGACGACGCAGTCCGCCGCGCCCGCCTGGTCGCCCGCCACGAGGCGCACGGGCGTACCACCACCGAGGCGCTCAGCTGGGTCGACGACGTCGACGAGCCCAACGCCCAGTTGGTGCGCTCGCGCAGCATCCGCGCCACCTGGGAGCTCGATCCGGGCTAGCGACCACGCCGTCGCCGCTAGGTTCGCGGCGTGCCCGAGCAGACCGACCTCCACCAGTTCCTCCAGCGCTACTTCGACGCGTACAACCGCAACGACGTCGAGGCGATCATCGCCATGGTGGGCGAGGAACAGGTCCGCCACGTGGGCGGCGAGACCGCCGTGCTCGACGCCGCAGCCAGCCGCCGTCGCGTGGAGCACTGGTTCGAGGTGTACCGGACGATGCATTTCGAGGCCGTGGTGGTCGTGGCCGAGGGCGAGCTCGCCTCGGCCGCGTGGAACGCCGTCGCCACCCCTCACTCGGGCGATCCCGTCACCGTGTCGAGCATCGAGACGTTCCGCATCGTCGACGGGCGCATCGTCGAGGTCTGGAACGCCAAGGAGACGTACGCGCACTTCCTGCCCTGACCGCGGTCAGAGCAGTTGGCGCAGACGGCTCTCGAGGTCTTCGCGGTTCAGATAGCCGCCGCACATGCGGCGCACACCGCGGTACGCGGCGCGACCGTGCAGCACGCGCCAGTTGTCGAACAGCATCGCCTCACCCGGTTGCAGGCCGTGGCGCCACTGCATGGCCGGCTCGTTGGCGATCTCGTCGAACAGGCGGATGGCGTCGTAGAAGTCGAGCATGTCCTGCTCGTCCAGTAGGAACGGCGCCCGGTCGTAGTTGTTGAAGCTCACCTGCACCAGCCGGCCGGTGTGGTCGTGGCGGAACACCGGGCGGGCCGACACCAGATGGGCGCCGTCGCCGATGTACTGGCCGGGGACGGCCACGCTGCACAGCACCTCGAACAGATCGGGCGCCTCGGCCTCCATCCGGCGGGCGATGGCGAACGCGTCGACCATGGTGCTCTCGCCGCCCGTGGCGTCGAGCTCGATGCAGTGCAGCATCTGGAAGCCCGGCGCATCGTTCGCGTACGTGCCGTCGGTGTGGCCGCGCAGCTCCATCGGCGTGTACGCCGTGTCGGCCTTGGCCAGGTCGTCGGCGAACTCCCAGAAGCCACCGAAGATGGTCTCGCGGATGTACGCCACGCGGCGCAGCAGCCCCTCGGTAGCGGCAGCCGTGGGCGGGGTGCCGTCGACGATGCAGAAGCCGTACTGCAGGGTGCGGCCCAACCACTGCGCCAGCCCGGCGTCGGTGGTCATGACCGCGTCGTACTGCACGCGCGGGGTGGTGAGCGACGCCGCGTTCCACAGGGTGACCGGGATGTCGAGCGAGGCCCGGGCCACCTTCGGCAGCCGGTACTTCGCCAGGAACTCGACCGGCAGACGCGAGGCGGGCTCGAGCACGTCCCAGGTGACCTCCAGCACGTCGCCGACCACCTCGTACGACAGGCCACGCATGCCGCGCGGCACGGCTGCGGTGAACAGCTGGCGCTGCTGGGTGACCGGGTGCAGTGTCTCGTCGTCGTGGGCGTGATCGCGGAGCCACAGCCACGGATAGCGAGTGACCAGGCCGTCGGACCAGGTGACCTCCAGCGAGGTGTCGGTGGGGTGCAGCGCTGCGATCGCGACCATGGCGGTTCAGCGTAGACGAGCGGCCCTGTGGAGCACCCGTCCGCTCAGCGCGGCAGCAGGGCGAACACGAGCAGCGTGCCGTGGCCGTCGACGTGCAGGATGTCGGTGGTCTCCACCAGGTCACCGGGGTGCATCTCGCGGTCGTCGTCGAGCACCGGGACGCCCCCGGCGACGAACGCGAGCAGCGTGGCGCCGGTCTGCGGTGCCAGGTCGAACGGCGCCTCGAAACGTCGCAGCGTGACGTCGAACCGATCACGGCGCCACATGAGGTTCAGGTCGGTGGTCGGGCCGCCGGCCAACACGGCTCGCACGTCGTCCTCGCCGGCGAAGCGGTGGTGGTCGAGCGGTGCCCGCAGCGCGACAACCCGGCCCTGCACGTGCAGGTCCATGCCCTCACCCGTGAGCAGCACCAGGATGCGGTCGAGGCCGGCGAACGACGAGAACGGGCCGTCGGCCGCCACCTCGGCCACCGACACGCGCCACTCGAAGTCGTCGGCGCCCTCGGGCCGGCGCACGAGCTCGCGCGTGCTGCCGCCACCGTTGCGCCACGGCATGGGCGTGGCGGCGGATGCGGTGTGGACGACGGGGCTCAGAAGCGCACCTTGCACACCCGTGGCCCGCGCACCTGACCGCCGGCCCAGGTGACCGACGAGGGGTCGATGAGCTCGAAGTCGGGGATGCGCTGGAGGAACGTCTGCAATGCGACGCGCAGCTCGAGCCGGGCGAGGTTGCTCCCCGCGCAGCGGTGGATGCCGGCACCGAACGCGACATGGCGGTTGTGCTCGCGGTCCAGGATGACCTCGTCGGGGCGTTCGAACTGGCGCGGGTCGCGGTTCGCCGCGGGGAAGCTCATGAGCACCCGGTCGCCGGCGTGCATGGGGCAGCCCTGGAACTCGGTGTCGTGGGCCACGATGCGCGCCATGGTGACGGGCGCGTATGCACGCAGCAGCTCCTCGATGGCGCTCGGCCACAGGTCGGGCCGGTCGCGCAGTTGCTGACGGTGCTCGGGGTGCTGGGCCAGGTGCCACAGCGAGGCGCCGATGCTGGACCACGTGGTGTCCACGCCGGCCACGAGCATCAGGTTGCACACGCCGTGCACGTACTCCTCGCGCACCTTCTGGCCGTCGACCTCGCTGGCCAGCAGCGTGGTGATGAGGTCGTCCTCGCGCGGGTTCGCCCGGCGATCGTCGATCTCCTTCTTGAAGTAGCCCAGGATGTTGTTGCGCGCCTCGAGCCGCACCGCCTGGTCCTGCAGACCGGCCTCGAGCACACCGCGCACCCACCCGGTGAACGTGTCGCTCAGGTCGGTGGGCACGCCCAGCATGGTGGCGATGACGCGCACCGGGATCTGCTGCGCGTAGTCGGCCGCCGCATCGGCCTCGCCGCGATCGATGAACCCGTCGATGAGCCGATTGCACAGCTCGCGGGTGCCGTCCTCGAACTTGGCCACGGCCTGCGGGGCGAAGAACGGCAGGATGAGCCGGCGGTGCCAATGGTGCTCGGGCGGATCGCTGCTGATGGGCGGCGCGGCCACCGCGGCGTAGGGCCCCTCGGGCTCCTGCCCGGGCGGCGGTCCGGTGACCAGGATCTGCTGCGAGGTGAAGGTCTCGTGCTCCTGGGCGACGGCGACGATGTCGGCGTAGCGCGTGGGCATCCACGAGCCGCCCCACCGCTCGGTGTGTGCGACGGGGCACTGCGACTCGCGGATCTCGTCCATGACGGGGAACGGGTCCACGACGAACGTCCGGTCGAAGATGTCGTAGTCGGTGAGCGGGTCGAACCCCGCCGCGTGCGCGGTCACGGGATCACTCGGTGATGGTGATGGCGCGCTCGGGGCAGTTGCCCTCGGCCCGCCGGACCTTGGCCTCGAGCTCGGCCGGGATGTCGCCCTCGATGAGCACCACGGCGTTGCCGTAGTCGTCGGCCCCGAACACCTCGGGCGCCGCAATGGCGCAACTCTGGTGGCCGTGGCACGTATCGCCGTCGACACTCACTCGCATGGGTGGCTTCTCCTCTGTCGCCGCGCTCCCCCGGAGCGCTATCCCATCACCGTACCGCTGGTGAGCGCCCGGTCCCGGCGTCGGGAGAACGAGCCGAGGTCGATGGGACGGCCGGTGCGACGCCCGACGAACTGCACGGGGTCGGCGTCGTGGTCGCGGCCGGACGCCTCGGCCTCGACGATGGCCGCGATGAACTTGCCGGCGAGGGGTGCGTTCTTGAACTGGTTGCCGCTGGTGCCGCAGGCCATGAAGAACCCGGGCAGGTCGCTCTTGTCGTAGATGGGCACCCAGTCGTCGGACGCGTCGTACAGCGCGGCCAGGCCCACCGGACGCAGGGGCACACCGAAGTCGGGCGCTCGGCGGGCTGCGCGCATCATGGCCACCTCGAACTGCTCGACCGTGGGGTACTCGTCGTACTCGTCGGGGTCGTCCACCCAGTGCAGCCCGTCGCACTCGGGCTCGGTGCCGCCCACCAGCCACGTCCCGCCCACCTGGGGCTTCACGTACTGGCCCAGGTCCAGGTCGGCCACGATGGGGAACCCGTCCTCCAGGCGCAGGCCTGCGGGCGCCTCGGCCGTGAACACCTCCTGGCGCAGCGGGCGGTGGCCCACCTTCATGCCGTCGGCCACGCCGGCGAGGCGGTTGATCTGCGACGAGTGCGGGCCGCCCACGTTCACCACGACGGGTGCGTGCAGGACCGACTCGTCGGCCAGCCGCACACCGGTGACGCGGCCGTCGGCCTGTTCGATGCCGATGACGCGCTGGTGGTGGCGGAACTCGGCGCCCAGTTGCTTCGCCGCGTGGGCCAGGTTGTGCGCCGCCAGCATGGGGTCGTCGATGAAGCCGCTCTCGAACTCGAGCACGGCGGTCATTTCGCGGTCGGCGTCGTCGGCGAAGTGCGGGTCCTCCAGCCGCTTCGGCGGGAAGTACTGGCCGATGTCCAGGTCGGGGTAGCGCTGGTGCAACGCGGCGGCATCGAGGTGCTCGTAGCCGATGCCCACCTCGTCCCACAGCGCTTCGATGCGGTCGGTGCTGAAGCCGGGCGTGTGGAAGATGAGGTTGCCGGTGCGGACGAACCGGATCATGCCGTCGGGGTCCGCGCAACCCAGGTGTTCCTCCCAGTCGGTCCACAGCGCGGCGGCCTCCCAGGCGGCCAGCACCGCGTCGCGGGTGGAGTAGCTGAAGCGGATGATGGACGACGACGAACTGGTGGACCCTGCGCCCGGTGCCGGCCCCTTGTCGACCACGATCACACGGCGACCGGTGCGGGCCAGCTCGAGCGCGACGGACGAGCCGATGACCCCGGCTCCGATGACGATGACGTCTGCACGGTCGTACATGCGACAACGCTACGAATTCGCGGTACGGCCGTACCACGGACTTTGGTCACGAAACGGCGGCCCCGAACAGCTTGCCGACGGCCATGGTGACGGCCATGGCGACCGCACCGCCGATGACCACGCGGGCGATGGGACGGCCGGGCGTGGCGCCGCCGAGGCGGGCACCGGTGTAGCCGAGCACCACGAGGGCGACCAGCGCGACCGCGATGATGGAGGCGATGCGGGCCCCCGCCGATGCCACCGCGGCGGCGATGAGGGGCACCGCGGCGCCGATGCTGAACGCAAGAGTCGAGCTCCACGCCGCCTGGAACGGCTTCGCCAGCTCGTCGCCGTCGATGCCCAGCTCGTCGCGCAGGTGCGCGGCCAGCGCGTCGTGCTCGGTGAGCTGCTGCGCCACCTCGCGGGCGAGCGTGGCGTCGAGCCCCTTGCCCTGGTAGATCGCCGTCAGCTCTTCCAGCTCGTGGTCGGCCTGGTGCTCGAGCTCCCAGGTCTCCTTGGCGATGTCGCTGCGCTCGCTGTCGCGTTGCGAACTGACGGACACGTACTCGCCGAGCCCCATCGACACCGCGCCGGCCACCAGACCGGCCATGCCGGCGGTCAGGATGGCGGTGCGATCGGCATCGGCCGCAGCGACGCCGAGCAGCAAGGCCGAGGTGGAGATGATGCCGTCGTTCGCGCCGAGCACCATGGCCCGAAGCCATCCGACGCGATGGATGGAGTGACCTTCACTGTGGCGCATACCTGCAGGCTACCGATGATGGCGGGGGCGCCAGCTGTGCAATACCTGGTAGTAGTTGGCTCGCTCGTACACCTGCGGGTCGGGCACGTTCTCGCGACTCACGCTGCCGCGCAGCTCGTCCACCGATGCATAGTCACGGTCCACCATCCACTGGCGCACGAACCGTTCGACGGCCACCAGGTGCTCGGGGCCGTGCCGCAGCAGCGCGCTGGTGCTCATCACCACGTCGGCGCCGGCCAACAGCAGCTTCATCGCGTCGGCACCGTCGTGCACGCCGGAACTCGCGGCCAGCGAACACGTCAGCGAGCTGCGCAGGTTGGCGATCCAGTGCAGCGGCAGGCGGCTCTCGGCCGGCGAGCTGAGCGCCAGACGGGGCACCACCGTGAGGCTGTCGAGGTCGATGTCGGGCTGGTACAGCCGGTTGAACATCACCAACCCGTCGGCGCCCGCATCCTGCAGTTGCACCGCCAGGTGGCCGAGCGCGGTGAACCACGGGCTGAGCTTCACGGCCAGCGGCACCGTGATCTCGGCGCGGACCTCCTCCACCAGTTCGATGTACCGGCGCTCGACATCGGCCGCGGTGACCTGCGGGTCGACCACGACGTCGTACAGGTTCAGCTCGATCGCCTGCGCACCGGCGTCGACGAGGTGCTTGGCGTAGCGCACCCACCCGCCGGGTGAGGTGCCGTTCAGGCTGGCAATGACCGGGATGGTCAGTGTCTCGCGGGCCTTCTCGACCAGCGCCAGGTGGCGCGCCGGGCCGACCTCGGCCACGGGCAGCTCGGGCAGGAACGTGAGCGCCTCGCCGAACTGGTCGGCACCGTGCTCGATCGCGAAGTCGACCGCGAACGCCTCGTGCTCGATCTCCTCCTCGAACAGCGACGGCAGCACGATGGCGGCCGCGCCGGCCCCCTCCAGGCGGCGCCACATGGACGGGTCGCCGGTGAGGGGGCTGGCCGAAGCCACGAACGGGCTGCGCAACGACAACCCCAGATAGGTGGTGGACAGGTCGGTCATGCGTCGTCCTCGTCGTCGGCGATGGTGCTGTCGCCGGCATGACCCGGCGCGGTGCGGGCCACGTCGGTGAGCTGCCGGTAGTACTGGAAGCGGGTGTCGACGTCGGCCTGGGCCAGCTCCACCAGTTCCTTCGCCCGGTCGGGGTTGGAACGGGCGAGCATCGCGAACCGGGCCTCGCTGCCGGCGAAGTCGGCGTACGCCACCGACGGCTCGGCACTGTCGAGCTGGAACGGGTGGGCATCGCCGTCGCCCGACGGGCGGTAGCGGTACAGCGGCCAGTGACCGCTCTGCACGGCCAGCTTCTGCTGGGTCATGGACTGCTGCATGTCGAACCCGTGGGCGATGCAGGTGCTGTAGGCGATGATCAGGCTGACGCCCGGCCAGGCCTCGGCCTCGAGCAGCGCCTTCACGGTCTGCACGTCGCTGGCTCCCATGGCCACCCTGGCGACGTACACGTCGCCGTAGGTCATGGCCTCGAGGCCCAGGTCCTTCTTCATGATGCCCTTGCCGCCGGCGGCGAACTTGGCGACCGCACCTCGCGGCGTGGCCTTCGACGCCTGACCACCCGTGTTCGAGTACACCTCGGTGTCGAGCACCAGGATGTTCACGTTGCGGCCGCTGCCGAGCACGTGGTCCAGGCCCCCGGCGCCGATGTCGTACGCCCAACCGTCGCCACCGACGATCCACACGCTCTTGCGCACGAGGGTGCCGGCCAGGTCGAGCAGGCGGCGGGCGTCGGCGTCGTCGATGCCGGCGAGCGCGGCACGCAGCTCGTCGACACGGACCCGCTGGGCACGGATGGCCAGCTCGCCACCCTCGCCCGCACCGTCGTCGACGCCGTCGGCGAGGGCGTCGAGGTCGGCGGCCGACAGGCCTGCCGCGGCGAGCGCGGGGCGCAGTCGTTCGAGGAGCACGAGCGCCGTCCGACGTTGTGCCTCGAACCCGAGCCGGATGCCCAGACCGAATTCGGCGTTGTCCTCGAACAGGCTGTTCGCCCACGCCGGTCCGCGACCGTCGTCGTCGACCGCGTACGGGGTGGTGGGAAGGTTGCCGCCGTAGATGCTGCTGCAGCCGGTGGCGTTGGCGATGACCGTGTGGTCGCCGAACAGCTGGGTGAGCAGCTTCAGGTAGGGCGTCTCGCCGCAGCCGGCGCAGGCGCCGGAGAACTCGAACAGCGGGCGGCGCAGCTGGCTGGTCTTCACCGAGGCCGGGTCCCACTGCGCGGGATCGGCGGACGGCACTCGCAGGAACGCGTCCCACGCCACACGTTCGGTGTCGAGGTGTTCGCCGATGGGCTGCATGTTGATGCTCTTGCGCTTCACCGAGGTCTTGTCGTGTGCCGGGCAGGTCTGCACGCACACGCCGCAACCGGTGCAGTCGTCGGGCGCCACCTGGATGGTGAGCTTCATGCCCGGCACTTCGCGGCTGCGGAAGTCCTTCGACTTCAGGTCGTCGGCAGCGTCGCCCGGCTCGTACACCTTCATGCGGATGGCCGCGTGCGGGCAGACGATGGCGCACTTGCCGCAGTCGATGCACAGGTCGGGCTCCCAGATGGGGATCTCGGCGGCGATGGTGCGCTTCTCCCACTGCGAGGTGGCGGTGGCGAAGGCGCCGTCGGGCGGCAGTGCGCTGACGGGCAACAGGTCCCCTTCACCGGCGAGCATGCGCGCCGTGACGCGCTGCACGAACTCTGGCGCGTCGACGGGCACGGCCGGACGACGGCGGCGCACCGAGGTGACCGACGTGCCGAGCGG
>CBHWEI010000174.1:0-8884 GCA_966112835.1 uncultured Acidimicrobiaceae bacterium
CACAGCCCGTGCCGCGCGGGCCGCGCATGTACCGCACGCGCATCCGCCGTGCCGGTCCCCTGCTGGCCCTGCTGGTCCCCACCGCCATGGGTGGCCTGGCCTGGCTGCTGCTCCGCGACAACGCGAGCACGCTGCGCGGCGTCGGGTCGTTCCTGCTGGCCGTGCTGGCCGCGCCGCTGCTGCTGGTGGCCGGCGTGCCGCTGACGGCCAGCGAGCCCATCCGGGTGGCCGCCGTGGTGGCCAGCGCGGCGATGTGGTTGCTGATCGGCGGGGTGGCCGCCCGTCGCGCCACCAGCACGCCGGTAGCCAGCTGGCGCGACTTCTGGCGCGAGTACCTGTGGCTCGCCTGCGGCGTGTGGCTGGGCGTGGTGGGTGCCCTGGTGGCCGCCAACCTGCTGCTCGGCCGGGCGCTGGTCTGACGCTCACGTCGTCACCAACCCACGTAACGCCTCCATCTTCGCCGGGCCGATGCCGCGCACGTCGGCCAGGTCGTCGACCGACCCGAACGGCCCGAACTGGTCGCGGTGGGCGACGATCGCCGCGGCGGTGGCAGGGCCGATGCCGGGCAGCGAGTCGAGCTCGTCGGCCGTCGCCCGGTTGATGTCCACCGGTCCAGGCGGCAGCGTCGTGCCCGTCGCGGTACCACCGGCGGGCGCCACGGGCACCGGCTCGCCCACGTGGGGCACGTAGACGCGCTCACCGTCGGCCACGAGCGCCGCCAGATTCACGGCATCGGGCTGGGCGTCGGCGGCCAGCCCACCGGCCAGCTGCACGGCGTCGATCACCCGACTGCCGGCCGGCATGCGGTACACGCCGCTGGCCTTCACCGCGCCTGCCACGTGCACCACCAGTTCGCCGGCCGTGGTGGGCGATGCCGTGTCGGCAACCGCGGTCGCCGCCCCGGCGAGCGTGCAGGACGTGGACGACCCGCGGGCGAACGGCAGCGTCGACTCGGGGGTCGCCGGGGGCGGCTTCACCAACCAGTACGCCGCGGCGAGGACGGCGACGACGACCATCGCCGTGCCCACGATGCGGCCCGGCCCCACCCAGGCGACCCACTCACGGGCGCGTTCCATCGGCGATCGGGGCGGCGGCGGACGGTCGGGCAGGCCCGGCTCGTCGGGCAGATCGAACACGCGACCTCCCAGTGGTTGCCGTGCACGCGCACGGCGAGGAACGACCGGGGGAAGCCGCGGCCGAACCTATCGGCTCAGGACGCGATGCGCTCCACGCGCTCCTGCGGCACCGCCGTGGAGAGCGACCGGCGAGCCACCCAGTCGGCCTCGATCTCCATCGGGATGCGCATGGCCGCGCTGCGGTGGTCCTTGCCGCGCAGGCGCCAGCCGACGTAGCTGCCCACGTACCGGGCGCCGTAGCCGACCGCACCGAACCGACGCCACTGACGCACGTGAACCATCTCGTGGCGCAACAGGTACGGCGACTCCTTGCCGCGGCGCACGATGACGAGCGAGCCCACCGTCAGGGCGTCGGAGCCCTTCGGAACAGGGCCGCCTTCCCAGAGGCGATAACCGTCGCGCGGTTCGATCGACATCACCCGCGACCCTAGCGCGCCCCTTGCAGCGGACCGCGAACGCCCACGTCGCGCCGAACTCGAGCTCGGGAGGAAGGCCCCGTCACGCAGAACTAAAGTTCGGGAGGAGGAGCCCGTCACGCAGAACTTAAGTTCGGGAGGAATGGGCCAGGGCCAGGACGTAGGCGTACTGGAGGAGCTCGCTCGAGCGGCGGCGCAGGGTGAACGAGTGGCCGTGCTGTGCGGCGATGCGGGCGATCTCGCCGTCGCCGCCTTCGGTGAGCACCATCAGCACCTCACTGCCTGGGTGCAGGTGCTCGCCCAGACCTTCGAACAGGCGGTGGAAGTACTGGAACTCGGCACCGGCGTGGAAGGCATGGTCGAACTGGCTGCTCGGGTCGTGACGGAAGTACGGCGGATTCACCACGACGAGGTCGAACGTGCCCTCGACTGCGCCGAACAGGTCCGACTCACGCACGTCGACGGTCAGGCCGTTCGCGGCCGCGTTGCGTCGGGTGGCGTAGCAGGCCTTGTCCGACAGGTCGACCGCAGTGACGACCGCACCGCGCTGCGCCGCCACCAGCGACACCGCGCCAGAGCCGCTGCCCACCTCGAGCACCGTGTGCCCGTGCAGGTTCATGTCGGCCAGCGTGCGGCACATGAGCTTCGTCGACAGGAAGAACTTCGGCGGGAACACACCCACCGGGACGGTGATGCGAAGTCCGCGCACCTTCGTGGTGCGCTCCTTGCCCATCCACCACGTGATGTACGGACGAGCGCCGGCCTGCAACCACCCGCTGACGCGCTTGCGCTGGTACTGCAGCCGGGTCGGCTCCCCCACGCGAGCATCCCGCCCGATGAACACGTCCACGGGCCTAGTAGCCGGGGTCGCTGGGCCAGTTGGGCTGGAAGAGATGCCACTGCTCGGGGGCGCGGCGGATGAGGAACTCGAGTTCGCGGGCGAGGTTCTGGGTGATGCGGGCGACGTCGTCGCGCAGGCCGCCCTGGCGCACCATCGACAGCGGCGGCCGCACCAGCGCGTGGTGGCCGTTGTACTCGGGCGTGAAGTAGCAGCCGACGGGCAGGATGGGCGACCCGACGCGCAGGCCCAACGTGGCCGGCCCGGCGGGCAGCGTGGTGCGCTCACCGAAGAACTCGACCTCGACGCCGTTGCGCTCGATGTCGCGGTCGCACAGCAGGCACACGATCTCGTTGTCGCGCAGCGCCTTCAACACCGCCGGGCCGGCCTTGGGCCCAGTGGGCACCACGGTCATGCCCAGGTCCTTGCGCAGGTCGGCGAACCACTGGAACAGTTCGGGCGGCTCGAGCGCCTCGACCACCACCGTGAGGCGGTAGCCCTGGTCGGTCATCCACTTGCCGGCCCACTCCCAGCCCCCCAGGTGCGGCAGGGCGAAGATGCAGCCGTTGCCCAACGCGAGCGCGTCGGTGATGTGGTGGAACCCGTCGACGGTGAACGTCCGGTCGACCGTCTTCTTGCTGAGGCTGGGCAGGCGGAAGCTCTCGACGTAGTAGCGGGCGTAGCTGTCGAACGCCTGGCCCACGGCAACGCGCAGCGACGCGCCCTTCAGGTTCGGGTTGACGCGCTTGATGTGCCGTTCGATCATCGCCCGCCGTTCGGCATTGGCGAAGCTGGCGCCGAAGCCCAGCGACGTCGCAGCGGCCGAAGCCATGGGGCCGGGCATCAGCCGGGCCGCGAGCGAACCCAGCTTGTAGGCGTTCACCGTGGCCGCGTCGGTGGCGCGCTCACGCGGGCTGCGGTCAGTCACGGCGTGGCGTACGCGTGGCCCGTGCGATGCGCGTGTGGCGACGGTCGGCCCGGATGACCCGACGCGTCTGCCGACGGCTGCGGCGCATCTCGATGCGGGCGGCGGTGACCGGGGCCACGGCGGCCTGCTTCCAGACCTTCGCGAATCGCTGCACGGCCGTGATGGCCGTGAGGGCCAGCATGATCCACAGGATGGGCACCAGCAGCGGCTCGAACAGCAGACCGAGGCACAGGGCGATGATGCGCTCGGCGCGCTCCATGAGCCCGCCCTTGGCGTCGAGGCCGAGCGACTCGGCCTTGGCGCGCATGTAGCTGATGACCGAGCTGAGCGCCATGACGGCGAACGGCAGCATGGCCATGTGCGGCGACTTCTCGCTGGCCAGGTACCAGGCGACGCCGCCGAACAGCAGGGCGTCGGCGAAACGGTCGATGGTGCTGTCGAAGAACGCACCGCGCTGGCTGGAGGTGTTCGACGCCTTGGCCAGCGCGCCGTCGAGCAGGTCGGGCAGCGCGGCGAGGATGACGAGCAGGAGGCCGATCTTCAGGTAGCCCAGGCCCACCATGACAGAGGCGGCGATGGCCACCAACAGTCCCAGGACGGTGAGGTGGTCGGGGGTGAGTCCGGTCTTGCGCAGCCCGTTGCCCAACGGCTTCACGGCCTTGTCGACCGGAGTGCGGAATTTGCCGTCGAACATCACCACCAGGCTACCCCGTGGCAGCATGGGACCATGAGCAGTGCGTCACCGACCGACCTGTCCGTCGCCTTCCGATCGTTCGCTCGCCGTCGCCGCGAGATCCTGGGCGACGAGTCGCCCCAGGTGGTGGCAGGTATCGACGACGACGGGGCACGCCTGCTCTCCGAGGCCGCCGGGCTGCTCGGATCGACGGCCGATCCGGTGGCCATCGCCGACGCGATCGACGCCGTGCCGGCCGATCACTGGGACAGAGCGGTGTTGCAGCGACTGGGCGCCATTGCGCTGGAACTGGGTGGCTGGCTGCGCCGCCTGGCGGCAGGCATCGAGCAGAACTGACCCTCGCGGGTCAGCGAGGCGTCGTCAGACGTCCCACTCCTCCACCGGGTTGTCCTGCACCAGGTGTTCCTTCACGGTGCCGTCGATGGCGTCGACCAGCACCAGGCCACGGCGGCGAGGCGGGTCCTCCGACGAGTACACCAGCACGCGCCACGTGGGGCGGCTGCGCAACCCGCGCCACACCTGCTGGGCCGAGGCGTGACCCACGGGAAAGCCGACGGCACCCTGGGCGGCGACCAGTGCCTGCCGCTCGTCGAACTTCATCCGCCAACCCGAGGTGAACGAGAACAGGGCGACCACGCCGAGCAGGATGGCGGCCCACAGGTAGCCGTCGTTCACGAGCGCGGAATCGCGCTGAGTGAGCCACAGCAGCAGGCACGTGAGCCCGATGATCATGTAGAGGATTGCCGGCTTGCGACGACGGCTGTTGTCGGGGAATTCGTACGGGCCGGTGTGCTCGACGGCGTTCAGGTCGTCGGGCAGTTCGTCGCGCACGTCGTCGGGACGCGGTGCTTCACTCATGTCGGGCACAAGGCTACGGCGGCGGAGGGCCGTGTGTCACGATGGCGGCCATGACGACCTTGCGAACCGATCAGGTGCAGTGCGGTGCCGACGGCGCCATGGACCTCCACGTGTGGGTGCCCGGCAGCCCGCCGAAGGCTGCGCTGCTGCTGGTGCAGGAGATCTTCGGCGTCGGCCCGTACATCCGCGCCGTGGCCGAGCGCCTGGCCGACGCGGGCTACCTGGTGGGCGCGCCCGACGTGTTCTGGCGCTTCTCGCGCAACTGGGAGGCCGGCCACGACCAGGACGGCCTCACCGGCAGCATGGAGAAGGTGCAGCAGCTCGACTTCCCGCTGGCCGTGGGCGACTGCATCGCCGCGCTCGGCCACCTGCAGGCCCAGGACGGCATCGCCGCCGCGCCCGGCGTCATCGGCTTCTGCCTGGGTGGCACGTTGGCGTTCGCCGTGGCCGCCAACGCCCAGCCGTCGGTGTGCGTCAGCTACTACGGCTCGGGTGTGCCGTCCATGCTCGGCATGCTCGACCAGGTCGACTGCCCCACGCTGTTCCACTTCGGCAACGCCGACGCGTACATCCCGAACGAGGGCGTCGACGAGGTGGGCGCGGCCATCGCCGGCCGCGAGGGTTTCGTGCTGAACGTCGAGAACGCCGGCCACGCGTTCGACAACCACGAGGCCGAGATGTTCTGGAACGAAGCCGCGTCGAAGGCCGCCTGGGCCAAGACCATGGCCTTCCTGCAGCTCTACCTGCCCAGCTGAGTCAGTCGAACAGGCCCGGGGGCCGTTCGGCTGTGGGCATGGTGAGGCCGAGGTGCTCGTAGGCCGCGGCCATGGCGATGCGGCCGCGCGGGGTGCGGGCGATCATGCCCTGCTGGATGAGAAACGGCTCGTACATGTCTTCCACGGTCTCGGGCTGCTCGCCCACGCTGATGGCCAGCGTGCTGAGGCCAACGGGGCCGCCGGCGAACTGCTTGCAGATGGCGCCCAGGATGGCCCGGTCGACCTTGTCGAGGCCGCGCTCGTCGACCCCGAACACGCGCAGGCCCTCGCGGGCGGTGGCCTCGGTGACCGTGCCGTCGCCACGCACCTCGGCGAAGTCGCGCACGCGGCGCAGCAGCCGGTTGGCGATGCGCGGCGTACCGCGTGAACGGCGGGCGATCTCCCATGCACCGTCGCCCGACACCTGCACCTTCAAGATGCCGGCGGCGCGGCTGACGATGGCTTCGAGCTCGTCGTCGGCGTAGTAGTCGAGCCGGGCGACCAGGCCGAAGCGGTCGCGCAGCGGGCCGGTGATCATGCCCGTGCGCGTCGTAGCGCCCACCAGGGTGAACCGCGGCAGCGACAGGCGGATGCTCGACGCCGCCGGACCCTTGCCCACCACGATGTCGATCTGGAAGTCCTCCATGGCCGGGTAGAGGATCTCTTCGACCGTGCGCGACAGCCGGTGGATCTCGTCGATGAACAGCACGTCGCCGTCCTCGAGCTTGGTGAGGATGGCCGCCAGGTCGCCCGCACGCTCGAGCGCCGGGCCGGAGGTGACGTGCAGGTGCACGCCCATTTCCGCGGCGATGATGCACGCCATGCTCGTCTTGCCCAGGCCGGGCGGTCCGGCGAGCAGCAGGTGATCGGCCGCCTGGCCGCGCATCTTGGCGGCCTCGAGCACGATGCCCAGGGGCTCCTTCAGTTCGCGCTGGCCGACGAACTCGGACAGCCGCCGCGGGCGCAGGCCGGCCTCGTCGGCCTCCTCGTGCTCGGTGACCGGCGCCGGGTCGAGGAACTCGTCACGCACGCTTGGCTCCCAGCAGCTTCAGGGCGTCGCGCAACATGGTGGCAGCATCGCCGTCGGACGGCAGCTCGCGCAACGCGTCGCGGATCTCCTCCTGCGCGTAGCCCAGGCCGGCGAGCGCCTCGCGCACGTCGCCGATGGCCGTGCTGCCACCGCCACCGCCGCCGACGGGCAACGGGTCGAGCATGGGCAGGTTCAGGCGGTTGCGCAGCTCGACGAGCAGGCGCTCGGCCGTCTTCTTGCCCACACCGGGCACCAGCGTGAGCGCACCCTGGTCGCTGGTGGCGACGATGTCGACCAGCGCCGACGGGCTGTGCGTGCCCAGGAGGGCCAGCGCCAACGCCGGGCCGATGCCGTGCGTGGCGATGAGCACCTGGAACGTGTTGCGCTCGTCGCGCGACAGGAACCCGAACAGGGTCTGCGCGTCTTCGCGGATGTGGTGGTGCACGTACAGGAACGCGCTGGAGCCGGGCTCGAGCTCGGCCAACGTGCGCGGCGTGACCGACACCAGGTAGCCGACGCCGCCGACCTCGACCAGCGCGGTGGAGTCGTCGGTGCGCTCGAGCACGGTGCCGCGCAGCGAGCCGATCATCGGGCCACCGCCTGCTGCACCCGGCGGCGCATGCCGGCCCCGGCCAGGTAGCACAGCGCCAACGCCGCGGCGTCGGCCGCGTCGGCCGGCTTCGGCGGCGTGGCCAGACCCAGACGGGCCTGCACCATGCGCTGCACCTGGGACTTGTCGGCGCCGCCCCAGCCGGCCACCGAGTCCTTCACCTGGCTGGGTGTGAACTGCAGCACGTCGCAGCCCGTGGACGCGGCTTCGGCCAGGGCGATGCCGCTGGCCTGGCCGACGCTCATGGCCGTGCGCACGTTGTTCTGGAAGAACACCTGCTCGACGGCCACCGCATCGGGCCGGAACTCGACCATCAGCGCCTTCAACTCGCGCTGCAGCTCGGCCAACCGCTGCGGCAGCGGCGACGACGGCGCGGTGCGGATGACCCCCAGCGCCAACGGCCGGGTGGCACCGCCCACCGCATGCAGCACGGCGTAGCCGCACCGGGTGAGGCCCGGGTCGACACCCAGCACGACGAGTCCTTCACGTACGAACACGCGTACGAGACTACCCCACCGACCCCGTCCCGACGTGGATCGCCCGTCGTTGGTCGGCCGACGGGCTCGGACGGCGGGGCGGTGTGGCCCGGTGTGCATATGGTGTGCGGATGCGTCGCCGCGCCCTGCCCGTCCTCGCTCTCGCCGTGGTGCTCGCGGCGACGGCGACCGCCTGCACCGACTCGCCCTCCAGCACCGGCAGCACGTCGGCCGGCACGGCGACACCCGACACCACCGCGGCCGGGCCCACCACCACGTCCGCCGAGGATGCCATCCTGACCGAGAGCCTGCAGTGCGACCCGCTCGACGAGCGCGCCTGCCTGCTGCCCTGGCCGAACGACGCGTTCACCGTGCCCGACAGCACCACCGCCACCGGCCGCCGGCTGGACATCCACCCCGACTCGACCCCGCTGAACGCCGACGGCACGCCCATCGACGTCACCGACCAGAACCGCGCCGACGGCTTCTCCCCCGGTTCGGCCGTGCTGGCGCTGGTGCCCGACCTGGACGTTACGGCGAGCGGCATCGCCCCCAGCGCCGACATCGGCAGCTCGCTCGACCCCGAGGCGCCCATCGTGCTGCTCGACACCGCGACGGGTGAACGCATCCCCTACTGGGCCGAGCTCGACGCCCCGGCACCCGCGGGCGACCAACTGCTGATGGTGCACCCGGCGATCAGCCTCAGCGAAGGGCACCGCATCGTCGTCGCCCTGCGCAACCTGAAGGACACCAGTGGTGCCGACATCGCACCCACCGAGGCGTTCCAGGCGGCCATCGACGGCACGCCCGAGCCGCTGGAGCGTGCTCGCTACTTCCGCGAGTTGTTCGCCGAACTGGCCGACGACGACGTCACCACCGACGGGCTGTTCCTGGCCTGGAGCTTCACCGTGGCGAGTGCCGAGAGCCTGAGCGGTCGGGCGCTGCGCATCCGCGACCTCGCCTACAAGGCGGTCGAGGCCGACGATCCGGCGTTCACCGTCACGTCGCAGGCCGACGAGGGCAACATCCGCACCGTCGACGGCACCTACGACGTACCCAACTTCCTCACCGAGGACGGCGCACCCGGATCGACGCTCATCCTCGGCGACGACGGCCTGCCGGTGCAGAACACCGAGCAGCCGT
>CBHWEI010000175.1:0-8863 GCA_966112835.1 uncultured Acidimicrobiaceae bacterium
GCCACCACCAGCCGGCGCTGCAACACCCACCAGGGAACCCGCGCCACGGCGCGGGTTGTGGCGCGCCACCCCTCACGCGTCGGCGGCGGTGACCGGTGGCGGGAGCTCTGTGCCGGACAGCACGACGTTCCAGCCCTCGTACTCCCCGCCCAGGCCCACCGCGACCGACTCGAGCTGCCGGGTCACGGCGTCGATGCCCTCCAGGTCGAGCGCTGCGGTCTGCCGGGCGGTCACCAACCAGTCGAAGTCGGTGTTCTTCCCGTCGTCGCGCACCGGGCCCTCCACCTCGAAGTCGTCGCGCAGCCGCTGCGCGGCGATGATCGCCTGGCTCTCGGACACGAAGTACAGGGCGTGCTCGTAGTGCAACGACGACGACGGGTCGACGCCGGCCTTCACCAGCTCGGTGCGGGCGTGCTCGTTGGGCGACACCACCGGCGCCGACCGGGCGCGCCACACCGTGACGCCGACACCGATCAACAGCACCGCGCCGATGACCAGCAGCCACACATGACGTCGGACGTCGCCGAGCCCCTCCAGCTCGGGGGCAGGGTCGTTCATCGCGGCCGAGCCCGAGCGACGACGATGACGCCGACCGCGATCAGGCGTCCTTGACGGACCAGTCGCGCTTGGCGACCGGGTCCTTGTCCGACCACGGGAAGTTGATCCACAGATCGGTCTTCTTCCACACGTAGTCGCACTTCACCACCGAGTGGCTCTTCTCGTACAGGCACGCCGTGCGCACCTCGGCCACCTTGCCGGCGCAGAAGTCCTGCACCGAACGCAGCGTGTGGCCGGTGTCGGCCACGTCGTCGGCGATGAGGATACGGGCGTGGCTGACGTCGACGAAGTCGGGAGCCGGCGGCAGGATGCGCGGCACTTCCAGGCGCTCGTCGACACCGGTGTAGAACTCGACGTTCATGGTGTAGACGTTCTTCACCGACAGGGCGTAGCCCAGGGCGCCGCCGATGAGCAGGCCACCACGAGCGATCGACAGGATCATGTCGGGCTCGTAGTCGTCGGCCACCGTTTGGGCCAGCACACGCGATGCCTCGCCGAAGATCTCCCAGGTCATGATTTCACGCTCGTTCGACACGTCGCTGAAACTAACCGACGAGCGACCACCCGTCGAAACGGCCCGGAGCGAAACGGAGCCGCCCGAAGCAGCCGGCACGCGGGTCAGAAGACGATGTCGGTGGGACGGACCGGGACGCGCACCAGGTCCTTGCCGATGGCGTCGCGGATGGCGGCCACCACGGCCGGGGTGGACGACACTGTCGGCGGCTCACCGACGCCCTTGGCGCCCAGCGGCGCCTGCGGCTCGGGCTCTTCCACCAGACCGATGACCACGTCGGGCATGTCCAGGAAGGTGGGCAGCAGGTAGTCGGTGAACGACGCGTTCTTCACGACACCGTTCACGGAGATGATCTCCTCCATCACGGCCAGGCCCACGCCCTGGGCGATGCCGCCCTCGATCTGACCGGTGACACTGAGCGGGTTCAGGGCACGGCCCACGTCCTGCACGGTGGCCACCTGGACCACCTTCACCAGACCGAGCACGGGGTCGACGTCGACCACGGCACGGTGCGCGGCGAACGCGAAGGCCGTGTGGCAGTTGCCCTGGCCCAGCTCGTCGAGGTCCTCGGTGGGACGGTGGTGGTGCTCGAACGTCTCGTCGATCTCCAGCCCGGCAGTTGCCTCGGCCACGGGGATGCGCAGCGTGCCCACCGTGTCGACCACGTCGGTGCCGTCGATGGCCAGCTGGTAGTCCTCCAGCCCGTGCCGCGCGGCGACGTGCTCGAACAGGCGCTCGCGCACCAGACGGCACGCGCCGTCGACGGCGCCTCCACTCATCCAGGTCTGCCGCGAGGCCGAGGTGCTGCCGGCCGAACCGACCTGCGTGTCGATCTGGTCGAGCACCACGTCGTCGACGCCCAGCACGGTGCGGGCGATCTGCGCGGCCAGGGTGACGAAGCCCTGCCCGACTTCGGCGGTGGCGAACTTCACCGTGGCGACACCGTCGGCCAGGCGCACGCGGGCGGTGGAGTAGTCGTCGAACGCCTCGCTGTACATGAGGTTCTTGATGCTGACGGCCCAGCCGATGCCGCGCACCACGTCGCCCGCGTCGGCGGTGCGACCAGCGCCACCGGGCAGCCGCATGGGGTCGCCGTCGTGGCCACCGACCGGTTCGGTGGGCAGCGGCAGCTCGGCCAGTTCGCGGATGAGGCGCTCGACTGGGGCGACGCTCTCGACCACCTGACCGGTGATGAGGCGATCGCCGGTGCGCATCGCGTTGCGCAGGCGGATCTCGAGCGGCTCGACACCGATGGCGGCGGCGAGCTTGTCCATCTGCGCCTCGTGGGCGAAGCAGGCCTGCACCACGCCGAAGCCGCGCATCGCGCCGCACGGCAGGTTGTTGGTGCGCACGGCCCAGCCGTCGACCGTGGCGTTCTCGCAGTGGTACGGGCCCTGCGCGTGGGTGATGCCGTTGATGAGCACCGCCGACGACGTGGAGGCGTAGGCCCCACCGTCGAAGACGAACGTGGCCTCCACGCGCAGCAGGCGACCGTCGTGGTCCGCGTGGTGGCGCATGGTGATGCGGCACGGGTGGCGGTGCACGTGGCCGAGGAAGCTCTCGTGACGGCTATAGGCCATGCGCACCGGACGCGACGTGCGCAGCGCGAGCAGGCACGTGTGCACCTGCAGGCTGATGTCTTCGCGGGCGCCGAACGCACCGCCCACCCCGCCGAGCACCAGGCGCACCTTCTCGTCGTCCATGCCCAGGCAGGCGGCGATCTGCTTGCGGTCCTCGTGCAACCACTGCGTGGCGACGTGCAGCTCCACCCCGGCGCCACCCGGGTCGGGCACGGCCAGCGCGGCCTCGAGGCCCAGGAACGCCTGGTCCTGCATGCCCAGCTCGTACGTGCCCTCCACGACGACGGGGCCTTCGATGGTCTGGTCGCCGCGCACGATGCGCTGATGGCGGATGACGTTGCCCTCGGGGTGGATTGGCGGGAACGAACCATCGACCGCGAGCTCCGGGTCGACCAGCGGCGTGAGCACCTCGTACTCCACCACGATGGCCTCGAGCGCACGACGGCAGGTCTCCGGGTGGTTCGCCGCGACGGCGGCGACGGGCTCGCCCACGAAGCGGACGTGGTCGGACGCGAACACCGGTTGGTCCTGGCTGATGAGGCCGTAGGTCGTCTTGCCGGGCACGTCGTCGGCGGTGATCACCGCTTCGACGCCGTTGATCTTCCACGCGCCGCTCACGTCGATGCGCACGATGCGGGCGTACGGGTGCGGCGAGCGCAGCGTGGCACCCCACAGGAAGCCGTCGGCGCTCAGGTCGCCCGAGAACTGGAACGAGCCCTGCACCTTGGCGACGCCGTCGGGACGCAGCGCGCTCTCGCCCAGCCGACCGGGCTGGGTGTTCGAACGCACCGTGGGCGAGGCGAGCGTGTCGGTCACGACGCGGCCCCCTCGTTCGCCGAGCCGGCAGCACCGCCGGCATTGGCAGTGTCGGCCGAATCATCGCGGCGGGCGACCGCCACCCGCTGCACCGCGTCGATGATGCGGCCGTAGCCGGTGCAGCGGCAGATGTTGCCGGACAGTTCTTCGCGAATCTCGTACTCGCTGGGCGCCGGCGACCGCTCGAGCAGTGCGTGCGTGGCCATGATGAGGCCCGGCGTGCAGAAGCCGCACTGGACGGCGCCGGCCTCGACGAAGGCCTGCTGCACGTCGCTGGGCGAGCCGACCGGGGCAACACCCTCGATGGTGACGATCTGCTGCCCCACCGCACCGGCCGCGAG
Organism: uncultured Acidimicrobiaceae bacterium; assembly: GCA_966112835.1. Classification (GTDB taxonomy): domain Bacteria; phylum Actinomycetota; class Acidimicrobiia; order Acidimicrobiales; family Ilumatobacteraceae; genus UBA668. Next base: position 3,810 of record CBHWEI010000175.1, read on the forward strand.
GACCAGGCAACTGCACACCAGTTCGCCGTCGACCATGACGCTGCACGAGCCGCACTCGCCCTGTTCGCACGCGCCCTTGCTGCCCATCAGACCCAGGCGCTCGCGCAGCACGAACAGCAGCGACTCGCCCAGCCATGCGTCGTGCACCTCACGCGCCTGGCCGTTGACGTGCAACGTGTAGATCTCACTCATGGGTGAAGGCCCTCCGCAGCAGGCGGCCGGCCAGCACGCCCACGGCGTGGCGACGGTAGGCGGACGAGGATCGGTGGTCGTCGATGGGTCGGGCGGCGGCACGAACCAGTTCGGCGCAGTGCTCCGCAGCGGCGTCGTCGAACGAAGCGGTGCCGGCGTCGATCTGCGCGGCCAGCGCAGTGGCGAACGCCTCCGCCTCGGGGCAGCGCAGGATGATGGGCCCCACCGAGCCGAGGGCGATGGCCACCCGGCCGCCCTGCACCGCCAGGGCGACGCTGGCGGTGGCGATGACCATGGCGTTGCGTACGCCCACCTTCGTGTAGCCCTGGAAGCCGTCGGCCACGGGCACCGTGACCGCGGTGATGAGCTCACCCGGTTCGCGCACCGTGCGCTTCGGGCCCACCATGAAGTCGGTGAACGGCACACTGCGCACCCCGGTGGCCGAGGTGAGCTCGACCACCGCGTCGAGCGCGGCCAGCACGGGCAGGCCGTCGCCGGCCGGTGAGCAGGTGCCCACGTTGCCGCCGATGGTGGCGGCGTGGCGGATCTGCGGCGAGCCGACGGTGCGTGCCGCCTGGGCCAACGCCGGCGTCCACGTGGCGATGGGCTCGGTCTCGATCTCGGCGTAGGTGACGCCCGCGCCGATGCGCAGGTGCGTGCCGGTGTGCTGCCAGGTGCGCAGCTCGGGCACGCGGTTCACGACCACGACGTGCGCGGCGCGGCGGTGACCGCCGTTGAACTCGACCATCAGGTCGGTGCCACCCGCGAGCACGGTGGCATCGGGGGTGTCGGCGAGCGCGTGCAGTGCGGCGTCGAGCGAGGTGGGGACGATCACGGACATGTCGCCGACGACTTTACATTTCGTAAAGCCTCTGGACCGTGCTCCGCGACGATCGCGTCACACAGCGTTCACTCGACGATGCGACCCTCGATGCCCTCCTCCGGAGGCGGCAGCTTCGGGTCCATCTGGCGCAGGTGGTGCAGCATGATCTTCGCCACGGCGAGGTTGCGCACCCAGTTGCGGTCCGCGGGCACCACGTACCACGGCGCGTGCTCGGTGGACGTGAGGTGGATGGCGTCCTGGTACGCCGCCTGGAACTTGGGCCACAGGGCCCGGTCGTCCAGGTCGCCGCTGCGGAACTTCCACCGCTTCTCGGGGTTGTCGACGCGCTCCTGCAGCCGCTCGCGCTGCTCGTCCTTCGAGACGTGCAGGAACACCTTCACCACCGTGGTGCCCTCTTCGACGAGCAACTCCTCGAACGCGTTGATGTGGTCGTACCGCTTCGACCACACCGACTTGGGCACGAAGTTCTTCACCCGCACCACGAGCACGTCCTCGTAGTGGCTGCGGTTGAACACACCGATGTCGCCCTTCGCCGGCACTGCGCCGTGCACCCGCCACAGGTAGTCGTGCTGCGCCTCGGGGCCACCCGGCGCCTTGAAGCTGGTCACCTTCACACCCGCCGGGTTCAGCCCCGACAGGATGGCGCGGATGGTGCCGTCCTTGCCGGCCGCGTCCATCGCCTGCAGCACCACCAGCATGCTGCGCGTGCCCTCGGCGTAAAGGCGCTGCTGCAGCGTGTCGAGCTCGACCTTCACCTTCTCGAGCTCGGCCTTCGCTGCCGCCTTCTCCCACCCGAACGTGGTGTCGGTGGAATGGCGGGACAGGCGCACGCTCGAGCCGGGCTCGACGCGCAGGGAACGGACCACATCGTTCGACATGCCGCGGACGCTACCGCGGTCGTGTCAGGTGGCGTCGGCGTACGGGCAGTGGCGGCACCCACTGGCGCAGCAGTAGCCGCGATCGGCGAGGAACTTCGCCGTGAACACCGTGAAACCGGTGACCGGGTCGCGGTACACGGGCAGCCCGTCGCGCACGGCCGCGGCGTGACGGGCCATGCCTTCGGTGTAGCCCCGCTGTTTCGGCGAGTAGCGCCGCGCGAGCGGCATCGTCAGATGCTCGGCCCGCAAAGAACTCATCGAGCGAGAGTACCTCCGTGTCTTTGCGGACGACTCGGTTGTGGCTAAGGTGCGGCCGCCGGGTGTGATGGGGGTCACAGCCCGTTCCGGCTACGCAACGTTCACGAATGAAGGGGGAAAGCACGTGCGAAACAGTCGCTCGTCCGGTCGAACCGGTCGGCTTCTCGTAGCAGCGCTCATCAGCCTCGGGCTGATTGCCGCTGCTTGCAGCAACAAGAAGGATGATGGAGGCACCTCGAGTGGCTCCACCGAGACCACGGTCGGAAGTGAGACGACGGGCAGTGGCGAGACCACTGTGCCCGAGACCACTGCCCCGGCCGAGAAGCCGGTGTACGGCGGCACGCTCGTCGTGAGTGGTGAGGCCGAAGTGGCCAACGCCTGGACGCCGGCCGCCATGCAGTGCGACAGCTACTGCCAGCAGCGTGCACGCTCGTTCTACGACCCGGTGGTCGTGATCGGTGACGACCTGAAGCCGCACGGCCTCCTGGTCGAGAGCTGGACGAACAACGCCGACTTCACCCAGTTCGACTTCACGGTCCGAGCCGGCATCAAGTTCCACGACGGCACCCCGCTCGACGCGGCCGCCATCGTGAAGAACCTCCAGGTCGCCGGCGCAGGCCTGCTCCTGGGTGCCGCACTGAAGGACATCGGCAAGTTGTGCGACGGTCAGCCGTGCACCGCGGCGCAGCTCGCTGACGCCACGGTCACCAAGACCCTGGCCATCGAGGCCACCGGCGACATGAGCTTCTCGGTCAAGACCGGCTTCAACGGCGACCTGGCCCAGCCGCTGCCGTGGCCCGGCTTCCCGAACGCCCTCGGCACGCAGTGGGGCCTCATCGCTTCGCCGACGTGGCTCGACGCCGTCACCGCCGGCACGGCCGACCCGACCGCCGCAGTGGGCACGGGCCCGTTCATCGTCGAGAGCTACGCCCCGCGTGACAAGCTCGTCGTGAAGCGCAACCCCGACTACTGGCAGAAGGACGCCGAAGGCAACCAGCTGCCCTACCTCGACGGCATCGAGTTCCGCGTCATCGAGGACAGCGAGACGGCTGCCGACGCGCTGCGCAGCGGCGACATCGACATCTTCTCGACGTCGGCCGCTCAGGTCATCAACGACTTCCGCGCCGACGCCGACGCCTACCCGATGGTCGAGCAGGACCAGTTCGTCGAGACGAACTACATCCTCATCGATCTCGACAAGAAGGGTCCGCTGCAGGACAAGAACGTCCGCTGCGCACTGTCGATGGCCATCGACCGTCAGGACCTCATCGACGCAACTGCCGGTGGCATCCTGAAGCCGGCCAACGGCCTCTTCTCGCCCGGCCAGCAGGGCTACCTCGAGGACAACGGTGGCTCCACCAACTACGATCCCGACACCGCGAAGCAGCTGATCGCCGACTACGAGGCCGCCAACGGCCCCGTGTCCGTCGACTACGGCACCACGACGTCGCAGATCAACGCCCAGGTGGCCGAGCTGCTGAAGGGTTACTGGGAGGCCATCGGTGTCGACTTCACGTACACCCAGGTCCCGCAGGACTCGTTCATCACGAACGCCCTCTTCGGTGATCCCGGCTTCTTCATGTACGGCTGGCGCAACCACGCCGGCGTGAAGATCGACTCGCAGTACTTCTGGTGGCACTCCGCCAACGCTGCGCCCGATGGTGGCCTGGCCCTGAACTTCGGCCGAGTCCGTGACCCCATCGTCGACAAGGGCCTCGAGGAGGCTCGTAGCGCCACCGACGACGCCGCAGGCGAGGCAGCTGCCGAGTCCGTGAACAAGCAGATGGCCAGCCAGTGCTACCAGATCCCCACCTCCTGGACCCTGTGGGGCACCCCCCACAAGCCCAGCGTGAAGGGTCTCAGCACCTGGACGCTCCCCGATGGTGCGAAGTCCCGCGACGGTGCCGGTTTCTCCGGCCAGTTCTGGACCCAGACCCTCTGGATCGACCCGAACGCCTGATCACCACCGGCCGGTCCGCCGGCTGATCGACAACTGAACACCGGGGAGGGGTGGCAACGCCCCTCCCCGGGTTCGTCCCTCGTCCCATCCACGTCTCCCGAGGTTCGCGTGCGCTACTTCCTCCAACGCTTCCTGCAGCTCCTGCTCGTGTTCTTCATCGTCACGTTCGCAGTGCTCGTCATCATGCGAATGGGCTCCGACGGGCCGCAGGCTCTGGCCATCAAACTGGCCGGTCGCCCGCTGAAGCCCGAGGAATCGCAAGCGCTCATCGAGCAGTACAGCCTCGACAAGAACTTCGTCTTCCAATACCTCAACTGGTTGAAGAACCTCGTGTTCCACTTCGACCTCGGCTATTCGCCGCAGGCGAACATGCCCGTCGCCGAGCTGCTCAAGCCCCGCGTGTGGACCACCATCCTCCTCGGCCTCTACGCCAACGTGTTCGGCCTGCTCATCGCCATTCCGCTGGCCGTCCACCAGGCCTACCGCCGCGACCGCCTGTTCGACAAGGTGGGCCTGTTCGCCACGTTCGTGGCCGTCGGCATCCCCGGCATCGTGCTCGGCCTGTTCCTGAAGCTGCTCTTCGTCGTGCACTGGGAGATCTTCCCCAGCATCGGCGACAAGGTGTACCCGTGGGAGGACCTCCACGAGCACATCATGAACTTCTTCCTCCCGGCACTCACGCTCACCATCCCGGTCGCCGCCATCTACGCCCGCCTGCTGCGTGCCGACATGGTGTCCACCCTGCAGAGCGACTTCATCACCCTGGCCAGTGCCAAAGGTGTGCCACCGGGCAGGGTCGTGTGGAAACACGGCCTGCGCAACTCGCTGTTCTCGCTCGTCACCGCCATCGGCACCAACCTGGGTGCGCTCATCGGCAGCGCCGTGCTCGTCGAGTCGCTGTTCGACCTCGACGGCCTCGGCT
>CBHWEI010000176.1:0-8702 GCA_966112835.1 uncultured Acidimicrobiaceae bacterium
CGCCACACGACCACCCCGCCCCACAAATAGAGCCGTTTGCTCAGCAGTCTCCTAGCCCTCGTCGTCGACCGGCTCCGTCTCGGCGACGGGCTCCGTCTCGACCTCGCCGACAGCCTCGACCGTGTCAGCCTCGACCGTGTCAGCCACGTCAGCCTCGACCTCGGCGACAGCCTCGGCCGCCTCAGCGGCGGCACGGCGGCGGCGACCGCGGCGGCGCAGCAGCACCACCAGCAGCACGATGAGGGCGATGAACAGCACCAGGCCACCCACGGCCCACAGCACGCGCTTGGTGCCCACGCTGCCGGCCTGGGCCAACGTGTCGGTGACCTCGGCGGCAGCGGCGCGGGCCGTGTCGTGGTCGCCCTTCTCGAACGCGGCCGTGGCCGTGTCGAGCTCCTTGGGCAGGTTGGTGCCCCACAGGCCGATCGACTCGAAGAACCCGTCGTCGCGTGCCTCGTCGGCGATGGCGGCGATGACCGCGTCGGCGGTGTCGATCTGCTCCTGCATCGCGGCCGAGACGTCGTCGAGGTTCCTGTCGGCGGCCTCGTAGTCGGCCACGAACGTGTCGGGGTAGGTGGCGTCGAGCTGCCCGGCCTTGTCGTCCAACTCGTCGCGCAGGTCCAGCACCGCATCGGCCTCGGCGATGGCGTCGGTGGCCCGGGTGAAGTCCCAACCGGCCATGTCGCGGCGGATGACCAACGGGGGCGCCCACTCGCCGCCGCGCTCGTCGAGCGCGGTGTACAGGGTGCGGGCGGCGTCGCGTTCGTCGAGCTTCTTCGCGTCGGCCGGAGTGACGACGTACTTCTCGAACAGGTCGCGGGCCTCCTTCGAGCCGCCGACGTTCTCCAGCAGGTCCAGGAACCGGCGCCAGTCGGTGCTGCTGCTGCCCTTGTCGTCGGCCTTGTCGCCCAGGTAGGCCAGGATGCCGTCGTCGACCGCGGCGAACACGTCGTGCATGGCGTCGTCGCCCACCTCGGTGTGGATCTTCTGCAGCACCGAGTACGAGGCGTTGTAGCCGTACGTCTCCACCTCGTCGGCGCCATCGGTGAAGTTCGGGTCGCCCCACTCGTTCAGCGTCACCTTGCCGGGGTCGTCGGCCTTGATCGCCTCGGGCTGCAGCGGCGTGCCACCCAGCTCGTCGACCGCGAGGTTCGAGTACACCTGGGCGAAGCCCTCGTTCACCCACCGGTCGCTGAACCAGCCTTCGCTGAACCAGGCGTGCGACAACTCGTGCAGCACCACTTCCTGGTCCAGGTCCTCGCCGATCTCGAGCTCGTCGTCCACCGCGCTGAACCAGCCGGCGTAGCCGTAGAGGTACGGGGTGTACGCCTGGCGCACCTCCACCTTCTGGCTGATGGGCCACGGCCGGCCGATGAGGTCGGTGAGCGCCGGCACGCCGTCCTGGATCTGGGTGGTGACGAACTTCTGCCACTCGGTGTCGCCCGGCCAGGTGCGCAGGTCGAACTCGTCGCCGTCGGCCGTCTTCACCGGCGTGGATGTGAGCGCCTTGTCGTTGCGGGCCGAGACGAAGATGTCGAACTGGTCGGGGTTGGGGATGTCGGTGGCGGTGTAGATGGTGTTGCCGCCGTCGTGGCTGACGGCCGCGTCGGAGCCGAGTGCGTCGACCACGAAGCCGTTGGGGACGACCACCTTCACGGTGACCTTGCCGTCGTCGCCGACGCCGAACGCGTCGAACGCCGCGTACGCCGCGTTCACGCGTGACGGGTTCTTCGACCGCGGCGGCAGGCCGGTGATGTCGTAGGTGACGGCCACCTGCGCGGTCTGCGGGTAGAACAGGTTGCGGGCGAAGTCGACGTCGAGAATGACGAAGTCGGACGTCGTCTCGAGCGGCCGACGGGCGACGCTCAAGTTGCGCCCGTTCGAGTCGGTGGCCACCACGCTGGTGGCGTCGGCCGGCACCGGCAGGGCGAAGCCGCGGAAGTAGCTGCGGTTGATGATGTTGCCCTGCACCCGGTCGCGGAGCGTGTTCTTCAGGGTCAGGTCGGCCCGCACGTGCACCACGGCCTTGCCGGGGTCGAGCGTGTAGGTGGTGGTGTTGCGGAAGTCGAGCCCGTCGTCGGCCGCCTCCGCCACCGGGAGGCGCGGCGCCAGCACCGTGACCAGGGTGACCGCCACCAGCGAACAGGGAACGACAGCAGCGAGAGCCCGGCGCAACATGGCGACACCGTAGCCATTTCCGCGTGCCCGCCGGGGTGGGCACGGTGGTCGAGAATTGTTACTATGTACGTAGTGCAAATTCCCCCCGCACACGATCGGACTGTTCGATGACCTCCTTCGACCTCGACCTCAGCAAGTACGACCTCGGCTGGAGCGACAGCGACGTCGAGTACGCGTTCAAGCCCGAGAAGGGCCTGAACGACCGCGTGGTCGACCAGATCAGCTGGTGGAAGGGCGAGCCGGACTGGATGACCAAGATGCGCAAGCGCAGCTTGAACCTGTTCGACCGCAAGCCGATGGCCGAGTGGTTCGCCGTCAACATGCCCGACATCGACTTCCAGGACATCTTCTACTACCTGAAGCCGGCCACCGATCAGGTCAGCGAGTGGGACGACCTGCCCGAGCAGATGAAGGCCACCTACGAGAAGCTGGGCATCCCCGAGGCCGAGCGCAAGTACCTTGCCGGCGTCACCGCCCAGTACGAGAGCGAAGTGGTCTTCCACCGCAACCGCGAGGACCTCGAGGCGCAGGGCATCCTGTTCTGCGACATGGACACCGCGCTGCGCGAGTACCCCGAGCTGGTGAAGCAGTACTTCGGCACCGTCATCCCGCCCGGCGACAACAAGTTCTCGGCGCTGAACACGGCGGTGTGGAGCGGTGGCTCGTTCATCTACGTGCCGCCGGGCGTGAAGTGCGACATGCCGCTGCAGGCCTACTTCCGCATCAATTCCGAGAACGCCGGCCAGTTCGAGCGCACGCTCATCATTGCCGACGAGGGCAGCCAGGTGCACTACATCGAGGGCTGCTCGGCGCCGGTGTACACCAACGACTCGCTGCACTCGGCCGTGGTCGAGATCGTCGTCAAGCCGTCGGCCCGCGTCACCTACACCACCATCCAGAACTGGTCGCCCAACGTCTACAACCTGGTCACCAAGCGTGCCCGCGTCGAGGCCGAGGGGCACATGGAGTGGATCGACGGCAACATCGGTTCGAAGCTCACCATGAAGTACCCCAGCGTCTACCTGGTCGGCCCGAAGGCCACCGGTGAGGTGCTGTCGGTGGCCTATGCAGGCCCCGGCCAGCACCAGGACGCCGGCGCCAAGATGGTGCACGCCGCACCCGAAACCACGTCGAAGATCGTGTCGAAGAGCATCAGCAAGGACGGTGGCATCACCACCTACCGCGGGCTCGTCCGTGTCGACGAAGGTGCGCACGGCTGCAAGAGCCACGTGCAGTGCGACGCGCTCATCCTCGACGAGCAGAGCGAGAGCCGCACCCTGCCGTACATGGAGGTGGGCGAGCGCGACGCGCAGATCGGCCACGAGGCCACCGTGTCGAAGATCGCCGACGAGCAGCTCTTCTACCTCATGTCGCGCGGCCTCTCGCAGGAGCAGGCCATGGGCATGGTGGTGAACGGCTTCATCGAGCCCATCACCCGCACGCTGCCCATGGAGTACGCGGTCGAGTGGAGCCGGCTCATCGAGCTGCAGATGGAAGGCAGCGTCGGCTGAGCCGACACGTCGCACTGCTCCGCGGCATCAACGTCGGTGGCCGCAACCCGGTGCCGATGGCCCATCTCCGCGAGGCGTTGGAAGCCGCCGGGTTCACCTCGGTGCAGACCTACATCCAGTCCGGCAACGTGGTGTTCGACACCACGCTGCCGGCGGCGAAGCTCGAGGCCCACATCGAGACCGTGCTCGAGCAGCGGTTCGGGTATCCCATCGTGGTGGTCACCCGGTCGCGGGCGCAGATGCGCGCCGTCGTGGCCGATGCGCCGCCCGGCTTCGGTCAGCAACCCGACACCTACCACTCCGACGTCATCCTGCTGAAGGCGCCGCTGACGGCCCCGCAGGCGATGGCGGTGATGTCGCCGAAGACCGAGGTCGATCGCGTGTGGGCCGGCAAGGGCGTCGTCTACTTCGACCGGCTCAGCTCGCGCCGTGCCGAGAGCCGTCTGTCCAAGATCATGAGCACCCCCGAGTACCGGCTGATGACCGTGCGCAACTGGAACACCACCACCAAGCTCGTCGAACTGCTCGGGTAGCCTGGCGCCACCAAGACGCTCCACAAGCGTGGCGGTCAGGTCCCGGGTAGCTGTCACTACGCCGGGGCCACTGTCGTTTTCTGGACGTGCCACACTTCGCGGGCATGGAGCAGACCCAGGAGTACGACGACAAGCTGGTCACGTTGCTCGAGGCGCTGTGGGGCGATGGCTACCTGTCGCCCGGCGGTGATGCCGAGACAGCCATGGTGCTGGACGGGCTGGACCTGCGTGGCGCCCGCGTGCTCGACATCGGCAGTGGCACCGGCGGCTGCGCGTTCTACATCCGCGGCGAGTACGACGTGGCCACGGTGACCGGCGCCGACGTCGAGGCCGGGGTGGTCGACAAGGCCAACGCCGCGGCGGCCGAACGTGGTGTGGCGGACACCGTTCGCTTCGTCGCCGTGCAGCCCGGCCCGTTGCCGTTCGCCGACGGCAGCTTCGACCTGGTGTTCAGCAAGGACTCGATCGTGCACATCGACGACAAGCACGCCCTGGCCGCCGAGATCGCACGGGTGCTGGCCCCGGGCGGGGTGCTCGCCTGCAGCGACTGGATGAAGGGCGACGACGAGCCGAAGTCGGCCGAACTGCTGGCCTACGAGGCGTTGGAGGGACTGGGCTTCGGACTGGCCTCACCCGACGTCTACTTCGCCGCCCTGCGCGCCGCCGGCTTCGAACGCATCACCTACGTCGACCGCACGCCGTGGCTGGCGGCGAAGACCCGCGCCGAGCTCGACGAGCTGGACGGCCCGCTGCGCGCCCGTCTGACCGCCGAGTTGGGTGCCGAGTTCCTGGAGCACGAGATCGACGTGTGGCGCGCCCTGTGCGTCGTCACCGAATCCCGCGAGCTCGGCGCCGGCCACTTCCGAGCCACCCGCCCCTAATGGGGGTCTGACCCGACCAAACTCCGCGCTCGCGACCTGGCCGTCGCAACTCGGAGACTGCACTGCTCTGAGAGTGGCTATGGTTGGGCGCGTTCGGCGTCATTCGTGACGCATTCCGCACCCACGGGTGCGAAGCGCGTCAGATTTGGGGGCGAATCGCGCCCGTGGGTGCGGTTCACGACACCCCACAGCGACGATCGACAGGGTCCGCTTCCAGAGCGAACAACCTCGCCGCGAAGAATGCCGAGTGCCCGCTGTGTGCGCTCTTTGCAAGGGGGCGATCACAATGGGTGGGCGAAAACTCCCTGGGGAGTCGTGGCCGGGCTCGAACTGGTTGCGTTCGTTCCCGGAATCCGGGAACCAACGCAACCAGAAGCCGATTTGGGAGGAATCGCAACCAGAATCCTCGGCCGACTTCGGTCAGCACTCGACGAAGGTGACGGCGAGGCCGCCGCGGGACGTCTCCTTGTACTTCTCGTGCATGTCGCGGCCGGTGTCGCGCATGGTGGTGATGGCCTGGTCGAGCGACACCAGGTGCGTGCCGTCGCCGTGCAGCGCCAGCCGTGACGCGTTGATGGCCTTCATCGATGCCATGGCGTTGCGCTCGATGCAGGGCACCTGCACCAGCCCGCCGATGGGGTCGCAGGTGAGGCCCAGGTTGTGCTCGAGCGCGATCTCGGCGGCGTTCTCGACCTGTTCGGGCGTGCCGCCCATCACCTCGGCCAGGCCGGCGGCGGCCATGGCGCACGCCGAGCCCACCTCGCCCTGGCAACCGACCTCGGCACCCGAGATGCTGGCGTTCATCTTGAACAGCGCGCCGATGGCGCCGGCAGTGAGCAGGAACCGCACGACCCCGTCGTCGTCGGCCCCGGGCACGAAGTTGGCGTAGTAGTGCAGCACCGCAGGGACGATGCCCGCCGCGCCGTTCGTGGGCGCGGTCACCACGCGCCCGCCGGCCGCGTTCTCCTCGTTCACCGCCAAGGCGTACAGGTTCACCCAGTCGAGCGCGGCCAACGGGTCGGTGCTGGGCGTGCCCAGCTTGCGGTGCAGCGCCGCCGCCCGGCGCTGCACGTGCAGCCCGCCGGGCAGTTCGCCCTCGCCGCGGCAGCCGCGCTGCACGCAGTCGCGCATGGCCTTCCAGATGGCCAGCAGCTCGGTGCGGATCTCGTCGGCCGACCGGCGGGTGAGCTCGTTGCTGAACTGCAGCGCGCTGATGGGCATGTCGTTGGCTGCGCACAAGGCGACCAGCTCGTCGGCCGAGCGGTAGGGGAACGGCACCGGCGCGCGGTCACGGTCCAACGGCGCGCCCAGGTCGGCCTCGTCGACCACGAACCCGCCACCCACGGAGTAGGCGCGGTGCGTGTCGACCACTGCGCCGGCGGCATCGAACGCGTCGAACTGCATGCCGTTCGGGTGGCCGGGCAGCACCGTCTCGGGGTGCAGCACCACATCGGTGCCCGGGTGGAAGGCGATGCGCCGCTCGCCCAGCAGCGTCAACTCGCCGGCGGCGCGCACCGCGGCCAGCAGCGCAGGCACCTCGTCGGGGTCGACGAGGTGCGGCTCGTGCCCGGCCAGCCCGAGGACGATGGCCGGGATGGTGCCGTGCCCCTCGCCCGTGGCGCCGAGCGACCCGAACAGCTGCACCTGCACGCGGGCCACGTCGCCCAGCCGGCCGAGGCCGCGCAGGCGCTCGCCGAACTGGCGGGCGGCGCGCATGGGGCCAACGGTGTGGGAACTGGACGGCCCGATGCCGATGCGGAAGAGCTCGAACACGCTGATCGTCACCCGCGGAGCGTACCGCCGGTGTTCCGGGCAGAATGTCGCCCATGCCCATGCGGATGGACTGCCGACAGTTCGAGAGCCGCACCTATCCGAACGGTGAGACCGTGCGGAAGTGCAACCTCGACCTCGCCCCCGAGGCGCCGTGGCGTTGCCCGGCGAACTGCCCGAAGTTCGAGCCCCGGCTCGACGCCGGCTGGACCTACGGCACGATGGTCAGCCCGAAGACCCCCGACGAGCCGCCGGGCCTGGACGACGGCACCGCCGCAGCGCTCATGGACGAGGCCGAGGACTTCCTGAACTCGGTGGGCGCGCAGGTGATGGCCGAGGTCGAGGCCGAGCGAGCGGCCCAGCAACAGGCCGGGTGGAAGCGCATCTTCCGTCGCCGCAAGCCTGGGTGATTAGTACTACGGCCGTAGTAGAATTTCCGCCGTGCCTTCCACGGTTCCCACACTCGAGCGGCCCACCCCCGAGCAGGAGGTGTGGCGTTACAGCCGCATCGACGAGCTCGATCTCGCCGCGTTCACCCCTGGCCCCATCTCGTCCACCGTCACCGGTGCCGAAGGCCTGGTCGCCGATCCTGCGCTGACCGCCTCGTTGGTGGAGTCGATGCCTGTGCACGACCTGTTCGATGAGCTCAGCCTGGCCCACGCACAGACCATCGAGATCCATGTGCCGGCCGGCAAGGTGCTCACCGAGCCCGTCGTGGTCACCCACCACCTGGCTGCCGACGGCATCGCCGCGTACCCGCGCCTGGTGGTGCACGCCGGTGCCGACAGCGAGTTCACCGTGGTCGAGCGGTTCGAGAGTGCCCCCGGCGTCACCGCCCTCATCGTGCCCCGGCTGGTGCTGCATGCCTCGCAGGCCGCACGCGTCAGCTACCTGGGCATCAACCTGCTGGCCGACACCGTGTGGCAGCTGGGCCACCAGCAGGCCACCGGCGAGCGCGACTCCACCACGCTGCTGGCCACCGTGGCCCTCGGTGGCGACTACGCCCGCGTGCGCACCGACGCCCGAGTGGTCGGCCAGGGTGCCACCACCAAGCAGGTGGCGCTGTACTACGCCGACGGCCACCAGATGCACGACTTCCGCACGCTGCAGGACCACATCGCGCCCCGCACCAACAGCGACCTGCTGTTCAAGGGCGCCGTGCAGGACCAGGCCAAGAGCGTCTACACCGGCCTCATCCGCATCGGCGAGGACGCCAAGGGCTCGCAGGCCTACCAGACCAACCGAAACCTCACCCTCAGCGAGGGCGCCTGGGCCGAGAGCGTGCCGAACCTGGACATCCGCACGAACGACGTGAAGTGCAGCCACGCCAGCACGGTGGGTCCCATCGACGACGAGCAGCGCTTCTACCTCGAGAGCCGCGGCATCCCGCCCGAGACCGCCGAACGGCTGGTCGTGCTGGGCTTCTTCGACGACGTGCTCGGTGCACTGCCCATCGGTCCGCTGCGCGACGACCTGCGCGCCCGCGTGGCCGAGAAGCTGCAGGGGCGTGTGGCATGAGCGTGCAGGTCTGCGCCTTGGCCGATCTGGCCCCCGGTTCCGCCACGAAGTTCGACGTGAGCGGCCGTGCCGTCGCCGTCGTCCGCATCGGCGACGACGTCTACGCCATCGGCGACACGTGCAGCCACGCCGACGTCTCGCTGAGCGAGGGCGAAGTGTGGTGCGACGAGAAGGAGCTCGAGTGCTGGAAGCACGGCAGCACCTTCAGCCTCATCACCGGCGAGCCGTCCACGCTGCCCGCCACCCAACCAGTTCCCGTCTACGTCGCCTCCGTGGTCGACGGCATGGTGCACATCGACCTGGAGGTCGCC
>CBHWEI010000177.1:0-8663 GCA_966112835.1 uncultured Acidimicrobiaceae bacterium
GGACCGACGTGACGATGTCGCCCGGGAGGAGGCTGACCATGGTGAAGGACGCGGCGGTGACCGCCAGCAGCACGGCGACGAGCCGCAGCACCCTCGACCAGATCATGTTCACGGCTTCAGCCAGACGTCCTTCAGGAAGAACTGGCTCGCCGTGATGGCCTGGCCCGGCGAACCGTCGGGCAGGGTGAACGTGGCGACACCCTGCACCTTCGGCGGGGTGATGACGCCGTACTGGTTGCTGCCGGCCCACAGGAACGGCACGTTGTCGCCGAGGGCCTCCTGCAGGATGGCGTACTGCTCCTTGCGGGCCTCGGGGTCGGTGAGCGTGCGGCCCTTGTCGAGTGCGGCGTCGACCTCGGGCGTGTTGAAGCCCGAGAAGTTCTGGCCCGTGCCCGAGTGGAAGTCGAGGTAGTCGCTGTCGGGGTCGCCGCCACCGATGCCGCCCCACATGACGACCTGGAAGTCGCCGGCGATGACGGCGTTGATGTTGTCGCCCTGGGCCCGCGACACGATGTTCGCCTTCATGCCCGCCTCGGCCCACATGGACTGGTACAGCTCCTGCAGGGTGACGATGAACGGGATCTGGTTGCCGGCGAAGTCGAACTCGACCGGGCCCTTCTCGGCGACGTACTCGTCGATGAGCTTCTTCGCGCCGGCGGGGTCGTACTCGGGGTAGTTCGACTTCACGTACCAGAACGAGTTGTCGGCGTACGGTCCGTGGGTGATCTGCTTCACGCCGGTGGCGTCGAGGTAGTCGAACACCCGCGACATGTCGGTGGCCATGATGAGCGCACGACGCACGCGCACGTCGTCGAGCGGCGGCTTCAGCGTGTTGAACATGATGACGTCCGGCTCACCCTGCGAGCCGATGGTGACGTTCCACTTGTCGGGCGCCGCTTGGTACTCCTGGATCTCGCTCGACGAGCCCGTGTAGTACAGGTCGATGTCGCCCGCGTCGAACGCGCCCTTGCGGGCGGTGGAGTCGGGGATGGGCTTGAACGTCACCTGGTCGAGGTAGGCCGGCTGCTGCCAGTACTTCTCGTTGCGCACCACCGTGAGGTGGTCGTCGGGCACCCATTCCTTGAACGTGAACGGGCCGGTGCCCACGGGGTTGCGGCCGCCGTCGGGCTTGGCGAGCATGGACGGCGCCGCCATGTAGCCGATCTGCGAACCGATGTCGCCGACGAGCACGTTGGGGAACGTCACCCACGGCTGGGTCATGTCGAGCTCGAGCGTCAGGTCGTCGACGACCTTCATCTCCTTCAGCAGCGCGAGCTGGCTGCCGAACTGCGGGCTGGCCTTGTTGGCGTCGAAGTTGGCCTTCACCGCGTCGGCGTTCAGCGGGGTGCCGTCGTGGAACAGGACGTCGGGACGCACCTTGATGGTCCACACCGTGGCGTCGGCGTTGGCGGTGATGGACTCGGCCAGGTACGGCACCACCTTGCCGCTGGCGTCGTACGTGGCGAGCGGGTCGAAGATGGCACGGGCCACGTTGTGGCCGCCTGCCGCCCACGGGTCGATGCTGGGGTTGTAGCCGCTGGAGTCGGCGTCGATGCCGACGATGAGCGACCCGCCGCTGACCGGCTTCACCTCGGGGTTCGTGGTGGTGGGCGCGTTGGTGAGCACGGGCGCCGTGGACTCGGTGCCGCCGGTGGTGCTGCCCGTGCCGCCGGTGGTGGGAGCGGAGTCCTTCGGCGTGTTGCCGCCGCACGCCGCGGCCACCGTCGCGACGAGCGCGAGTACGGCGAGGCGGCGCAGTGGACCGAGTGAACGGTTGCGCATGGTGTGGTCCCCCTGTGGATCGATTCCGGCCATTATTGCACGATGTACAAGAGCGGTGTTCACCCCGTCGATGACGGGAGTGTCACGACCGTGTTCGTCATGATGTGGTTCGCTCGGCGCGGAGGATGACGACGTCGCCCTCGCGCACCTCCAACCGTTGCACCCGACCGTCGGCGCCGAACTCGGGCCGGGTCTCGAACGGGCCGGTCTGGTTGAACAGCACGCCGTCGGTGTCGCAGAACGCCTCCTGCTCGCCGAAGCGGATGCCGTCGATCGCGTTGAACAGGCGGCCGCCCTCGGTCCACACCCGCAGCAGCGGCATCGCCATGCCGCTGACGATGCGGTAGGTGCCCACGTACTGCTGCAGTTCCTCGTCGGTGAGCACCTTCAGGTGCTTCGGTGCGAGGAGGAAGTCGGGCCAGTCGTAGACCTCGGCGATGCCGTTCAGGATCTCGCGGAACAGGAAGATGCCCGAGATGGCGTTGGTGAGCACCACGCCGCCGTCGCCGGACTCGAGGAACAGGTCGGTCTCGCTCTGGTAGCCGTCGTTCGAACCGCCGTGGTTGACGCGCTTCGACCCGCCGTTGCCGAGCACGCGGAAGCCCAGACCGAACGCGCTCTGCTCGTGACGGGTCATGGCCTCGCGGGCCAACGTGCGGCCGAGGATGGCCCCCGGCTCGCCCTGGTACGCGGCGCGGCACCCCAGCAGGAACGTGGCGTAGTCGCGTGCGGTGCTGAACAGCCCGCCCGCGCCCGCCTCGGCGGACAGCATCCAGCCGCCCGCCCACACCGTGCTGCCGTCGCCCGGATGGCCCGACGCGATGTCGGTGAGCATGTCGTCGGAGGGGATCTGGCGGAACGTGCTGCGGGTCATGCCCAGCGGCGTGAAGATCATCTCGTCGGCCAGGTCCGCGAACGGTCGGCCGAGCTGGTCCTCCAACGCCATCTGCGCGAGCAGGTAGCCGGCGCCCGAGTATCGGTCGGTGCCGTCATGTGGCCGGTCGACGTACACCGCGCCGAGCTTCGACGGCGGACGACCCTCCAGCAGGTCCAGCCAGGTGGGCACGGGTTGCCCGTCGCGCGGCACCACGCCCCAGCCGCCCACCGTCAGGCCGGCGGTGTGGCTGAGTGCGGCGCGCAAGGTGACCGGGTGCGCCGCGGTGATGTCGTTGTCGGGGATCTGCCACCGGTGCAGGTAGCGGTTCAGCGGCACGTCGAGGTCGAGCACGCCGCGCTCGACCTGCTGCAGCACGAGCATGGCGGTGACCGGCTTGCTGCACGACGCAACCATGAACACGGTGTCGGGCCCCACGGGCTCGGGCCGGCCCTCCTCGCGCACGCCGAACCCGTCGGCCCAGTCGATGCGCCCGTCGTGCATGACAGCCACGCCGACGCCGGGGCACTGGTGGTGCCGCAGCCGCTCGTCCATGGTCCAGTGCAGGGGCTGCTCGGCGATGCGCACCGGGGGCAGCAGCCCTCGGGCCACGGCGTCGCGTCGCTCGTCGGCAGTGCTCGCGCTCGTCACCCTCACGCTGTCCCTCATGTGCTCCTCCTCGGCGTCCCCGGCTGCGTGGTAGTGTTGCACACCGTACAAGAGCAGCCGTCACGGTGACATCCGCCGGACCGAAATGTGGGGACCGCATGACCTTCGACCTCGACCGCATCCGGGCCCACTTCCCGGCCCTCGCCCTGCAGCACGACGGCGGGCCGCGCGTGTACCTCGACAACCCGGCCGGCACCCAGGTGCCGCACGAGGTGCTCGACGCCATGCAGGCCGCGATGATCGGCTGCAACGCCAACATGCACGGCAACTTCCGCACCTCGCGTGAAGCCACCGAGCTCGAGCACCAGGCGCACATCGCGATGGCCGACATGTACCACGCGGCCTCGCCCGACGAGATCGTGTTCGGGCCGAACATGACCACGCTCACGTTCATGATGACCCGCGTGCTCGGGCCGCTGTTCCAGGAGGGTGACGAGATGATCACCACGCACATGGAGCACGACGGCAACAACACGCCGTGGCGCACCATGGCGCTCGAGCGGGGCATGGTGGTGAAGACGCTGCCGTTCGACCGCGACACCTACGAGTTCGACCTCGACGAGTTGGCGTCGCTCATCACGCCGCGCACCCGGTTCGCCTCGTTGAACTACGCGAGCAACATCCTGGGCACCATCAACCCCGTCCCGCAGATGGTGGCCATGCTGCGCGAGGCCGGCGCCATCACCTACGTCGACGCGGTGCAGTACGCGCCGCACGGCCCCATCGACGTGCAGGCCATCGGCGCCGACTTCCTGGTGTCGTCGGCCTACAAGTTCTACGGGCCGCACCAGGGAATCCTGCACGGCCGCCGCGAGATGCTCGACCGACTGCACGCCTACAAGCTCAGCGTCGTGCCCGACGTGCCGCCGAACAAGTTCGAGACCGGCACCCAGTCGCTGGAGGGTCAGGCCGGGGTGCTGGGTGCGCTGGAGTACCTGCAGTGGTTGGGCGCAGGCATGGGCGCCGAGCACCTCCCCGCGCTCGCGCACCTGCCGCGGCGCACCGCCGAGATCCACGCGGCCATGATCGCGATGGCGCAGTACGAGCACTCGCTCAGTGGCCGCCTCATCCAGGGGCTGCAGTCCATCGACGGGCTCAGGGTGCACGGCATCACCGACCCGGCGGCGTTCGAACGTCGCGTGCCCACGGTGTCGTTCAGCCGGCCGGGAACCGACCCGGCGAAGGTGGCGACGTTCCTCGACGAGCACGGCGTGTACGTGTGGAACGGCCACTCGTACGCCCTGCCCGTCATCCAGTGGCTGGGCCTGGAGGACCTGGGCGGTGTCGTGCGCATCGGCCCGACGCACTACAACACGCTCGACGAGATCGACACGGTGGTGGCCCTGGTCCGCGAGTTCGTGGAGACGCACTGATGTCGCACTCCCACGGTGCACAGAATGTGGTCGACGACCCGCTCGGCCCGTGGCGCATCACGCACGTGGTGCTGCGCATGGAGCTCGCCGCCGACGGCGTGGTGGTCGAGTCGCAGCTGCACGTGGCGCCCAACCCGAGCGGCGGCGCCGGGCCGCTGGTGCTCGACGGACGCGACCTGCGCACGTCGGCCGTCACGCTGGACGGGCGCGCGCTCGAGCCGTTCGAGTACGACCTCGACGAGCGCACCTTGCGCATCGACCTCACGCCGGGCGAGCACGTGGTGGGCACAGTGGTCACGGCCACGCCGGGCGAGCCGAACGACAAGGGGTTCGTCGACGGCCACGTCCTGCTCAGCACGAACTGCGAACCGCAGGGCTTCCGGCGCATCACGTGGTTCCTGGACCGACCGGCCAACCGGTCCACGTTCGACGTCACGCTGGTGGCCGCAGCAGACCGGTACCCGGTGCTGCTCTCCAACGGCGATCGGGTCGAGTCGGGCGCGCTGCCCGACGGGCGTCACCTCGCCCGCTTCGTGGACCCCGTCGACAAGCCGTCGTACCTGTTCGCCATGGTGGCCGGCGACTTGGCCATGCGGTCCACCACCCACACCACGCGCACCGGCCGCACCATCACGTTCACGGTGGCCGCGCCGCCCGACATGATCGACGGCGCCGACTTCGCGCTGTGGGTGATGCCCGAGATGCTGCGCTTCGACGAGGCCCACGGCGGCATCGAGCACGACCTCGACGAACTGATCTACGTGGCCGTGCCCGGCTACCCCGATGCCACCGAGTACCACGGCCTGATGTTCTTCGACCCGGCGGTGCTGGTGGCCGACATGCGCGGCCATGTCGACGACGACCTCGTGCTAGTGCTGCTGAACGCGGCCCACGAGTACGGCCATCACGTGCGCGGCAACCGCGTCACCGTGCGCACGTGGGGTCAGCTCACACTGAAGGAGGGCCTCACCGTCCTCACCGCGCAGAACGACTTCCGCGCCCACGTGTTGGGTGGCGCAGCGCGAGTGCTGGAAGTGCTCGACCTGCGCCGCCTGCAGTTCCCCGAGGAGATCACCGTCGGCGCGCCGGTGATGCGCGGCGAGGTGAGCGACCCCAACTCGCTGTACACCCGCACCACCTACCTGAAGGGCGCCGAGATCTTCGGCATGCTCCGCCGGCTGCTCGGGGCCGACACCTGGCGCACCGTGCTCACCACGTTCGTGGCCCGCCACGACCTGGGTGCCGCGGGCGTCGACGACTTCCTCGAAGTGGCCCGCGAGTTCGCGCCGCAGCACGCCGATGCCATCGACGGCATCGCCCGGTGGTTCACGCAGCCCGGCCGCCCCGCGCTGGCCGTGTCGGCGAACGACTCCCAGGTGGCGCTGCTGCGTACCGACGCGCTCGCCGACGACCCGCCGCTGGCCATGCCCGTGATCATGGGCTTCCTCACGCTGCAGGGGCGGCCGCTCGCGGTGTCACTCGACGGTGGCACACCCGCCACCGAGCACACCGTGGTGCTCGCCGGCCGCGAGCGCCGCATCGCGGTCGACGCGGCGGAACCGTTCGTGCTGTCACCGCTGCGCGGCTACTCGTCGCCGGTCGACCTGGCGGTCGACCTGCCCGACGAGCACCTGGCCACGCTGGTCGAGCACGACGACGACCCGTTCGCCCGTTGGTGGGCCGGCCAGGAGCTGATGATCCGCACCATCGACGCGCACCGCGCCGGCGATGCGGCGCGGGCCGACACCGCGCTCGCCGTGTTGGCCGACGCGCTGTCGCGGGTGGCGGCGGTCGAGCCCGATCCGGTGCTGCTCGCGCAACTGCTGGCCGTGCCCGATGAGTTCATGCTGGGCGACCGCGAACCGGTCATCGACGTCGACGGCGTTGCCCGCGGGCTCGACCACCTGCGCGGCCGGCTGGGCACCGCACTGCACGACCCACTGGTCGACGTGTGGAACCGCTTCGACATCGACGACCCGCGCGGTGCGTCGCCGGCCGACATCGGCACGCGCATGTTGGTCGAGCCGGTGCTCGCGCCGCTGCTCGCCGCCCGCACCGAGGCCGGCACGGTGCTGGCGCTCGAGGCGCTCGAGTCGCCCAACGCCACTCGCGCCACCCGGGCGTTCGCCCAGCTCGCGCACGCCGACCACGTCGCGTTCGACGAGTTGGTGCAGTCCACGTACCAGCGGTGGCAGCACGCGCCGAAGCTGGTCGACCGGTGGCTGCGCGCCCAGTCCGGCGCTCGCCGTGCCGACACCATCGCCCGCGTCGCCGCGCTGGCCGCCGGCCCGCTGTACGACCGCGGCGACCGCTCACGGGTGATGGGCGTGTGGTTCCCGTTCGCCACCCGCAACCGTTCGGTGTTCCACCACCCGTCGGGCGAGGGCTACCGGGTGTTCGTCGACGAACTGGGCGAGCTGATGCCCCGCAACGCCGGCCTCGCCGTGCGCCTGGTGGGCGACCTGCTGCAGTTCAAGCGGTTCGACGACCACCGCCAGGCGCTGCTGCGCACCGAGATGGAGCGGATGGCCGCGATGGACGGCATGCCCGACTTCGCAGTGGGCATCATCCAGAGCCTGTTGGCCGGCTGACCTGGTTCCGGGGAGAGGGCTCGAACCCCTATACGCGGCACCAAAAACCGCTGTCCTACCATTGAACGACCCCGGAAAGACGCTGTGGAGGCTAGCCGGGAGCACGGCTTTCGGACCCGGGTTTCGTCGGCGGGTCGCGACCCGGTAGCGTTGCACCGCTATGGGTTCACTGATCAAGAAGCGCCGCAAGCGCATGCGCAAGAAGAAGCACAAGAAGATGCTCCGCCGTACGCGGCACGCGCGCCAGCGCGGCAAGAAGTAACGCTTCTTCTCCAACCAATCGAGTACTCGTCACCGACCGCCCGCGTTCAGCGTGGGCGGTCGGTGCGCGTCCGTACCACGGTCGCGTCGGGGAGTGCCTCGTCCAGGTGGTGATGGCCGTGGAGGAACCATGTGGCCCCGCTGCCGGCGAGCACGGGTGCCACACCGGCGGCCTCGCGGATGCGATCGCGCCAACGGGCCAGGGCCGGTTCCACCACCAGCGCCGCCGGTTCCAGGTCGTTCGGCCCGTCGGCACGGGGCATGCCCATGTCGTCCCAGGCCCGGTACGCGGCGGGGGTGCTGACCGCCAGCGGCGGGATGACCAGCGTGACGTCGAGTGCCTGGAAGGGGAGCGGGTCGACCATTTCGCCGATGCCGCGCACCCGGGCCCGGCCACCCACCACGCAGAAGCTCACGTCGGCACCCAGCCGCGAGGCGGCCACCAGATCGGTGTGGTCCGCCCAGCGCAGCACGGCCGCAGCGTCGGACGACCCGCCGCCCAGCCCGCCACCGTGGGGGATGCGCTTGTGCAGGTGCACCGCGGCCTCGCGGCCCACCATGCGCAGGGCCTTGGCCACCAGGTTCGAGTCGTCGAGCGGCATGCCTGCCGCGTGGGGCCCGTCGGCGGTGAGTCCCTGCCCGCCCGGGGTGATGGTGAGTGTGTCGCACCAGTCGAGCGACACCATCTCGGCATCGATGAGGTGGTAGCCATCGTCGCGCACACCGGTGATGCGCAGCGTGAGCGTCAGCTTGGCCGGCGCCTCGACGACCACCGGCGCACCCGTCGGCGCCGAGGGCTCGCTCACTGCGCGGCTCGCCATGCGGTGGCCAGCGACCCCCACTCGGTGATGTCCAGCTCCTCCGGGCGACGCTGGCTGTCGATGCCGGCCGCGTCGAACACCTCGGGTGCGACTACGGCGGCGAGTGAACGGCGGAGCATCTTGCGCCGCTGACCGAACGCCGTACGCACGAGGTGGAACACGTCGTCGGCCGGTGCCGCCACCGCGGGCGAGGGCCGGCGGCGGATGTCGGCCAGTGCACTCTCGACGTTGGGGCGCGGCACGAACACGCTGGCGGGCACCAGCCCGGCGATGCGCGCCGTGGCCCAGTACG
>CBHWEI010000178.1:0-8633 GCA_966112835.1 uncultured Acidimicrobiaceae bacterium
CAGCGGCAGCACCTCGAAGATGGACGACAGGGTGTAGACAGCGTTCGCATCGCCGCGCAGGCACAGCAGCAGCAGGTACTACGGGCGGTGCGGGTGGAACGCGGCCTCGCTGTGGAACATCAGGTCGACGCCCGACGACGTGCTCACCTGACTGTGGGCGTTCGCCTTGGTGGGCACCAGGTTCTGCACCAGGTCGCCACCGTGTTCGGGCTGGTAGCCCACCGGCTGGCCCAGACGACGGGCGGCCGTCATGAGCACGAACTCGCTCACCATGTCCTTCACCACCGGCGCCGTGGGCGACTCGGGCGTGCACGGCAGTTCGCCCACGGGCACGCCGCGGAGCACGATGGCGCCGGCCTGCGGGGCTGCGTCGGCGAAGTCGACCAGGGCGTCGTGCACCACCGAGGGCAGCAGACGTGTGGCGTGACCTGCGGCGCTGACGAACCGCTCGTCGGACAGCGCGACGTCGGGCACCGACATCGACGGCCATGCCGGCGACTCGATGATGACGGGCAACGCGTGCTCGGTGAGGGTGGTCATGGAACGTCGGCCTCCGTGGTCGGTCGGGTTATTGGAACGAACATTCCAAGTGTACCGGATTTCGGAATGACAGTTCGCATCGGCCGGCAACGAGTACGCTCGCCGCCGTGGAAGTGGAGGAGCGCATCGGGAAAGCCGGTGCACAACTCACTCCGGCGGAGCGTCGGGTGGCAGAAGTCGTGCTGGCGCGCCCGCAACTGGTCGCCTTCGGCACCGTCGCCGAGCTCGCCGACACTGCCGGCTCGGGCGCGGCCACCGTGGTGCGCCTGGCCTCGAAGCTGGGTTACGACGGCTTCACCGGCCTGCAGGAAGCGGTGCAGCACGCACTGGCCCGCCAGCTGCGGCCCGCCGCCGAGCGAATCCGCGAGCCTGCAGCCACCGATGCCATCGGCCGCCACCTGGACCTGGAGGTCGACAACGTGGCCACCACGTTGCGCACGGTCGACCCGGCGAGCCTCGACGAGCTGGTGGCCCACCTGGCCGACCTGCAGTCCCGAGTGTTCCTCCTGTCGGGTGACGCCTCGCTGGGCGTGGCGCAGCAGTGGGCGGGGGAGTTGCGGGCCCTGCGCGACGACGTGTCCATGATCGAGGGCAACGACGTCGCCGTGCGTCGTGCGGTGGCATTGCTGCATCCCGGCGACGCCGTCGTGGCCATCGACCTACGTCGTTATGACAAGTGGGTGGTCGACGCCGCCCGCGGGGCGCACGAGCGGGGAGTCTGGCTGGCAGCGGTCACCGACAGCCTGCTGTCGCCGCTGGCGTCGCTGGCCGATCGCACCTTCACTGTGTCGGCCGCAGGCGGCGGTCCGTTCGACAGCCACGTCGGCACGCTCGCACTGGCGAACCTGGTGGTGGCCGGCGTCGCCGACCGACTCCGCGCCGAGGCCACCGAGCGCCTCGACCGTGCCGAAGCCGCATGGCGAGCCTCTGGCTCGCTCACCGACCGGTAACCGTCGCGCGGGGCATCCATCGCCCGCACCCGTCCATCGACCTACACTTTCGTCATGACGAAAGTACCCGCAGACGAGCAGGGCGAGGAGGCGATCGGGGGACGGGGTGCCGGTGCCGCGACCCGCCCGTCGCGCTGCAAGCAGTGCCGCCGAGTGCTGCCCGAGCAGACCATGGGGCGCCCGCGGCAGTTCTGTTCCCAGGCATGCCGCCAATGGCACTGGGTCGGCCAGCAGCGTGCGCACGAGCTGCAGCTGAGCGAGCACGAACTGATCGTCACCACGCGGGAGCTCGACGAACTGCACGACGAGCTGTACGTGCTGGCGTGCGCAGTGAACGACGCCGAACGCGACCTGCGTGCCGCCGGCAGCCGAGCCAGCGCCAGGGAGCTGCGCGAGATCGTCGACTGGCTGCTCGAGGCGGCACGACCGTTGCGGGACCGCGAGCTTGCCGCTCCTCGCTGACCCGGGCGTCACCTCGCTCGCCCATAATCCTCGTTATGTCAGTTATCTGGAACAAGATGGCTGGTGAGGGTCTCCCCTCTGGGCGCCTGGCTCTGTTCGGGCGCGAGCGCGCCGAACCACTGCTCTCGAAGTGGCTCGTCGCTGGTCTCGCCGTGAACTCTGGGGCTGCTGCGCGTCACGTCCACCGTCCACATGTCGCATTCCGCGCACACGGGTGCGAAACGCGACGGATCTGTCACTGTTTCGCGCCCGTGGGTGCGGTTGGCGACGCCAATGACGCGAATCGCGCCCGATCCCCTCCCCTGTCCGGGGCTGGTCGGTCAGGGGGCCTTGCGGGCGGGCATGCGGGCGACGGTGGTCGAGGCCTTTCTCGGTGCCGCCGTCCGCTTCGCTGCCGCCTTCGTCGGAGCGGCCTTCTTGGCGGGGGCGGCCTTCCTCGGGGCAGCCTTCTTGGCCGGTGCGACCTTCTTCGGTGCCGCAGCCTTCTTCGGCGCGGCCTTCTTCGGTGCGGCCTTCTTCGGCGCCGCAGCCTTCTTCGGGGCGGCCTTCTTGGCGGGGGCAGCCTTCTTCGCCGGGGCGGCCTTCTTGGCGGGCGCGGGCGGGACGCCGTACGTGCTCAGGCCCTTGCCACTGCCCACCAGGCTGGCGCCCATCAGGTGCAGGTCGTCGCCCACGTCGCCCAGGCGATCGCCCAGGCCACGCACCTTCTGACCCACCTGGTCCAGGTTGTTGGCCACCTCGCCGATCGCTCCCAGTTGGTCGCCCATGGTCTTGCCCATCTCGCCGATGAACGGCAGGTTGCGCAACGCGCCACCCGCCTTCTCGAGTGCGTGCAACACGGCGAGGAGCTGGTGCTTCGACGTCTCGAGCATGTCGGCCGCATGGCCGGTGAGCTCGCGCACGTCGCCCGCCAGGTAGCCGCTGGCCTTCTGCGCGCGGGAACCAGCGTCGTGCATCTGCTGGCCGGTCTCGCGCAGCAGGTTGGGCAACTCGGTGGCCACGCGCAGCAATTCGTCGCGGTGCTCCCACAGGGTCTCGACCAGTGCTGCCTGCTTCACCGCATCGGCGTCGGGCGCGTCGTGGTCGTGCTTCTTCTTGTGCTTGTGCTTCTTCTTGCCGTCGGCCATCGCCGGCCCCCTCTCGTACCGGGCGAATCATTGCACGGCCGACGGACACCCCTCCACCTGCCAGCCATGCCAGGTGACGATGTGCCCGACGACACCTGCCGACGGATCGGGTCTACGTTGGTCGCCCAGCGGGCCGAACGAGGAGACAGCACATGCTTCACGTCGGCGAACAGTTTCGGCGCACCCTTTTGTTCACCACCGTGCTCACGCTCGGTGCTCCCCTGGTGGGCGGCATCGCAGGTGGCGCGGACGGCACTGCCCTGGGCGGCAGCGCCACGGCCAGCGCCGCCGGCGTGTCGCTGCCGACACAGGGCGATCAGTCGTCCACCGTGCGGCGACTGCAGGAGCTGCTGCAGCGCAAGGGCGTGCACGTGCCGGGCGGGGCCGACGGCTACTTCGGCAAGGCCACCGCAGGTGCGCTGCGGAAGTTCCAGTCCGCCGTGGCGTTGCCCGCCAGCGGCCGGGTGGACGAGGCCACCGCGGTGGCCGTCGGCCTGGTGCCACCCACTGCGCACCTCGCTCCGGGCGCCGCGGGCAAGGACGTGACGACGCTCCAGCAGCAGCTCGAGGCCCTGGGCATCAAGGTGAAGGGCGGGGCCGACGGCCATTTCGGGCCCGCCACCGCCGCCGCGCTCGCCGCCTTCCAACGGGCCAACCACCTGCCCGACAGCGGCACGCTCGACGCGTGGACGGCCGGCGTGCTGACCACGCGGACCACCGCCGCGGCGCGCACTGCCGCACAACCGACCTCGCTGACGCCAGGCGCCACGGGACCCGCCGTGGTCACCCTGCAGCGCCAGCTCATTGCAGTGGGCGCCCGCCCGGCGGGTGGCGCGGATGGCCGTTACGGCACCGCCACCCGTCGTGCCGTGGCCCTGGTGCAGCGGTGGCTGGGCCTGCCCGCCACCGGCACGTTCGACCCGAGGACGGCAGCGGCGTTGAAGTCGTTCGTCAGCCCGGCGATCCCGAAGCTGGCGTCGTTCCCGTTGCCGCGCACCTGCACCTTCTGGGACACGTGGGGCGCGGCTCGAGCAGGCGGTCGCCACCACGAGGGCACGGACATCTTTGCCCGCCTCGACACGCCCGTGTTGGCCGTCGCCGACGGACGGATCATCAAGCTGAAGCACGACTTCCCCGGCTCCCGCGGCGGCAACCAGTTCTGGCTGCGCGGCAAGGACGGCACGACGTACTTCTACGGCCACCTCGACGGCTTCGCCAAGGGCATCGGCGTCGGCGTTCCCGTCACCGCCGGCCAGACCATCGGCTACGCCGGCAAGACGGGTCTCACCACGGTGGTGCACCTGCACTTCGAGATCCATCCGGGTGGCGGATCGGCCGTGAACCCCTACCGCACCCTGCGGGCCACCTCCGGGTGCGGCTCAACGAAGTAGCACCGCCTTGCGGCGGGCCACGAAGTCCACCATCTGCTCGTCGATCGCCGGGTCCAGCGCAGGGGCTTCGTACTCGTCCAGCAACTGCCGCCAGATGACGTTCGCCCTCGTGGTGGCATCGACCGACCCTCCCTCGGTCCAGGTCTCGAAGTTGCGCCAGTCGCTCACCATCGGCTCGTAGAACGCCTTCTCGTAGCGGGCCATGGTGTGCGGCGAGGCGAAGAAGTGGCCCCCGTGGCCCACCTCGGCGATGGCGTCGAGACCCATCTCCTCGTCGTCGATCACCATGGGCTGCAGCCATTCCCCCACCATCTGCAGCATTTCCGCGTCGACGATCAGCTTCTCGAACGAGGCGGTGAGTCCGCCCTCCAACCACCCGGCGGCGTGGTTCACCAGGTTGGCGCCGCCCATGACGGCACCCCACAGCGACATCGCGCTCTCGTACACCGCCTGGGCGTCGACCACGTTCGAGGCCGTCGTGTTCGACGAACGGAACGGCAGACCGTAGCGCCGGGCCAACTGTCCGCTGGCCTGGGCCGCCTTGGTGTACTCGGGGGTGCCGAAGGCCGGCGACCCCGATCGCATGTCCACGTTCGAGGTGAACGAGCCGTACACCGTGGGGCAGCCGGGGCGGATGAGCTGCACCAACGTGGCCGTGGCCAGCACTTCCGCGTTCTGCAGCACCAGCGCACCGGCCAGACTGGCCGGGGCCATGGCACCCGCCAGCGTGAACGGGGTGATGCACACCGCCTGCCCGGCCAGGGCCTGTTCGGTGAGCCCTTCGGCCATCGGGATGTCCAGCGTCAGCGGCGTGTTCGTGTTCACGATGGTGAGCAGGGCCGGATCGGCCGCCAGACCGTCTCGGTCGGTGCCGAGCGCCATGGCCGTCAGGTCGATGCTGTCGCTCGCCCGGTCACGGCCCAGGGCGAACCCCTGCCAGTTCTTGTCGAGCAGGCGGGCGAACGACAGGTAGAGGTCCAGGTGACGGGTCTCGGGGTGCAGGTCCATGGCCTCGAACGGGCCGCCACCCTCCTGGTGCACCACGTCGAGCTGCTGCAGCACCCGCAGGTAGTCGGCCTGTTCGGCGGCGGTACCGGGGCGGCGCCCACCGGCCAGGTCGCTGACGAACGCAGGACCGCCCACCGCGGCGAACACGACGTTGTTCCCCCCGATGACCAGGGACTTCTTCGGGTCGCGGGCACGCAACGTGAAGCTGGAGGGGGCCAGCGCCACCGTCGATTCCACCATCTCGGGGTCGAAACGGACGATCAGCTCGTCGGCGACGCAGCCGGCAGCCACCAGGCGAGCCCGGGCGGCCGCATCGAGCACGCGCATGCCCGTGGTGGAGAGCAGCCGCAGCGATGAACGGTGGAGGTGCTCGACCTGGTCGTCGGACAGCGGGCGTACGGGTTCGTAGGGATTGGTGAGCTGCCGCCACCCCTGGCGGACCACGCCTCGGTCGGGGCGACGGGCTCTGCCCCGATTCGGTCGGCTCACGGCGGCGACTGTAGTGGACAATCCGTTCGAGAAATTTCGTCGGGCTGAGCAGGCGCGACGCGGGAACATGTCAAGGAACCGTAAAGTCTCACCCTCACTGTGCCGATGAGAGTGACATGCTTCGCTTGCACCGCATCGTCCTCGCGACGTGCCTGAGCTTCGGCGTCGGCGCATCGGTCCTGGCCACGCCCGTCGAGGCCGCTGGCACCACGACAACCCTCAAGTCGAAGTACACGGTTGTCAACGGCGACTACCTGGCCGGCATCGCGATGAAGCTCAACGTCACGTTGAAGGATCTGCTCGTCGCGAACAAGCTCACCGTGAGCAGCCTCATCCTCCCGGGGATGCAGTTGGCCGTGCCCGCCACCGTCGGCGCCACCACCCCGGCAGCCTCGAAGACCTCGACGGCCAACGCCAAGGGGACGAAGGCCGCCACGTACACCGTCGTGAACGGCGACTACCTCACCGGCATCGCCGCCACCCTGAAGGTGCCCACCCGTGACCTCTTGAAGGCCAACGGGCTCAGCCTGAACAGCCTCATCTGGCCCGGCATGCAGTTGAAGGTGCCCGCCGGCGGCGTCCTGCCAACTGCTCCCACCCCGGCAGCCCCCTCGGCGCCCGCCAAGAGCACCACTCCGGCCACGTCCGGCGCCGCGTACACGGTCGTGAACGGCGACTTCCTGGCCGGAATCGCCCAGAAGCTGGGTGTCACCCTGGGTTCGCTCCTCACGGTGAACCAGATGACCACCAGCAGCCTCATCTACCCCGGCCTGCAGCTGAAGGTTCCGGCCGGCGGCAAGGTGCTCGCATCGTCGAGTGCCGGTTCCGGCAGCGCGGCCGCCCCGGTGTCGCCGTCGGTGGCCACCGTCCTCGCCTTCGCCCGGGCCCAGCTGGGCAAGCCGTACCGGTTCAACACCGCCGGCCCGACCACCTACGACTGCTCGGGCCTGACCCTGGCGGCGTTCGCCACCATCGGCATCACCCTCCCCCACTACAGCGGTGCGCAGATGTCGTTCGGCACCGTCATCGACTGGACCACCGAGGCCATCCGCCCCGGCGACCTGATCTTCTTCGAGTCGGCGCCCGGCACGGGCGTGGTGAACCACGTCGGCATCGCCACCAGCGCCACCACCTGGATCCAGGCCCCGCGCAGCGGCGACGTCGTCCGCGAGGGCAAGTTCACCACCGTGCGCATCATCGGCGTGCGCCGGCTCGTCAACGGCTGATCCGACCGGCGTCGTGGACGACCGCTCCCCCGCCGACGACGACCGCAGCGTCGCCCCTGCGCCGTGCCGTGTGCCGGTGCACCATCTGACGCCCCACCAGGTCGACCTGTTGCGTACCGTGCTGCGCGCCGGCGAGATCCCCTTCGGCATCGTGCGCGGCGAGGTGGTCGCCGCAGCGGTGTTCACCGACGAGGTCGAGAAGGCCGTCGCCTGGGCCGGGGTGGACCCGGCTGCCGACGAGACGCTGGCCGACCCCGACCATCAGCCCGTCCGGTCGCCGTTGGTGAAGCCCCCGCGGCCACCGCTTCGCGACGGTCGCCACCAGGCCACCCGCTGGCGTCGCCTGTCCGCCGGACTGCTCGACGAGATCGTCGTCGGTGTGCCCACCGTGCTCGCCGCCGAGGCGGGCGCTCCCGCGTGGACCAGCGTCACGCTGCACGCGGTGTACCACATCGCCCCGACCATGCTCTTCGGCTGGACGGTCGGCAAGCTCTGGACCGGGCTGCGGGTCGCACAGCCGTCGACCTTGCGTCGGCCCGGTCCCGTTCGCGCGGCGGTCCGGTGGGCCGTGGCGGCCATCCCCATGATCACCAGCGTCGGGCTGGGCGCACCACCAGGGTTGGTGAGCGCGCTCGTCTTCGCCGTGTACGGCCCGATCCTCATCGACCTGCGCGGCCTGCACGACATGGCGGCGGACACCGTGGTGGTGGAGCGCACCAAGGCCGGCCCCGGCATCTGGGTGCGCAGCGGTCGCCACGAGCGGCTGCGCGCCTGACAGACCGCGGGTTACTGCACCTTCACGAGGTCGACGACGAACACGAGCGTCTCGTTGGGCTTGATGACGCCGCCGGCGCCACGCGAACCGTAGCCGAGCTCGGGCGGGATGGTGATGCGCCGACGGCCACCCACCTTCATGCCCTTCACGCCTTTGTCCCAGCCCTCGATGACCTCGCGGGCACCCAGGCGGAAGTCGAACGTGGACCCACGATCCCAGCTGGCGTCGAACTCGCGGCCGGTGCTCCACGACACGCCCACGTAGTGGACGACGGCGCGCTTGCCGACCGTCGCCTCGTCGCCGTCCCCGACCGTGAGGTCCTCGAGCAGCAGCTCGGTGGGCGGGTCGGTCTCGGGGATGCTGATGACGGGTTTGTCGGCCATGCGGCCACGCTAGCGGGTCGCACAGTTGCGCCGCGGGTGGTGACGCTCAGCCACCCAGCGCGATCAGCGCCACCGCGACGGCAGTGGCCGCCACCCCGATGGCCTGCCACCAACGCATGCGTTCGCGGTTGAACACCACCGACAACACGACGGCAACGGTGGCGAACTGCGACGACGCCACCGACACCGGGCCGGTGTCGCCGCGCTGGAACGCCAGCTGCAGCGACCCGATGGCCACCAGCCCCAGCACGCCCGCGGCGATCGCGTACCGCCGGCCGATGC
>CBHWEI010000179.1:0-8626 GCA_966112835.1 uncultured Acidimicrobiaceae bacterium
TGGATCACCGCGCTGCTGGTGAACCTGCGCTTCGTCATCTTCGCCGCGGCGTCGCGCAAGTACTTCACGAAGCTGCCCTGGCAGCAGCGCCTGGTGGCCGGCTACCTGAACGGCGACCTCGGCTTCGCCCTGTTCACCCGCGAGTTCGGCGACGACGAGCAGCTCGGCACCGCCGACCAGTACGGCTACTTCTACGGCGGCGCGACGGTGAACTGGGTGTTCTGGCAGCTGTCGTCGTACCTCGGCATCGTGCTCGGTGGCCTGGCGCCCACGTCGTGGGGGCTCGACCTGGCAGCGGCGCTCGCGCTGGTGGCGGTGCTCATTCCGCTGGCCAACAAGCTGCCGGCAGTCGCCGGCATGTTGGTGGCCGGTGTGCTCTCGGTGGCGCTCGTCGGCCTGCCGATGAAGCTCGGCCTGCTGGTGTCCATCGTGGCCGGCGGCGTGGTCGCCGTGGCCGCCGACGTGTGGCGCAGCAGGCGCGAGGTCGCGGCTGCACCCGCCGAGATGGCGGCGTCGTGAACGGCTTCCACGACGTCGTCTACCTGGCCATCGCCACGGCCGGCCTCACCGTGGTGACGTTCGCGACGCGCAGCAGCTTCTTCATGCTGCCGCCGTCGGTGCAGCTGCCGAAGTCGTGGGAGCGAGCGCTGAAGTACGCGCCGGTGTGCGCGCTCACGGCCATCGTCGCACCCACCGTGTTCACCCGCGACCACCACCCCTACCTCAGCTGGCACAACAACCAGATGTGGGCGCTGCTCGCGGCTGCCGCCGTGTTCGCCCGATGGCGGAACATGACGGCCATGATCGTGGCGGGCATGGCCGTGTTCACGTTGCTGCGGCTCTGGGCATGACTCACGTGGCGGCGGCGTCGAACACCACGACGCGGTTGCGCCCCTGCGCCTTCGCCGCGTACAACGCCTGATCGGCCCGGCGAACGTACTCACCGAGCGGAGCGTCGTCGCCGATCGCGGCGACGCCGACGCAGACCGTGACGGGGCGCCCGATCCCGAGCGCCTCCGGGCCGAGCCCGGCCACCGATTCGCGCACCCGCTCGGCGATCGCGCTCGCTGCGGCCGCCGACGCCACGTCATGTTCCAATCCGACGACCGCCACGAACTCCTCGCCGCCGTAGCGGAAGGCGGAGTCCTGGCGACGGAGCGAACCGCCGACGGCCTGGGCGACCGCTCGCAACACCCGGTCACCGACGACGTGTCCGAACTCGTCGTTGACCTGCTTGAAGTGATCCACGTCGATCATCAACACCGCAGCATTCGTCGGCACCCCGGTGAACGAGTCGAGTGCCCGTCGGTTCAGCAGCCCGGTGAGCGGATCCGTGTCGGCTTCGGTGCGGAGCCGTCGGACCCGCGCGAGGTGGGATCGACGCTCGATGGCCTCGTCGGCGACGTGGTGGACCCGCTGTGCGATCATCGCGAGCAACGCGACCAGCTCGGGGGCGAGTGTGTACTCCTCGCGGGTGATGAGGACCACCGCGACGTGCGGCGCGTCGTGGCCGTCGGGCAGGTGCAGCACCAGGCAGCGTGGCCCCGACTCGGTGTGCGTCGCCAGATCGAGGCCGTCCGGATGCACTTCGTCGAAGCGCACGAGATCCGGCTCGGCACCGACCTCCACCCAGAATCGGTCCAGCGGCAGCAGCAGCCGGAGCTCGTCGGCGACGGTCGCGAGCGCCTCCCCGAGCGGGATCGGCAACTCGAGGATGTCCTCGATGCGGCGCACGCCGGCGGCGATCTGCAGCAGCCGGGCCAGGTGGGTGTCGCTCTGCGACGCCAGCATGATGCCGCACTCGAGCCGCCCGAGTTGCTCGAACATGCTCGGGACCAAGTGGCCGGGGATGCAGTAGCCGTGCTGCGGCAGTACTCGTTCGATGGTCGGGAAACGCGCCGCGATGGTGGCCAGGCCAGCCATCAGGATCTCGCGGCTGGGCATGTAGTGCTCGTGGAACTGACGGAGATCCTCGAAGTCGGTGTCGTCGTTGGCCCACAACCGGTTCGCCCGGTTGAAGCCGCCGAACAGGTCGCTGCTGAACAGCGACCTCGTTTCCCCGTCGAACGTGACGAACGCTCCCGGGAAGTGCAGGTATGGCGTCAGCAGGAACTCCAATGCCCTGCCGTGGCCGAGATCGAGCCGCCAGTCCAGGTCCTCCACCGTGACGAACGGGAACCGGGCGGCGAAGTGCTTCAGCAACAACGCCGACCGCCACTCCGTGACCACCTGCACGTCCGGGCGAGTGAGCCGCGCGCTCAGCGTGTGCAACGCGTCGGCGATGTCGGGGTCGGAGTGGTGGAGCAGGATCCATGCGATGTGGTCGAGTGGGACGACCTCCTGGACCTTCCTCAGGGTGTCGTCGATGGTGAGCGACGAACCGGGATCGATGAGGATCGACTGGTCGCCGGCCTCCAGCAGGTACGCGTGGCACTGGAAGGGGTCGTCGTCGAGCACATGCCCCACCCACCAGATGCCCGGGGCGACCTCGACTGCGTGCGTGGCGACTTCGTCGCCGAGGTTCACCGGGTCCACGTGGCCATCGTGCTCGTGCAGCGCCCGTCGCGACAGGGTCGAATGTCAACGTCTCGGCAGGTCAGCCGCGCGGGTGCACGGTCCGCCCACCCAGCAGGGTGCGCACCACCTGTGCGGTGAGCAGCGCTTCGGGCTCGGCGGCGAACGGGTCGCGGTCCAACACGATGAGGTCGGCGAAGAGGCCGGTTCGCAGCATGCCCACCTTGTCGTGCAGGAAGCTGGCCCACGCCGAGTCGCGCGTCCCGTGCACCACCGCCTCCTCCAGCGGGAGGGCGTTGTCGGGTCGGTGCGGCACCAGCGTGGGGTCCCCGGGCGACTTGCGGGTGGCCGCGATGTACATGTTGTGCAGCGGCTCGTAGGGCGCCGTGGGGGTGTCGGTGCCGAACGCGAGCGTGGTGCCCGCGTCGAGGAACTCGCGCCAGGCGAAGCCACGGTTCGCGCGGGGGTCGCCGAGCATCTCACCCCAGTTGCTGTAGATGGCCGGGTCGATGTGCACGGGCTGCATGGAGGCGGTGATGCCCAGCGGCGCGAGCCGCACCACGTCGGCCTCGTCGGTGTACTCGAGGTGCTCGATGCGGTGACGCCGCTCGCGGGGACCGTTCACCTGCGCGGCATGCTCGAGCGCATCGATGGCGATGCGAATGGCCCGGTCGCCGATGGCGTGCAGTGCGATCTGCAGCCCGGCGGCGTCGGCCGCGGTGACGACGCGCTCGAGCGACTCGGCGTCCCAGATGGGCTCGGCGTTGGTGCCGGTGGTGTACGGCTCGATGAGGGCGGCGGTGCAGCCGTCGATGGTGCCGTCGACGATGATCTTGATGCCCATCACGCGCAGCAGGTCGCTGTGGGTCTCGGCGGCCAGGCGGGAGGCGGTGGCCACCTGCTCGAGCTCTTTCGCCGGGTCCGGGTCGCGATGGACGATCCAGTGGCCCATCACCCGCACGGTGAGCGTGCCGGCGGCCTCGGCGCGCTGCATGGCCTGCAACGAGCCCGACTCCAGCGCCATGTCCACCGAAGTGGTCACACCGGTGTCGTTGTAGGCCCGCAGCGTGGCCTGCAGGTGTTGGTCGCGA
The DNA here is from genome assembly GCA_966112835.1 of uncultured Acidimicrobiaceae bacterium. Classification (GTDB taxonomy): domain Bacteria; phylum Actinomycetota; class Acidimicrobiia; order Acidimicrobiales; family Ilumatobacteraceae; genus UBA668. The sequence goes on from CBHWEI010000179.1 coordinate 3,606, forward strand.
GTGGCGTCGCCCACGCGAGCGAGCAGCGGCCACACCATCTCGACCGTGGCGTTCTCCTGCAGGTGGCCGGTGGCGTGTCCGGTGGCACGGTCGCGCACGATCTCGCCGCCGATGGGGTCGGGAGTGTCGTCGGTGATGCCCAGCTCGCGCAGCGCGGCGGTGTTCACCCACGTGGAGTGCAGGTCGTTCGCATCGAGGTACACCGGCACGTCGGGGAACAGGTCGTCGAGCATGTCGCGGTGAGGGGTGGCGTCGGGCAGGGCGCTGAACTGCCAGCTGATGCCGAGCACGCGCGGGGCATCGGGGTTCGCGTCGCGCCACTCGACCAGGCGGCGGCGGATCTCGTCGAGCGAACCGGCGGTGCGCAGCTGTGCCTTCAGCAGCGCGGCACCGGTCATGAGCAGATGGGCGTGACCGTCGACGAAGCCCGGCATGGCCACCCCACCGCCGAGGTCGATGACCTCGGCGTCGTCGCCCGCCATCGACCGTGCGGTGGCCTCGTCGCCCACGTGGACGATGCGATCGCCCTCGACCACGAGCGCGTCGGCCCACAGTCCATCGGGATCGGAGGTGAACACACGGCCACCGTGAACGAGGATGCGCGACGACGTCATGTGGCGAGTTTCGCAGTTCGGGCGACGCGAGCGCGAAGCTTGGCCCGCGTCGGCGCCAGGAGGGTCATGAAGCGGTACATCTCGGCAGCCCGGGCGATCGCCCCACTGGAGAACGAGTGGCTCGTCGTCGACGGGCTGCCGTTCCACCATCGTCGCAGCACCATGGCGGGCGACGACGCTCCGGCCATCGTGCACGTGCACGGCTTCGGCATCTCCGGCACCTACATGCAGCCCACCGCGGCGCTGCTGGCACCCCGCTACCGCACCTACGTGCCCGACCTGCCCGGCCACGGCCGCAGCATGCAGCTGCCCGGCCGGATGGACCTGCCGCGCCTGTCACAGGCGCTCGCCCACTACATGGACGCCGTTGGGGTCGAGAAGGCCACGTTCGTGGGCAACTCGCTGGGCTGCCCCACCATCTGCTCGTTCGCTCACCAGTTCCCCGACCGCATCGAGCGCGCCGTGCTGGTGTCGCCGGCGGGTGGCCCGAACAACCAGCCGCTGGGCCGGGCGTTGTGGCAGATGACGCTCGACGGGCCACGCGAACCGCTGTCGCTCATCCCCGTCGCGTCGCGCGACTACCTGCGCTTCGGGGTGATCACCAGCCTGCGCCTGTTCCGGGCCATGACCCGCTTCCCCACCATCGAGCGGCTCCGCGAGCTGTCGGTGCCCACGCTGCTGATCGGCGGCGAGCGCGACCCGCTCATCGACCTGGACAAGATCACCGTGGTGCGCGGCAAGCACGACGTGCGCGCCGTGGTGGTGCCGGGCGCGCACGCGCTGAACCACAGCCAACCCGAGCTGATCGCCGCGCTCATCGAGGCATCGATGACGGGCGCGCCACTGCACACCGACAGCGGCGTGCTGGCGGTGACGCGAGAGCTGCGGATCCCGGACTGACCTGCGACCGGCGGACGCCGGCCGCGTCGGGTCAGGCGCCGGCGTTGGCGATGGCCACCCGCGGGTCGCGGTTGGGATCGTCGACCGCGCTCAGCGAGTTGTGGAACGACGTGAGTGCCACCAACTGCTGGCCCTCGTCGAGCTCGGCAGCCATGATGCGCTCGACCGACGGGGTGAGATCGCTGCGGTCGGTGACCAGCTGGTGGGCCAGCTGCTGGTTCGGAGTGAGCTCCTCGAACGGCGTCGTGCCGTCGTACCAGTGACTCTTCGTGCGCTTCGGCTTCACAACCCTTGCCATGCCGCTTCCTCTCGTTCGGTGATCGAGCAGGAACGCCTCAAACACAGGTGAAAGGCGCAGTCTACCCGATTCGGTGCGAGCACTGGCCGGGACGGGTCAGTCGCCGCCCGAGGTGGAGGACTGACGGCGCATCACCTGGTGGGGCAGGCGCACGTCGTCGCCCAGGACGCTGTTCGAGCCGAGCACCCGCGACACCAGGGCCTGCGCGCTCTGCGCGGTGTCGTCGAGCACGTCGAGCGCCCGCTCCACCTGGCCGGACTCCAGCAGCCAGCGGGCGGCCGCCACACCCTGCACGACGCTGTCGTTCACCTCGGCGGCCTCGCGCTGCAGCAGCGCCACCTCGTTGGCGTACCGCTCGGCGGTGCGCGCCTGGCGCACACGGTCGGCCGAAGCACCGGCCAGCAGGCCGAGCAGCAGCAGGGGTGCGATGTGGCTGAACCAGGCGATGAACGGCAGCGACTCGTCGGTGAGCATCACGCCCAGCACGGTGAGGCCCACGGCCACCAGGCCGGCAACGGTGCCCACCACCAGGCCGAAGCCGAGCGCGGCCAGGGCCACCGGCAACACGTACAGGATGGCGGCGTCGGCGTTGGACACCGTGAGGTGCAGCACGAAGACGGCCACGAACGACAGCGCCACCACGACTTTGGCCCGGAGCGGATGCTGGACGAACCATGGATCGCGTCGGAGCGCGGACAGGGCGCGCGTCTGGTTCACCATGGCGGCAGTATTCCGGAACCGACCCACCCCGGTTCAGGGACCAACGTCACAAACCGGGCACCCAGGGTTGTACGACCTCTCCCGACCCGCACCGCATCGCCCTGCGTGCCCGCAGGTGCGGCGATAGGTTCGCGGCGATGCCCGGCGACCCGCGCGAGCCCAGCGAAGGGCGCGAACCCAGCGATGCGGACTACGCCGCCCTGCTCGCGTTCCGCGATGGGCTGCGCCGGTTCCTGCGGTTCAGCGAGGACCGCGCCAAGGCCGCGGGCCTGACCGCGGCCCAGCACCAGTTGCTGCTGGCGGTGCGCGGCCACGGCACCCCACCGTCGGTGGGCGAGGTGGCCGACCACCTGTTGCTCCGGCACCACAGCGCGGTCGAGCTGGTGGACCGCGCCGTGCAGAACGGCCTGGTGCAGCGGACCACCGACCTCACCGATCAGCGGGTGGTGCGGTTGTCGCTCACCGATGCGGGCCGAGAGAAGCTGGCGTCGCTGAGCGCCGACCACCTGCGCGAGCTGGCCCAGATGCGCGAGAGCTTCAGTGTGCTGCGGCGACTCGAGGATGACGAGCCCGCTGCGACGTGAAGTGGCGCACGCCGTCGGTGAGCACGGTGGACACCAGCGACGAGGCGAGCAACGGTGGCAGGGTCGGCAGGCCGGCCATCTCGGCCACGGTGAGCGCCGATCCCAGCGGAGTGCGGGTGACGGCCGCGTTGGTGGCGACCATGCAGCTGGGGACCAGGATCACCGGCGACACGCCGGTCCAGCGAGACAGCGCCAACCCCACGGCCCCGCCGATGAAGAACAGCGGGATGATGAAGCCGCCCTTCCACCCGGTCGCACTGGCGATGAGCGCGCCCAGGAACTTGCCGACCGCGGCCACCAGCACGGTGCCCGTGGCCAGCCCGGCGAGCCGTTCGAACTGGAACTCACCGTTGCTGAGCGCATACACGGTGACCAGTGACAGCAGCCCTAGCCCGATGCCACCGACGAGCGGGCGCACGTCGTCGGGCACCGCCTTCGCCACCGTGCGGGCACCCTTCACCCCGTAGGTGAACGCCACGCCGATCGCCGCGCCCACCACGCCCGCCAGCGCGCCCCACACCACCGCCGAAGCGCCCAGGTGGTCGACCACGCCGAACGTCCACACCGGTTGCCAGCCGTGCGACCGCATCACCGCCTCCACGGCCCAGCCGACGGTGGAGCCGATGCACGCGGGCAGGATGGCCTCGCTGTACTCCATGCCGCGGCGGTGTGGCAGCTCCAGCGCGAACACCGCTGCACCGAGCGGCGCTCCGAACAGCACGGCCAGCGCAGCGGCCATGCCGGCGATGGTGACGATGCGCCGGTCGGACCGCTCCAGGTCCAGGCGGACGGCCATCCACGCGGCGACGGTGCCGTCGGTCTCGACCAGCGGCGCTTCCGGGCCCAGTGTGCCGCCGCCCCGGTGCGCTCCATGGGGCCGACGACGTCGTCGGCCAGGTGGAGCGCGCCGACGAACAGGGCGCCGAGGGCCCCGCCGACGATGCCGGCGAGGACGATGGCGGCCGCGAGTCGCGTCCGGCGGGAACCGGTCACTTCATATCGTGTCACGATTTAATCGTGACACGGGGTCCCCGCCGGCGCGGCATCGGTCTAGATGGCGTTCACCTTCGGCATGATCTCCTCCTGGAGGCGCTTCATGTCGTCGAGCGTCTTCGACACCGGCACGTCGCTGAACGGCGGCCACAGCAGCGGCATGTCCATGCCGGCCTCCTTGTACCGCTTCAGGTTGTCGGTGATCTGCCCGACCGTGCCCACCAGCAGGTTGCTGAGCTTGCCGTTGGGGGTCTGGTCGGTGGGCTCGTCGGTGATGGTGAACCAGATCATGCTGCACATGTCGAACCCGGTGTCGAGGGTGCGGTCGCTGCCCAGCTCCTGCAGCTCACGCTGGATCTCACCCTTCCAACGAGCGATCTCCTCGGGCGTGTCCTGGATGCCGATCCAACCCGACAGGCCGTACTTGGCGATGCGGGCGGCCGAGCGCTTCGGATCCTTCAGGCCGCTGAAGTAGATGGGCGGGCCGCCGGCCTGCAGCGGCTTCACGCCGAAGCCGCACCGGTCGAAGTCGGCGAACTCGCCGTGGTACTCGAAGAGGTCGTTGTTCCAGATGCCCTGCATCACCTCGATGCTCTCGCGCACGTGCTGGTGGCGCTTGGGGAAGATGTGCGCGGCGCTCGCCGCGGCGAACTCCTCGGGCATCCAGCCCGATCCGACACCCACGTTCAGGCGGCCGTTCGACAGGTGGTCGATGGTGGCGAGCTCGGTGGCCAGCACACCCGGCGCGCGGTACGGCGTGTCGATGATGCTCATGCCGATGCGCAGCTTGCTCGTCTTCCCCGCCAGCCACGGGATGAGCGGGAAGCCCTGCAACCACTGGCCGCGGGCGCTCACCGGCAGCGCCTTCGGGAACTGCTCCATCATGCCGAACGAGTACTGCAGCTCCTGGCG
>CBHWEI010000180.1:0-8560 GCA_966112835.1 uncultured Acidimicrobiaceae bacterium
GGGGGGGGGGGGGGGGGGGTGTCGCGGCACTACGGAACCGGGTCGTCGGTGGTGTGGTGGCTCGGCGCCCGCCCCTAGAGAGGAGGTGACGGACCTAGCCGCCGGTGGCCTTGGCCAAGGTGCCCAGGTAGAGCTCGATGACCGCGGGGTCGGCCAGCAGTTCGCGGCCGGTGCCCGTGTAGGCGTTCTTGCCCTGGTCCAGCACGTAGCCACGGTCCACCACCTGCAGGCAGCGGCGGGCATTCTGCTCGACCATCAGGATGGCCACGCCGGTGGCGTTGATCGCCTTGCAGTTCAGGAACACCTCGTCCTGCAGGTGCGGCGACAGGCCGGCCGAGGGTTCGTCGAGCAGCAGCAGCGAGGGCTCGAGCATGAGCGCTCGGCTCATGGCCACCATCTGCCGCTCGCCGCCCGACAGGGCGCCGGCGCGCGAGTCCTTGCGTTGCAGCAGCCGCGGGAACACGTTGGTGACGTACTCGAAGCGGTGCTTGAACATCTTCGGCTTCAGGTAGCAGCCCATCTCGAGGTTCTCGATGACGGTGAGGCTGGGGAACACGTTCTTGGTCTGCGGCACGTAGCCCACGCCGCGGCTGACCAGTTCGTGCGCCTTCTTGCCGGTGATGTCGTCGCCGTTCAGGCTGACCGTGCCGGAGCGCACCGTGCACTGGCCGAGGACGGCCTTCAGCATGGTGGACTTGCCGGCGCCGTTCGGACCGATGATGCCGACGAACTCGCCGGGGCTGACGATGACGTTGCACCCGTTGAGGATGTTCACCTCGGGGATGTAGCCGGCGACCACGTCGGTGGCCACGAGCACGGGCGGCAGCGTCGCCGCAGGGGCGCCGTCGATGGGGCTGGTCACAGGTCCTCCAAGAGGCTCTTGCCCTGGTGGGCGCCGAGGTAGGCGTCGATGACGGCCGGGTTCGACGAGATCTGGTCGGGGGTGCCCTCGGCGATGATCTGGCCCTCGGCCATGACGATCACCCAGTCGGAGATGTCGTGGACCATGTCCATGTCGTGCTCGACGAACAGCACGGTCATGCCTTCGTCGCGCAGGCCCTTGATGTGCTGGTTCAGGCTCTGCTTCAGCGCCGGGTTCACACCGGCCATCGGCTCGTCGAGCATGACCAGCTTCGGGTTCGTCATGAGCGCACGCGACATCTCGAGCAGCTTGCGCTGTCCGCCGGACAGGGTGCCCGCGTACTCGTTGCGCATGTGCGACAGCTTGAACCGCTCCAGCAGCGCGTCGGCGCGCGCTTCGATCTCGCGTTCCTGCGCACGCCAGGTGAAGGGCAGGATGCCGTTCCACCACTTCTCGCCGCGCTGGCCGGTGGCGCCGAGCTTCATGTTCTCGATGCACGACATCTTGGTGAGGCTCTTGGTGAGCTGGAACGTGCGGACCATGCCCATGTCGGCGGTCCTGTGGGCCTGCACGCCCTCCAGGCTCTTGCCGTCGAACGTCCACGACCCGGTGTCGGGCGTGTCGAACGCGGTCATCAGGTTGAAGAACGTGGTCTTGCCGGCGCCGTTCGGACCGATGAGGGCCGTGATGGATCCACGCTGGATCTCGACCCGCTCGACGTCGACCGCGGTGATGCCGCCGAACGACCGGCGGACGCCGACGGCCGTCATGATGGGGTCGGGCTTGGCCACACCCGGCTCGGGCGCGACATCGGCGAGCGCGGCACGGGCGATGCGAGCGGTCTCGCTGAGGGCTGCTTCGTCAGTGTCCATCGATCGCCATCTCCTTGCGGTTGCCGAACATGCCCTGCGGCCTGAACACCATCAGCAGCACCAGCATGAGGCCGATGACCACCTGGGTGTACACGCCGATGTGGCTGCTCTCGGTGATGAGCGGCATGCCGAAGATCTTCACCGTGCCGCCCCACGCCTTGGTGAGCTCGTTCAGGAAGGCATCGACGAACGACAGGATGCCCCAGAACAGCATGGGGCCCACGATCGAACCCGACACCTTCGCCAGGCCACCGAGCACCAGTGCGGTGAGCACGTAGAACGTGACGTCACGGCTGTAGTTGTCGGGCTGCACCGAGCCTCGGCTGAGCGAGAACATGATGCCCGAGAACGTGGCGATGACGCCGCCCAGGATGAGCGCCTGCATCTTGTACGAGTAGACGTTCTTGCCCAGGCTGCGCACCGCGTCCTCGTCCTCGCGGATGCCCTTGATGACACGACCCCAGGGGCTGCGCATGAGCATGAACACCAGGGCGCCGATGACCGCGGCGAGCACCCAGCCGACGATGAGCGACTTGAACGAGAGGCCGTCGTACTCGGTCTGGCTGACGAGGACCAGGATGACCACGAACGTGACCGCCGAGCAGATGATCCACTTCTGCGTCTTGCCCGTCCTCTCACCCTTCGTCCACTTGTCGGCGAGCAGGCTGCCCATGAGCACCGAGCAGATCGCATAGCTGCCAAGCAGCAGGATGGCGCCGACCAGGTTGGTGCTGTCGGCGAACGGGTTCAGCGAGTACTTCGCCGACGCGTTCCACGGGGTGAGGTTCACGAAGGCGTTGCCGAACTGGTTGATGCCGTCGGAGCCACCGAAGTACTTCTTGAACGTGACCGACCGCACCACCAGGCGCACCACTTCCGCAAGAGCGATGGTGACGATGGCCAGGTAGTCGGCCCTGAGCCGCAACGTGGGGATGCCCATGATGAGGCCGAAGACGGTGGCGTAGACGATGGCGATGGGGATGCCCCACCAGAAGCTGATGTGGAAGTAGTGGGCGGTCATGCCCACGGCGTAGGCGCCGCAGGCCATGAAGCCGGCCTGGCCGAAGTTGAGCAGGCCTGCGTAGCCGAACTGCACGTTGAGGCCGATGGCCGAGAGGGCGAAGTACATCGCATTCACGCCGAAGAAGGCGCTGAGCGTTGCCGTGATGATGTTGCTCCAGTTCATGACGCGCTCCTCAGCCCACTCGCTCGCGTCGACCGAGGATGCCCTGCGGTCTCACCAACAGCACGATGATCATCGCGATGTACGCCGGGATGTTCTTCAACTCCGACGGCACACCGTTGTGGAACCAGTCGAGCGGCGCCGGCCAGTCCTTCCCGGGCAGGATGGGAATGCCCAGCGTGGACACCTCGACGAACAGACCGATGACGAAGCTGCCCACCAGTGCGCCGTACGCCGAGCCCAGGCCGCCGAGCGTGATGCCGGCGAACATGAGGAACAGCAGGTCGGAGCCCATGAAGGGGTTCACACCCTCGTCGAGGCCACGGAAGATGCCGCCGGTGGCGGCGAGCATGCCGCCGATGATCCACACGAGGCGGATGATCTTCTGGCTGTCGATGCCCGTGCTCGACGCGAGGTCGGGGTTGTCGCTCACGGCGCGGGTGGCCTTGCCGAGGCGGGTCTTCTGCAGCGCCAGTGCCACACCCACGAGGATGATGAGCGAGATGACCGACGTGGTGAAGTCGCGCGGGGTGATGCACACCGGGCCGACCTTGGTGCAGGACTGGTTGTTGAAGGCGGCGAACACCTTGGTGCGACCGCCGAGGATGCGCAGGAAGATGTTCTTCAGCACGATGGCCACACCGACGGTGACCACCATCTGCGAGACGAGACCGATCTTGCGTTTGCGAAGTGGTGAATAGATCAGTTGGTTCTGTGCGAGGCCGAACGCACCACCCAGGAGGATGGCTGCAGGGAACGCGATCCACGGCGTGATGTCGTGGTCGGTGTTGAGGATGTAGGCGATCATGGCGCCGAACGTCACCATCTCGCCGTGGGCGAAGTTGGTGAGGCCGGTGGTGCCGAAGATGAGCGACAGGCCCACCGCGCACATGGCCAGGATGAGGCCGAAGCGGGCACCGTCGGCCAGGCGCTGGGCGAACTGCGACCACCATCCCACAGTGGCGCGGCTCGCCGACCCGGTGAAGAACGTGATGGTGACCGACGAGGTGACGAACTGGTCGCCCTTGATGGCGCGTTCGTTGCTGTCCTCGAGCGCCAGCCCTTCGGGCAGCGTCGATTCATCGAGCTTGATGGTGTAGTCGGCCTGCTTCGGTACCGGGATGGCGGCGATGCCCTTGGCATCGGTGACGGCTTCACCGACGGAGGCACCCGACGCGTCGAGCACCTCCACCTTCACACCGGCGACCGGCTCCTTCTTGGTCTTCCCCGTCGAGGCATCGGGCACCTGGTTCTGCACGCGGACCTTGATCTGAAGGTCGGCCGCGTGTGCAGAGGGAGCGAAGAGCCCGAACACCGTCAGCGCCACCAGAAGCAGAGCTGCGAGCTGTTTGAATCGTGTGGTCAACTGGTCCCCTGGGTTCACCTGTTGTTACCGCTCCGGACACAGTGACCGGTTCGGCGGCGTATTTGATCTTCTCTGCACCCCGTGCGTCAATACTCCGAGCACGATGTTCACAATTCCCCCGGCGAAGCTTGCCACATCGGTCGCTTCCCGCCCGCCGGTACCGGTGGCGGACGCGACTACCTTCGCAGCGTGACCGAACTCGACAGCACCCAGGCCGTTCCGCAACCCACGCTGCGCGCACCCGAAGCGCACGAGTGCGAGGTGCTGCTCATCCGCCACGGTCGGTCCGCCGACGTGGTGCCCGGGTCGGCCGAGTCCGCCGACCCGCCGTTGCACGACCAGGGTGTGGTGCAGGCCGAACGTCTGGCCGCACGTCTGGGCGGCAAGACCATCCACGCCGTCTACAGCTCGCAGCTGGCCCGAGCGCGCCAGACCGCCGAGCCGTTGGCCCGGTCGCGTGGCCTCACCGTGGCGGTGCACCAGGACCTGGAGGAGGTGCGCCTGGGCGACTGGGGCAACGGCGAGTTCCGCCGCCGCGCCTACGTGCGCGACCCAGAATGGGTGGCCTGGAGCCGTACCGGCCGCTGGGACGGCATCCCCGGTGGCGAGGGCGACGAGTCGCTGCGGAGCCGCGTGGCCGGCGTGGTGGACCGGCTGGCGACGGCGCACCAGGGGCAGACCATCGCCGTCGTCGCCCACGGCGGCTCGATCAACGCCTACGTGGCCCACCTGTTCGGCACGCATCGGTCGATGTTGTTCACCATCGAGAACACCAGCATCAAGGCCGTGCGCAACAGCACCCACCGCCCCACGCGGGTCACCGTCAACGACTGCCACCACCTGTACGACCCGGTACTCGGTCAGCAGTGACCACCGGGTACGTTCGCCGCATGAGCGAGCGTCCCGAACCGATCCGCACCCGCGTCACCGAGCTGCTCGGTGTCGACTACCCCATCGTCCAGGCGCCCATGGGCTGGATCGCCCGCAGCCAGTTGGCCTCCGCCGTCAGCAACGCCGGCGGCCTGGGCATCATCGAGACGTCCAGCGGCGAGCTCGACAACGTGCGCGACGAGATCCTGAAGATGCGTGACCTCACCGACAAGCCGTTCGGCGTGAACATCGCCCAGGCGTTCGTGCGCGATCCGAAGATCGTCGACTTCGTGGTCGAGCAGAACGTGCGCTTCGTCACCACGTCGGCGGGCGACCCCACCAAGTACACCGCGCAGCTGAAGGCCGCCGGCCTGACGGTGTTCCACGTGGTGCCGACGCTGGCGGCGGCGTTGAAGGCGGTCGACGCCGGGGTGGACGGTCTGGTGGTGGAGGGCGGCGAGGGCGGCGGGTTCAAGAACCCCCGTGACGTGTCGTCGATGGTGCTGCTGCCCCTGGTGGCCAGCAAGGTGGACGTACCCATCATCGCTGCGGGCGGCATCACCGACGGGCCGGGCATGGCGGCCGCGTTCGCGCTGGGCGCCGAGGGCGTGCAAATGGGCACCCGCATGGTCAGTGCGGCCGAGTCACCGGTGCACGACAACTGGAAGCAGGCCATTGTCGGCGCCGCCGAGACCGACACCGTCTTCCTCAACCGGTTCAGCCGGCCCGCGCTGCGTGCGCTGCGCACCGAGCGGACCACGGCGCTCGAGCACGAGGACCACGTGGACCTCAGCGTGTTCGGCCGGGCCCTCGACCTGTACTTCGGTGGCGACATGGAAGCTGCGATCGCCCTCACCGGGCAGGTGGCCGGGCGCATCGAGTCGGTCGAGCCAGTCGAGTCGATCCTCCACGGCACCATGCGCGGCTTCCGCGAGTGTCTGCAAGGTCTCAAGCAGTTCACCTGATCGACCACATTTCGACACCGGATTGCCACGCATCGCGCGAAGATCTGGTCTACACTGTCACCATCGGGTGGAGACCGTGGGGTGTTGACGTACCCCGGAGGTCCCCCACATGGCTGCACTGCTCGAGCAATTCAAAGCCCTCGCCCGCATCGCGCTGTACCTGTTGCTGGCATTCCTGGTCATCCAGCTGTGGCAGGACCCGCACGGGGCCGCCCAGGCGACGATGGACTTCATCGGCGGTGTCGCCCACTTCTTCGCGTCGCTGTTCGACAAGATCGGTCAGTTCGTGAGCGGCCTGGGCAAGGACTCGTCCACACCGACGAACCCCTGAGCGACGGCCCTGAGCACGAGCGGTCGCCTCAGCGCATCTGCTCGGCGTGGGCGACGAGGTCGTCCGCCGAGACGTTCACGCGCGACGTGGTGCACCACAGCCATGCCGTGATGGCCATGAGCGTGGTGGCGCCACCCACGTGCACCACCACCAACCCGGCCGGCAGCCCGGCCGCGTATTGGATGTAGCCCACTGCGCCCTGCACGCCCGCGGCGATGACCCACGCCGTGAGGGGGGCGTCGAGCACCTTGCGGTCGTGGCGCAGCTTGCGCAGCGTCCAGAACAGGCTGAGGGCAACGGCCACCGTCACCCAGACGATGGCGGCGTGCACTCGGCTCACCCACTGCAGGGCATGGCCGTTGATGTCGGTCTCGGTGCCCCAGAAGCGGCGGGCCTTCTCGTCACCCGCGTGCGGACCGGTGCCGGTGACCACCGTGCCGGCCAGCACCGACAACCACGTCCACACCACCAGCCAGGCGACGCGGCGGCGCGCACGCGGCACCACGGCCAGGGCCCGCTCTCCCCCGTCGGGCTCGCCGGAACGCACCAGCATCGTCACCGCGGCCCACACGAGCACCATCGACAGCACGAAGTGCAACTGCACCGTCAGCGGGTGCAGGTCGGCCCACACCACGATGGCGCCGACCACGCCCTGCATGGGCACACCGGCCAACAGCACGAAACCCAGCACCAGCAGGTCGCGGCGACGCGGCCGCCGGTACCAGCCCGCCGCAGCGGCCAGCGCCACCGCGATGCACACCAGGAACGTGAACAGCCGGTTGATCTGCTCGATGGCCGAGTGCTTCGTGGACAGGTCGACGAGCTTGTCGTTGTTGCAGTTCGGCCAGTCGTCGCAGCCGAGGCCCGAGCCGGTGAGGCGCACGGCCGCACCGCTGACGCAGATGATCATGAGCGCGGCGAGGGCGAAGACGCAGATGCTGCGGAACTCCTTCGGCGTGAACCCTTCCGAACGGATGCGACGCAACATGTGCCCAGGCTACGGGACCGCCGGGTGACGGAGCCAGCCGCGCCCGTGGCTACGGTTCGCGACGTGCTGACCAGCTATGACGACTTCCCCATCCATCAGAGCTCGATCCCCATGGCCCACACGGCCACGGCGGACCTGAACCACTACGACAGGTACTTCTTCAACGGGTACTCGCGCAGTGACGACCTGTACTTCGGCGCAGCGATGGGGCTGTACCCGAACCGGCACGTCGCCGACGCCGCGTTCTGCGTGGTGCGCGGCGGCGTCCAGACCAGCGTGTTCCGTTCGCAGCGCGCCCCCATCGACCGCGCCGACGCCACCCGCCTGGGTGCCATCCAGGTGGAGGTTGTCGAGCCGCTGAAGGTGCTCCGCCTGCTGGTCGACGCACCCGAGCAGGGTCTGCGCGCCGACCTGACCTTCCAGTACCGCTCGCCCGCCATCGAAGAGGCCCACTTCTTCCAGCGGGCCGGCATCCGGGCGTTCTTCGACTACACCCGTCTCACCCAGTTCGGCTCGTGGCAGGGCTGGATCGAGCTCGACGGCGAGCGCATCGTGGTCGACCACGACGACGTGTGGGGCTCGCGCGACCGCTCGTGGGGCGTGCGCCCCATCGGCGAGTCCGGCCCCTCGGGCGCGCCCATCCCGTTCGCCCAGTTCTTCTGGCTGTGGGCGCCGACGAACTTCCCGTCGCTGTCGACGCACTTCGACGTGAACGAGTACGGCGACGGCCGCCGTTGGCACGAGACCGGCACCATCGCCCGCGTCGGCGAGGAGCCGCAGATGATGCGCACGGTCGACTGGCGCGTGCAGTGGCGGCCGGGCACCCGCTTCGCCGACTCGTTCGAGTACGACCTGGTCGACTGGGACGGCTCCGTCACCACCGTCAGCATGAAGCCCCGGTACGAGTTCCAGATGCGCGGCATCGGCTACGGACACCCCGAGTTCGGGCACGGCTACTGGAAGGGCGAGTCGGTGACGGCCGGCGAGCGCCTGCAACTACCGGTCGACACGCCGTTGGCGCGTGAACACGTCCACGTGCAAGCGCTGTGCGACACTACGGTGCACTTTCCGAACGGATCCTCGGAAGACGGCATCGGCATCCTCGAGCAGTTGGCCATCGGCC
>CBHWEI010000181.1:0-8522 GCA_966112835.1 uncultured Acidimicrobiaceae bacterium
CCACGCAGGTCATCACCCGCACCCTGGGTGGTGGCGAGATCGCGTTCCTGCCCGGTCACGCCCCGTTCCTGGGCGCGCTCACCGAGAACCACACGCGCATCACGCTCGCCGACGGCAGCGTGCTCGACGTGGCGGTCCACGGCGGGTTCGTGCAGGTGAGTGGCGACACGGTGAGCATCCTCAGCGACGTCGCCGAACTCGGTGAGCACATCGACCGCGGTCGTGCCCTCACCGCCAAGGAACGAGCCGAGGAAGCGCTCCGCAAGGAGCACGACGCCGAAGCAGTCGCCGCCCTCAGCCGGGCCCACGCCCGCCTGAACGCCTCGGGCGGCATCGGCTCCAGCTCGCACTAGCCCCGGCGAGGCTCCGGCTCGTCCGGTCGTCGCACGCCTCGCTGCTCGGCCCTACCCCCGGCGGGGCTCCGGGCTCGTCCAGTCGTCGCACGCCTCGCTGCTCGGCCAGGGCCTCGCACCGCTTCGCTGCTCGGCTACCGCTCCTCCTCGGACGACCCTGCGCCCCGCCTCCTCCCGGAGATGAGGGGTGGGTTGGGCGCGAGTTGTCCTGGATGTGGGACTCTTCGCGCACACGGGCGGGCCGTGACCCAGATCTGGGACTTTTCGCGCCCGCGCGGGCGTGCGACGCGCGGGAGGGGGTTGGGTCCGTTCGGCGACAGTTTTGTCGTGTGCCGGACCCACGGGTCCGCCGCACCACCAAAACTGACGCATTGCGGACCCGTGGGTCCGACCAGCGACATGGGCACCGCCTGCTTCCACAGCATCGGTTCGCGCGCTGGACGCGGCGAGGGCCGAAGTCGCGCGCTGGCCGCGGTCGGGGGCGACAGGGGGAGGGTGCGGGCATAGGCTCGGGGGATGGGTACATCTGCTTCGTCGCTGCCGTTCACGTCCGCCCTGGTGACGGGGGCGTCGTCGGGCATCGGCGAGGCGATGGTCGAGGTGCTCGGCGAAGCCGGCATCCCCACGGTGATCGTCGCCCGACGTCGTGACCGGCTGGACGAGCTGGCAGCCCGGTTCGAGCACATCGAGGTGCTCGATGCCGACCTCACCACCGCCGACGGGCTCGCCGCAGTCGCCGCACGCGTGGCCGACGCCGCGCTGCCCATCGACCTGCTGGTGAACAACGCCGGGTTCGGCACCTCGGGCGACTTCCACGAACTCGACGTCGACCGGCTGGACCGCGAGGTGCAGCTGAACATCGCCGCGCTCACACGCCTGACGCACACCGCGCTCGCGGCGATGATCCCGCGCGGCCGCGGCTACGTGCTGAACGTCTCCAGCGTCGCCTCGTTCCAGCCGGCCCCGAAGCTCGCCGTCTACGCGGCCACCAAGGCCTACGTCACCAGCCTCACCGAGAGCCTGCACGAAGAGGTGCGCGGCACGGGTGTGCACGTCACCGCGTTGTGCCCGGGCCTCACCCGCACCGAGTTCCAGAGCGTCAGCAACAGCGACTCGTACGCCGGCCAGTACCCCACGTTCGCCTGGCTCGAGGCGCGCGAAGTTGCGCAGGCCGGGCTCGACGACGTCGCCCGCGGCAAGGCGCTCTCGGTGCCGGGCCTGCTCTACAAGGGCATGGTCACCGGCAGCAGCGTCATGCCCCGCGGCCTGGCCCGGCGCCTGGCCAGCCTCGTCCAGCGCTGACCGTCAGTAGTCGACGGCGGCGAACGAGCTGAGCTTGTCGATGCGGTGGCGGGCGTCGATCATGCGCACCGTGCCGCTCTTCGAACGCATCACCAGGCTCTGGGTGCGGGCGCTGGCATGCGTGTAGCGGACGCCGCGCAGCAGCTCGCCGTCGGTGACGCCGGTGGCGGCGAAGAAGCAGTTGTCGCCCTTCACCAGATCGTCGGTGGTGAGCACCGCCGACAGGTCGTAGCCCAGCCCGATGGCGGCTTCGCGCTCGGCCTCGTCGCGCGGGGCGAGCAGCCCCTGGATCTCGCCGCCCATGCACTTCAGCGCCGCTGCCGCGGTGACGCCCTCGGGCGTGCCGCCGGTGCCGATGAGCACGTCGACACCCGCGTCGGGCCACGAGGTGGCGATGGCGCCGAAGATGTCGCCGTCGGTGATGAGCTTCACGCGGGCGCCGGTGGAGCGGACCTCGGCGATGAGGTCGACGTGGCGCTCGCGGTCGAGGATGACCACGGTGAGGTCGCGGACGCTCTCGCCCTTGGCCTTCGCCACCCAGCGCAGGTTCTGCGTGGCGGTGGCGGTGATGTCGATGGATCCTGCGGCGTCGGGACCGACAGCGATCTTGTGCATGTACACGCACGGACCCGGGTCGAACATGGTGCCGCGCTCGCTGACCGCCAGCACCGAGATCGCGTTGGCGCGGCCGTACGCGGTGAGCGTCGTGCCGTCGATGGGGTCGACCGCCACGTCGGTGAGCGGGGCGGTGCCGTCGCCCACGCGCTCGCCGTTGAACAACATCGGCGCTTCGTCCTTCTCGCCCTCACCGATGACCACGATGCCGTCCATGGGGACGGTGCTGAGCACGGTGCGCATGGCATCGACGGCAGCGCCGTCGGCGCCCATCTTGTCGCCTCGACCGACCCAACGGGAGGCGGCGAGTGCGGCGGACTCGGTGACACGCACCAACTCCATCGCGAGGTTCCGGTCGGGCTTCTGCGAATTGGCGATCATCGACCCTCACCGTACCCCGCGGCGCCCACTCCCATCCCAAGGGACGATCCTCGGGGGAAGTGGGCGCCGAACGGTTACTGGCTTGGTCGGTGCATCCGCACGTGATCCGGCACCGGGCGACGAAGGCGGCTGCGCTCGCGAGCGATGCGCACCTGGTCGTGCTGATGGTGATGGAACTGCGGATACAGGATGGAGTGGTTCTGCCACATGAGGGGCTCCTCGGGTCGTGGGTGGTTGCTGTGTTGGGGGATCTCCGTGCGCAGGGACGCGCCGGTGCGCACGCAGGGATGTGACCGGACGCGAACGTGCGTCGACGGTGAACGGGAAACGTCGCAGACGAGCGTCGGACGGCGTGGTGCCGTCAGCCGAAGGTCAGCCCGCAGCGACGCTGCCGCCGGTGGGGCGCGCGCCCTTGCCGGCGGCGAGTGAGCAGTTCATCAGCATGGGGGCACCTCCTTCCGGTCGTGAGCGATGACAGCACCGTGTCATACCGGCGCCCGCCGTGTCGAACGAATTACGCGCCGTTACATTTCGCAGCGTGACCTCGATCGACGCGGTGCGATGCATCACCACCCGTGATCTCTCCGAACCGCGGCTGGTGCGCGGCGGCACTGCCGTCGTGTTCGGGGTGTCGCAGGCGGGCAGCGCATGGCTGCAGCTGCAGCCGCTCGAGGGCTCCGCTGCGTCCGCCGACGGTGGCGTACGCCTGGGCGAGGCCAGCGGCGTGCGCACCGGTCGGGGCATGGGCGGCGGTGGGTACAGCATGGTGCCCGGCGACGATGCGCTGGTGTACGTGGGCGGCGACGGGAACCTGTGGTGGCAGGCGCTCGACGGTGGCGCCGCGCAACAGCTCACCGACCACGGCCCCGAGCGCAGCGCGACCGCGCCCGCCGTGTCGCCCGACGGCACGAACGTCGCCTACGTGGTGGAGTTGGCCGAGGTGCGCGTGGTGGACCTGACGACGCATCGGTCCACTCGCATCGACGACGACACGGCCGACTTCGTGATCGACCCGTCGTGGTCACCCAAC
This sequence comes from uncultured Acidimicrobiaceae bacterium, assembly GCA_966112835.1. Lineage (GTDB taxonomy): Bacteria > Actinomycetota > Acidimicrobiia > Acidimicrobiales > Ilumatobacteraceae > UBA668. The sequence continues at coordinate 3,682 of CBHWEI010000181.1, forward strand.
GGCGACCTGCACTGGCTGGAGTGGGACGTGCCCGACATGCCGTGGGACCGCACCCGCGTCGCTCGTGTGCGGCGTGCCACCGGCGAGCAAGACCGCCTGGCACCTGACCACGCGGTGCAGCAGGTGCGCTTCATGGCCGACGGCACCATGCTGCACATCTCCGACGCGAGCGGGTGGTCGAACGTGCAGGTCGGGGAACGCCCGCTGGTGGACGAACCGTTCGAGCACGCCGGCCCCACCTGGGGCCCGGGCCAACGTTCGTTCGCGGTGTCGCCCGACGGCGAGTGGGTGGCGTTCACCCGCAACGAACGCGGCTTCGGTCGGTTGTGCGTGGCGTCGGTGCACGGCGGCGACGTACGGCAGGTGGCTCGCGGGGTGCACGGTCAACTGTCGTGGCAGGGCCGGCGCCTTGCCGCGTTGCGCACCGGTGCACGCACGCCCACGCAGGTCGTGGTGTACGACACGCTCACGTGGGAGCGCACGGTGATCGCCGTCTGCCACGACACCGAGTGGGGCGACGACGAACTCGCCGAACCAGAAGCAGTGGTGGTGCCCACCGACTCGGGTGACGTGCAGGCCCGCCTGTATCGCGCTGCCACGCCGCAGAGCCGGCTCATCGTCTGGCTGCACGGCGGGCCGACCGACCAGTGGCAGGTCACCTACATGCCGCGGCTCGCGTTCTGGCGGTCCCGTGGCTGGCACGTGTTGGTGCCCGACCACCGTGGCTCCACCGGTCACGGTCGTGCCTACCAGCAGGCGCTGCGCGGTCGCTGGGGCGAGCTCGACGTGGCCGACACCGTCGCGGCCACCAGGTGGGCACAGCAGCAGGGACTCGCCGCGGCCGACCACACGGTGGTGTTCGGCAGCTCCGCGGGCGGCTTCACCGCGCTGGGCGCCGTGGGGGCCGCGCCCGACGCCTACGCCGGTGCCGCCGTGCTGTACCCGGTCACCGACCTGGCCGACCTGGCCGACCGCAGTCACCGCTTCGAACGCCACTACACCGACTCGCTGGTCGGCCCGCTGCCCGAAGCACGCGGGCTCGCGTCGGAACGCTCGCCCGCTCACCATCCGGAGCGGTTCACCACCACACCGCTGCTCGTGCTGCACGGCGACGTCGACCCCGTGGTCCCCGTCGAGCAGAGCCAGGTGTTCGTCGAGCGCGTGCGCGCTTCGGGCGGCGATGCGACGCTGCACGTGTACGCCGGCGAGGGTCACGGCTTCCGCCAACCGGCGAACCAGCTCGACGAATATCGCCGGGTGGAGGAGTTCCTCCAGCGGATCTGCGACTAGCGTCGCGTCCGTGACCGACGACTGGAATCCCAACGACCCCGATGCCACCCGGGTGCTGTACGACTTGGCGGCGTGGTCGTTCGACCAGCAGGCCGAGCTCGCGTCCGAGCTGGCCGACGCCGACATCCCCCACACGTGGGAGGGCGCCGAGCTGGTGGTCCCGGAAGATCGGGAAGCCGATGCCGACGCCATCATCAACGCCGTCGAGGACCGCCTGGGCATCGTCTACGACGACGACGGCGAGGTGGAAGGCGCCGACGACCTGAACGCCATCGCCAAGTCCGAGGTGCTGCCCATCCCCGTGCCGCTGGGCGACGACGTGCCGTCCACCGAGTACGACCTGGCCGACTGGCCGGTGGAGGATCGCGACACGCTCACCCGGGTGCTCGTGCGCCAGGGCCACCCGCACCGCTGGGAGGACGAGGTGCTGCTCGTGCAGACCTCCGACGAAGCGCTCGTCGAGTCGTTGCTCGACCTCGTCGAGGCCGGCGAATCGGTCGAGCTGGTCGCCGACACCGACGACGAGCACGCCGAGGACGACCGCCTGCCGTTCGAGACGCTCACCACGTTCTTCCTCGCCGGCGAACGCCTGCGGCGCGACCCGCTCGACCCCGACGGTCTGGAGGACCTGTTGGCGGCGTGCGAAGTGGCCGAGCCCGAGCAGCCGCCGTACGGCGTGGACCAGCGGCTGTGGGAGCGCACGTGTGCACTGGCCGACGACCTTGCGGGGGCACTGGTCGACGGTGACGTTCCGGACGGGGTCACCGCACAGGAGGTCGCGCAGGAACTGCACGACCTGCTGCGCCCCTACATCTGATGCTGCTGGCCGAGCTGCAGATCTGGCACACCCGGCCGGTCACGCCCACGCGCCGCGTGGCGCTCGGTCACCTGGTGCTGCCCACCGATCCCGCGCCCGGTCTGGGTGGGGTGCTGCTCGCTGCCGTCGTCGCCGCGTACCTGCCGAGCGTCGACGAGGAACTGACGCCCGACATCAGCCGCCTCATCGACCAGGTGACGCGCGGTGACCGCATCGTGCAGCCGCGGCTGCAGCACCGCTACCAGGTGGACCGTCACGGTCTGGCTGTGAGCGTGCACCAGATGTCGGGCGACGCCGACCACGTGGAGTTCGACCTGCACTCCATGGGCCGGCCGCTCTCGCAGGTGCTCGGCGCGGTGTACGCGCTCGAGCGGTTCGACCTGGGCATCCGTCGCCAGGTCGCGCCCGTGCTGCATCGCGCCATGCGCTGGCGCGGGCCCATCGGCCCGTCGTTCGTGGCCGACATCACCGGCGTCGACCGGGCCGACCTGGTGGGCATCAGCGACCCGCGGGCCTGGGCGCTCGACATCCTGGGCTTCCCGGTGGGCACGGCGAAGGTGAGCAAGAAGGACGTGATGGCCCGGTTCCGCACCCGGCTGCGCGAGGCGCACCCCGACCACGGCGGCGACGACGCCGACGCCGGCGTGGTCATCGAACGCCTGGGCGAGGCGCGGCGCATCCTGCTGGAGCGCCTGACGTGACGCGCCTGCTGCTCTTCCCCGGCGCCGGTAGCGACAGCAACCACTCGTCGCTGCTCGCCATCGAACAAGCGGTGAAGCCGTTACGCACGGTGCGCGCCGACTTCCCGTACCGACTTGCCGGACGCAAGGCGCCCGATCGGCCGCCGGTGCTGTTGCAGACCGTGCGCGACGAGGCGAAGCGGTTGCGCCGTAGCCCGCTGGTGATGGGTGGCCGATCGATGGGTGGCCGCATCTGCTCGATGGTCGTGGGCGACGCCGACGACCCGTTCCCGGCCGCGGGCCTGGTGCTCATCTCGTACCCGCTGCACCCGCCCGGCAAGCCCGAGCGGCTGCGCGTCGAGCACTTCCCGAACATCACCGTCCCGTGCCTGTTCGTGTCGGGCACGAAGGACACGTTCGGCACGCCCGACGAGCTGGAGCACTGGACCCGCACCATCGCCGGACCGGTCACGCACGTGTGGATCCAGGGCAAGGGCCACGACTTGAAGGGCGCCGATCAGCAGATCGCCGCGATCGTCGCCGAGTTCGTCTCAGGCCTCTGACAGCTGCGGGTCCTCGGGGTTCAACGCCTCGAGCTCCAGGTGCGCGGTTTCGGGGTACCACGCCCACGCCATGGCGGCCGCCAGCAGTTGACCGACGGCCATCACCGCCATCGCCGCGGCGAAGCTCCACCCCTCGTCGCGCGCCCACCCGACGAACAGGATGCCCAGGCTGCCGCTGAGCAGCGCGGTGGCGCTGACCACACCGTTCGCCCGGCCGCGGTTGCCCGTGGGGAACAGCTCGGCGCGGTACACCTGGTATGCCGGGTAGGCGATGGCGGCCAGCAGGCCGCCCACCAGCGTGACGACCCACATGGTGGTGCCTTCGCTGGCGAACGCGAACACCAGGCACGCGGTGGAGATGGGGGTGCAGACGATGATGAGCGTCCGCCGCCCGAACAGGTCGGCCAGGCGACCGCCGACGATGAGGCCCAACGACGCGGGTGTGCCGGTCATGAGGGTGAACAGGGCGATGCCGCCGCCGCTGTAGCCGCGCACGTCGTCGAGGTAGCGGTTCTGGAAGAACGAGGCGGGCGCGACGAACAGGTTCGCGGTCAGGCCCACCATCGCCACCAGCGCGAGCCGCCGACGGTTCATCGGCTGGGCGATCTGGTGCACCTTCTCGAAGCGGCGCGTCTCGAGCAGCCGCCGCATCAGGCTGAGCGCGACCGGCAGCCACAACAGCGAGAGCACGTAGACCAAGCGCCAGCCCTCGTCACCCAGGTCGGCCAGCTTCAACGCACCCACCGCGACGCCCGCGCCCAGACCGGCCGACATGGCCAGCACGCTCACCGCGTAGGCGCGGCTGTTGCGCGGCATGTCCTCCGCCGCGGCCACGCCGGCGAGCAGCGCGAGCGCGATGCCCATCGGGCGGGCGACGGTCTGCGACGCGACCAACGTCCAGAAGCTGGGAGCCGCCGCGCCGACCAGGCAGAACAGCGGCGTCAGCCAGGCGGTGAGGACGATGGTGCGCCGCCGGCCCATGCGGTCGGCGAGGATGGCGAACGGCAGCATCAACAGCACGCCCAGCCGCACGACGGCACCGCCGATGCCCTGGCCGCGGTCCGAGATGCCGAAGGTGTCGGCGGCGAAGTTCGCGGTCTGGGTGAACAGCGTGTTGGCGAAGGCGGCCGACATGGCGGCCATGGCCAGCAACGCCAGCGTCTGTGCCTGCCGTTCGTTCAGCTGGTCGGGCGGTGCCCACCACGGGCTGCGTGCGCCGTCCGGCCGGCGGTGGCGCAGCGAATGGCGGATCGGTCGGGAGAACAGCCAGCCGAACCAGGGGATGTGCAGCGAGTAGGTGATGGTCTCGCGCACCTGGTCAGGCATGGTTTCGACGGTGCGCAGATAGGTGTGCAGCGGCCCGTGGGCCTGCACGAAGGTGCCGTCCGGCTCGACCGTCTCGTCGAGCACGTCGGTGCGGGGGACCAGGGCACGCACCGCCTCGGGCGAGCCCGCCGGCCACGCCAACGAGATGGTGTGTTGGCGGTCGCG
>CBHWEI010000182.1:0-8330 GCA_966112835.1 uncultured Acidimicrobiaceae bacterium
GCCTCGGTCGTGGTGGGGGCCTCGGTCGTGGTGGTCGGCGCCTCGGTGGTGGTGGTCACCTGGCAGTCGTCGTCGCCTTCGTTGTCGTCACCCTCGTCGTCGCTGCTGTCGCCGGTGCTGTGGGCGACACGGCTCGAGCCGTGGCTGCCGCCCTCGCCGTCGTCGCTCTCCGACTCGGAGCTGTTGTCGTCCGACTCGCTCTCGCTGTCGCAGCCGGGGGTGGCCTCGCTGGTGGTGGTCACGGCCGGCGCGCAGCCGGTGGCGATCCACGACGAGTCGCCGAGGCCGTCGAAGTGCATGACCTCGTCGTCGTCGTTCGTGTAGTCGAAGGCCGGGATGATGTCGTAGCGACCCTCGTGGGTGTGGGTCGAGTGACCCTTGGTGAAGATCGAGGCGACATCGACCTCGATGATGTTGTACCCGTTCTTGGTCTCGCCCTTGCCGGACACGGCGTGGCAGATGGTGACCTTGTGGGTGGGGTTGGGCTTGGTGGCGCTCGCCACACCAGGCGAAACGATCAGGCCGGCGACGGCGAGCGCCGCACCGGCGATCGCAGTGGTCATTCCAACGGTCTTACGGCTGTTCACGGGGTTCTCCATCACTCGAAGTAGCACGAGGTCATGGTACGTGAGGCTTACGGAACGTGACATAGGCCGTGTGCCCTATTCCCCTATTCGTCTGGTTTTTGTCAAAGAACCGACCCTGCGTCACAGAATTCGCGGTTTTCTGATGAGATCCACGAATTTTGCCACCACGAAGTGCCACACTTCAACTACGTGAGGTGGTTGTCGCACTACAACTGTCTCAGCGACGTTCGACCTACGACCATGCGCGACAGAGGATTCCGTGATGACGGACCGGACGCGACGAGGCCACCCGTCGAAACGGGTGGCCTCATGGCAGCTGTCGGAGCGGGTTCTCGCCACCCGCTCCGTCAGCGGTGCTCACCGATCGAGGGGGCGACCGGTGTCCTGGATGGGGATCGTGATCAGGCGTCCTGCGGGCGCCGGCCGAGTGCGACGGTCAGCAGACCGCCGACCGACAGGGCCAGGCCGAGCATGAGGAGCATGTTCGAGTCGCCACCGGTACGGGGCAGACCGTTCGCCGTCGTGGTGGTGGGACCGTCGCTGCCCGACGCCGTCGTGGTGGGGCCTTCCTGGCCGACCTCGGTGGTGGTGGTCTCGGCCACCGTGGTGGTCGGGCCCTCCTGGCCGATCGACGTGGTCGGGCCCTCGGTGGTGGGCGGCTCCGTGGTGGGCGGCAGCGTCGTGGGTGCTGCCGTCGTGGTCGGCGCCTCGGTCGTGGTCGTCGGAGCCTCGGTCGTCGTGGTCGGCGCCTCGGTCGTCGTGGTCGGCGCCCCGGTCGTCGTGGTCGGCGCCTCGGTCGTGGTCGTCGGAGCCTCGGTCGTCGTGGTCGGAGCCTCGGTCGTCGTGGTCGGAGCCTCGGTCGTCGTGGTCGGTGCCTCGGTCGTCGTGGTCGGAGCAGCCGTCGTGGTCGGAGCAGCCGTCGTGGTCGGAGCAGCCGTCGTGGTCGGAGCAGCCGTCGTGGTGGGGGCCGCGGTCGTCGTGGTGACGGCCGGGGTGGTGCCCTTGCAGACGATCCAGTGCGAGATGTTCGGCTTCTGGCCGCCGTTGTTCAGCGGCGGGTAGTAGGCCACACCGGCCGACGGGTGCTGGATGACCGTGTCGCCGTTGCCGCCGTTCACCACCAGGAGCTCCCAGTGGTCGCCGGGCCAGCTCTGGTCGAACACGTTCAGGGTGACGGCCTTGCTGTTGTTCGTCACCGAGCCGTGGGCGTTGCTCTCGTAGCCGTGCTTGTAGCACAGGGCGTTGGGGTGCTCACCCATGTTCACCCAGTACGAGGCGTTGTTGCTGTTGTTCACAGCGGTGGCGCTGGCGATGCCCGGCGTCACCAGGCTGGCCACGGCGAGCGCCGCGCCGGCGATCGCTGTGGTGATTCCGAAGGTCTTACGGCTGTTCATGGGTGGGGGTCTCCATCACTCGGGGTAGCTCGAGATCATGGTAAGTGAGGACGACGTTACGTGACATAGGTCGTCGTCCCTATTCCAAGATTTGTCTCACTTTCTTCAAACTATCTACTCCCAGCGTTGAGAACCGGTCAGTTCTGAGATTCGCGGCCGAAAAATCGGTCACATCCACCCTCAGATGGCGACGCGCCGTGGTCGGACCCACACAACCAGATGTTTGGGCTCGATCGGAGCACAGAGAACGCAGACGAACGCGACACCTCCGCCGACCCCGAAGGTGGCTCGTCGGCAGCGTTGTCAGCGGTGCGGTGGCGGTGCGTGGCGGTGCGGTGGCGGTGCGTGGCGGTGCGCAGGGCACCGCGCCGTGCCGGTGGATTCAGCCGCCCGCGGACCATTCCAGGGCCAGGAAGGCCCCCAGACCGGTCGGATCCAGCAGGCTCTCGGCCTCGCGGACCCGACTGCGCATGCGCAGCGAGCGCAGGTCGGGCCGCGACGCCGTGGCGTTCCACACCTCCACGCCCTCGGCCACCAGTTCCTCGATGCCCCAGCGGGTGAGGAACTGCGCCTGGGTGCGCACCGCGTCGGGTTCGGGCAGCTGGTCGATGCACACCTGGGTGGTGACGTCCTGCTCGCCAGGGGCCCGCAGGTAGTGCACGCCCCGCTCGTGCCCCCGGTAGGTGCGAAGCCAGTCGCGCCACGGCGAGGCCGCCAGCATGGCCGTGCGCGGCGTGCAGTAGTCGAACGCCAGCACCGTGCCGGCTGGCAGACGACGCCGGACATCGGTCACCCACGCCGCTGCAGCGAGCTGGACGGGAACACGGGCACCGTGCGATGCGTGCGCCGGCAGATGCGACCAGTCGGCCGGGACGGGCGCGGTCACCTCACTCAGGGTGCCGTCGCCGGCGACCTCCACCACGGCCTCGCGCCACCTGCCGTCGAACACGGCCAACCGGAAGGGAAGGTTGTCGAGCAGCTCGTTGGCCACGACGACGCCCACCAGGTCGCCCTCGGGCAGTGCTGCAGCCGAGACCACGCCGTCGGGGTGGTTGGCCCGTTGCGCCGCCGACAGCTCGACCGCCACGTACCGGTCGTGCCACTGCGGCGCTGCGGCCAGCACCGCGCGCGCCAGGGTGCCCGGGCCGGCACCCACCTCGTACACACGGAACGCGTCGGGTCGCCCGAGCCGGTCGTACTCGGCGTCGATCCAGCGGGCCAGCACGTCGCCGAACAACGGCCCCACCTCGGGCGCGGTGATGAAGTCGCCACGTCGTCCGGCGTGCCCGCCGGACGTGTAGAAGCCGTGCTCGCCGTACAGCGCGAGCTGCAGGTACTCGTCGAAGTGCAGCGGCCGTCCGAGCTCGCGGCGCGCCGCGAGCAGGTCGTCAGCGGCCGAAGGCACCGGACAGGTCGCTCAGCTCACCGAACTTGGAGACCAGGCCGGGCAGCACACCGAAAAGCACCGTGCAGATGCCGGTGATGGCGAGCGCCGCCACGACAGGTGCCTGCACCTTGATGGGCGTGGTGTCGCCGTCGGGCACGGGCTTCATCCACATCTCACGCATGAGCATGATGTAGTAGGCCGTGGCGATGACCGCGTTGATGGCACCGATGACGGCGATGCTGTAGCCCCAACCGCCACCTGCGTCGATGACGGCCTTGAAGGCGCCGAACTTGGCGTACCAACCGCCGAGGGGCGGAATGCCGGCGAGCGAGGCGAGGAAGATGGTCATCATCACGGTGAGCCCGGGTGCGTAGCTGAACAGGCCGCCGAAGCTGCTGATCTCGCCGCTGCGGGTCTTGCGCGACACGGCGATGACCACGGCGAACACACCGAGGTTCGTGGCGGCGTAGATGATGAGGTACGTCATGACCGCACGCAGCGAGGCGCTGGCGGCGTCGCCGGTGCCGGCCATGGCGAGCGGCATCAGGATGAAACCACCCTGGCTGATGCTCGAGTAGGCCAGCAGTCGCACGACGTTCTTCTGCTTCAGGGCCACCAGGTTGCCCACCGTCATGGTGAGGGCGGCGAGCACCCACAGCATCGGCTTGTACACGTCGCTGGCCACCGGGAAGGTGAGGTACACCAGCGCCACGATGCCGACGAAGCCGGCGGCCTTCGAGGCGACGCTGAGGAACGCCGTGACCGGCGTCGGCGCACCCTCGTAGGTGTCGGGTGCCCAGGTGTGGAACGGGACGGCACTGATCTTGAAGGCGAAGCCGATGAGCACGAACGCCACGGCCACCACCTGCACGCCCACCTTGTCGCCCTGGAGCGTGATGACCTTGCCGATGTCGGCCAGCTTGGTGCTGTTGGCCAGGCCGTAGAGCAGGCTCATGCCGTACAGCAGCACTGCGCTGGCGAACACGCCGAGCAGGTAGTACTTCACGCCGGCTTCGTTGCTCTTGCGGTCGCGCTTCTTCCAGGCCGCCATCATGTAGGCGGGGATGGACAGGAACTCGAGCGCCACGAACACCGAGATGAGGTCGCGCGACGACGTGAGCATGACCATGCCGAGGATGCTGCTGAGCAGCAGCACGTAGTACTCGCCCTGGTAGTAGCCGCCCTCTTCGATCTCGTTCGTGCTGAGCAGCACGACCACGTAGCCGGCGAGCAGGAACAGCGCCTTCAGCACCAGGCTGAAGTTGTCGGTGATGTAGCGGCCGTCGCCCAGCGCGTCGCGGACGTCGTCTCCGATGACCGCGAGGGTGACCACGGGCAGCACCGCACCGAGCAGGAAGAAGCCGGTGATGGTGCCCGTGATCCAGCGACGGTGCTCGGGCACGAACAGGTCGACGAGCAGCACGATGCAGATGCCGGCCGCGAGCACGATCTCGGGCGCGAGGGCGTGGTAGTCGACATTCGGTGCGACGAAGTCGCCCGCGGCGAGGAGCGATGCGAGCATCAGGTCACTTCCCGCCGAAGACCTTGACGAGCTCGGTGACGCCCGGGTCGAACACCTTGAACATGAGCTGCGGCAGCACGCCGAACACCACGATGGCCACCAGGAGCGGCGTCCAGGCGATCCACTCGAACATGTTCACGTCGTGCAGCGGCTCGTGGCCGTGCCCGTCGCCGTGGTCGTCGCCGTGACCGGCATCGTGACCGGCGTCGGCCTGCACCATGTGACCGTGCGCATCGTCGTCGTGGCCGTGGCCGTCGGCGCCGAGGCCGGCGAACTCGGGCGTGGGCTCACCGAACGCGGTGCGCTGGTAGAGCCACAGCAGGTAGCCGGCGGCGAGCACCGTGCCGAGGGCGGCGATGACCGTGAGCCAGCGGAACAGGGTGACGCTGACACCGCCGAAGGGCAGGTCGTCGCCGTGCAGCGGGTTCCACGAGCTGAGGATGGCCGGGAACTCGCCCCAGAACCCGGCGAGGCCGGGCAGGCCCAGCGAGGCCATGGCGCAGAAGCCCAGGATCCAGCCGGTCTTGGGGATCTGCTGCAGCATGCCACTGAGGCGCTTGATCTCGAGCGTGTGGTAGCGCTCCTTCACCGAGCCGGCCACGAAGAAGAGCATGCCGGTGATGAGGCCGTGGGCGACCATGCCGAACAGGGCAGCGTTGATGCCCAGCGAGGTGAGCGTGCTGATGCCCAGCATGACGAAGCCCATGTGCGCCACCGACGAGAAGGCGATGAGACGCTTCATGTCGGTCTGGGCGAGACACCCCAGGGCGCCGTAGATGATGCCGATGACCGCGAGCACGCCGATGACCGGGGCCCACTTCGTGGCCGCCTGCGGCAGGAACGGAATGGCGATGCGGACGAAGCCGTAGGTACCGAGCTTCAGCAGGATGGCGGCCAGGATGACCGAGCCCTGCGTGGGCGCCTGGGTGTGGGCGTCGGGCAGCCAGGTGTGGAACGGGAACATGGGCACCTTCACGGCGAAGCCGATGAACATGCCGGCGAAGATCCAGATGGCCGTGTTCTTGCTGACGTCGGCGCCGTTCTCGAGGAACCAGCGGAAGCTGAAGTTGGCGGCCTCGGGGTCGGCGGCGTTGCTCCGGGTGACCACGAACAGGGCGATGAACGACACCAGCATGAGCGCCGAACCGAACATGGTGTAGAGGAAGAACTTCAGCGACGCGTACTGGCGGTTCTCGCCACCCCACACGCCGATCATGAAGTACATCGGCAGCAGCACCACTTCGAAGAAGACGAAGAACAGGATGAGGTCCTGGGCCACGAAGGTTCCGGCCATGCCCGTCTGCAGGACGAGCATGAGCATGAAGAACGCCTTCGGGTTGCCCGGCGACGGCACGTGGTTCCACGAGTAGATCATCACCAGGAAGGTGATGATCATCGACAGCACGTACAACGGCAGGCTGATGCCGTCGAGGCCGATCGTGTACGTCGCCTTGATGGGCGTGATCCACTTGTTCGTGGTGAAGAACTGCAGCTGCTCGCTCTTGCCGTAGTCGAACTGGATCATGGTGTAGATGCCCACCGCGAGCGTTGCGGCCGCCGTCAGCAGGGCAACGCCCTTCACCGAGGACTCGTCGCTCTTCGGGATGAACAGCATCACCAGGACACCAGCCAACGGCAAGAACGTGCCGAGGCTGAGCAGCCACTGTTGGTTCTGGATTACGTCGTGCATGGATCCCTCTAGCTGTTGACGAGTACGAGTACGAGCGCACCCACTGCTGCGGCACCGAACAGCAACGCTCCGTACATGCTGACCTTGCCTGATTGCACCGGTTGCAGTGCGCCACCGGCGCCGCGTGCCGTTGCACCACTTCCGTTCACCGCGCCGTCGACCACTCGCTGGTCGACGTTGCGGTACACCCACAGACCCGTGCGCTTCGTGCCGATGCCGACGGCGTTGACGATGCCGTCGAGCACGTGCTGGTTCACCCAGTAGGCGGCCTGCGCGATGGGGTGGGCGATGGACTTCACGATGACGCCCTCGTAGAGCGCATCGAGGTAGTACTTGTTCACCAGGAACTTGTGCCCGGCGCCGAGCAGCGCGTTGCGCTCGGTGAGGCCCTTGAACGGCGACTTCTCGTCGTTGAAGAACACCTTCTTGCACAGGAACAGGCTGATGGCGAAACCGGCGAGCACCAGGATGATGCTGGGCAGCGCGTTCACCCACTCGAACTCGGGCGGCTCGGGGATGCCGCCCTCGCCGATGGGCAGGCCGATGGAGCTCTCGAGCCAGTGCTCGAAGCTGTGCCAGTGGAACGGCGCCGCGTTCAGGTAACCGGCGATGAGCGCCAGGAAGCTGAGGATGAGCAGCGGCGCCGTGATCTGCCACGGCGAGTCGCTGGGGGCGAACGGCAGCGGCTTGCCGTGCGCGACCGGGGCGTGACCGTGGTCGTCGTCGTGACCGTGCGCGTCGGCGTGATCGTCGTGACCGTGGGCGTCGGCATGCGCGTGGTCGTCGTGGTCACCCACGAAGTGGGCGGCGCCGCCACGGGCCTTGCCGAAGAACGTGAGGTAGGTGGCCCGGGTCATGTACGCGGTGGTCATGAACGCACCGATGAGACCGATGATCCAGAACACCGTGTAGTCGTTCGCGTGGGCCGAGTCGATGATCTCGTCCTTCGAGAAGAAGCCGCTGAAGAACGGCAGACCGCACAGTGCGGCGGTGCTGACGATCCACGTCCAGAACGTGATGGGCATCTTCTTGCGCAGGCCACCCATGTCGGTCTTCATGTCGAAGCTGTGGTGCGAGCCGGTGTGGGCGATGGAGCCGGCGCACAGGAACAGGCAGCACTTGAAGAAGGCGTGCGTGAAGATGTGGAACACGGCCGGCATCCAGGCGCCGACGCCGAGGCCCATCATCATGTAGCCCAGCTGGCTGACCGTGGAGTAGGCGAGCACCTTCTTGATGTCGTTCTGCACGAACGCCAGCGCCGCAGCGATGAGGATGGTGATGCCACCGATGACGGCGATGAAGTTGAAGTGGTTCCCGGCGACGTTGATGTCGAGGCCGGTGTGGAACACCGGGTACAGACGGGCCACCAGGAACACGCCCGCCACGACCATGGTGCTGGAGTGCAGCAGCGACGACACCGGCGTGGGGCCGGCCATGGCGTCGGGCAACCAGGTGTGCAGCGGGAACTGGCCGCTCTTGCCGATGGCGGCGATGAACAGTGCCACTGCGGTCCACATGAGCATGCTGTGGCTGCCGGTGAAGTCGGCGGCGCTCTCGTTGATGGCCTTGATGTCCAGGTTGCCGAAGACGAAGAGCAGCATGCCCGTGCCGACGAGCAGGCCCATGTCGCCGGTGCGCACCGTGAAGAACGCCTTCAGTGCGGCTCGGCTGTTGGCCTCTTCCTCCCACCAGTGACCGATGAGCATGAACGAGCAGAGGCCCATGATCTCCCAGCCGAGGATGAACTGCA
>CBHWEI010000183.1:0-8325 GCA_966112835.1 uncultured Acidimicrobiaceae bacterium
GCTTCTTCTGCTTGGCGTCGTCGACGTCGGTGTCGATGGCGCGCAGCGCGTCCTGTGCCTTCTGCAGCCGGCCGCGCAGGTCCACCAGCAGGTCGCCCACGGCGGCGGGCAGTGGGTTGGGCAGGCGTTGGCCCACCAGCGGGCTCAGCGTGTCGCGGATGGCCGACGGGGCCTCGGCGATGGGGGCGAGCACCGCGGGGTCCACCAGGATGCGGCGCAGCGCCGACGCGAGCGACGTGAAGCGGCCACCGGTGATCTCGATGCCCACCGTGTCGCTCATGACGTCTTCCAGCTGGTGCGCCTCGTCGACCACGAGCACGTCGTGCTCGGGAAGGATGGCGCCGCCGGTGCCCACGTCCAGCCCGTAGAGGTGCATGTTCACGACGATGACGTTCGCGGTGGCGGCGCGGTCGCGGGCGGCCTCGGCGAAGCACACCGGGCCTTTCGGGCAGCGCGCCGCGCCGGGGCATTCGTCGGAGCCGACGCTGACGGCCTGCCAGGCGCGGTCGCTGGGTGCCCAGTCCAGCTCGGCGCGGTCGCCGCTGCGGGTGGTGTGGCCCCATTCGGCGAGGCGCTTGATCTCGACCTTGGTGGTGTTGGCGAACTCGTCCAGCTCCAGCTGGCCCTCGCTCTTCGTCTGCAGCTCGTCGATGCGCTGGCGGCACAGGTAGTTGCTGCGCCCCTTCAGCACCGCCCATTCGAACGGCGTGTCCAGGTGTTGCTCCAGGAACGGCAGGTCCTTGTCGGCCAGCTGGTCCTGCAGCGCCTTGGTGGCGGTGGCGACGATGACGGTCTTCCCGGCCAGCAGCGCGGGCACCAGGTAGCCGATGGTCTTGCCGGTGCCGGTGCCGGCCTGCACCACCAGGTGGCGGCCCGAGGCGATGGCGTCGGCGACGGCCTGGGCCATCTGCCGTTGTCCGGGTCGGTCCTCCGCCGCGGGCAGCGCGGCGGTGACCCGGTGGAGTGCGGCCTCGATCGTCACCGGACGAGCATACGAGTGGGCCGCGGACGCGGCGCGAACCCCCACTGGTACGGTGCCCCCTCCGTGACCCCGATGATTCGACGCTGCGCACAGGCCACGGTGTTGTCGGCGCTGCTGCTTGCCGTGCCGTTCAGCTCGGCGGTGGGCGCGGCGCCGACAGCCACTCCCATCGGCTGGGCTCCGGGGGCGTACGTGCCGCTGCAGACGGTCCGTCTGCTCGACACGCCGACTGGACTCGGCGCGCCCAAGCGTCCGGTGGCCGCTCAGGGGGTGATCGCGATGCAGGTGACCGGCCGCGGTGCCGTCCCGCAATCCGGGGTGGGCTCCGTGGTGTTGAACGTGACCGCCCATTCGGCCGCGACGGCGGGCGCCGTCACGGTCTATCCCCATGGCGGTCGGCGCCCCGGCTTCGGTCAGCTGCGCTTTGCTGCCGTCGTGCCGCGCGCGAGCCTCGTCACCGTGCCGGTCGGCGCCGGCGGTGCCGTCGACCTCTACAACGGCTCGACCGGCTCGGTGCAACTCGTGGCCGATGTGGTCGGCTATTACGTCGCCGGAACGCCGGAGGCGAAGGGCATGTTCCATCCCGTCGCACCGGTGAAGGTGTACGACACGACGACAGCGCTCGGCACGCAGGGCGTCACGGGGCCGGTCACCGAGCGGTCCGGCGTGGTCATGGCACTGGGTGGCCGGCCGCCCGTGCCCAACGAGGGAGTGGCGGCACTCGTTCTCAACGTCACTGCGAAGGGCGCGACCGGCGTCGGGTCGCTGGTGGTGCACGGGGGAGAGAAGCGGCCGGGCGCGATCAGCCTGAGGTACCCCGCGGTCACCGCTGTCACGCAGCAGATGATCGTGCCGATGGGACCGTACGGACAGGTGTTCATCAGCAACCAATCGATGACCAAAGTGCACGTCGCGGTGGAGGTCGTCGGCTGGTACGCCACCCCGCGCCTTCTCGACGACATGTCGGCGGTCGACGTCACCGGCAGCACTCGTTCGCTCGATCCGGTGGTGATGTATCGGTCCACCGCGACGTCTCCCGACCCGGCCGGCGTGACGCGGACGGTGAAGGTGCTCGGTCGTGGCGGAGTGCCCGACACCGGGGTGAGTGCGGTGCACGTGGTGCTCACGGGCGTCAGTGCCACGGCGTCGGGCGCGTTGGCGGCATTTCCTGCCGGCGGCCGCGCCCCGGGTGCGTCGAACCTGTACTTCCGGCCCGGCACTGGTGCGGGAGCGTCGAATTCGGCGATCGTGCCGGTCGGCGCCGACGGATCGATCTCGGTCCTCAATCGTTCCGCCGGATCGACCCAGATCCAGGTGGCCGTCGACGGTTACGTGCTGCAGCGGACCGTGAGCGTCCGCCCGGTCGGCACGATCGCAGCCACCAACGACCAGATCCAGCAGGTCGACTGCGTGACGTCGACGTTCTGCATCGCGCTCGACCGCTTCGGGAACGCCGCTCGTTTCGACGGCACGACGTGGGGTGCGCCCGTGTCGACCGGTGTGGTGGAAGGACGGTTGAGCTGCGCCTCGACCAGCTTCTGCATGGTCGTGGGCGGTGGGAGCTACAACGTCTTCAACGGCGCAGCGTGGTCGTCCAGTCGCGCCGCCCCTCTCGGCGCCACGTTCAACGACGTCGATTGTGCAGCGCCATCGCACTGCGTCGCCCTCACCAATGGTTCGGCCAGATCGTTCGATGCGGGCGTGTGGGGAGCGCCGACGACCCTGTTCCCGTCAGCGTCGGAGATCGAATGCGTGGGCGCGGCGTGGTGCATGGCCATCGGCTCGGGCACCACCTACGCACGAATGATCAACGGCACGTGGGGCACGGCGTCGGTCGGTGCGACCACGTTCGTCGGAGTGTTGTCGATGTCGTGCGGTGCCAGCACCTCGTGCATGGTGGTGTCGGGCAACTCGCTCTGGCGTTTCGACGGCAGTGCCTGGTCGCAGCCGTCCGTGTTCGCGAGTGGTTTCCGCATCCTGCAGTCGGTGTCGTGCACAGGGTTGAGCTCGTGCGCGCTGCTCGACGACCAACAGGTCATTTCGTTCGACGGCGGTGTCCAGGGTGTGAGTGCCGGGGCGCCGGCGCTGAACCCGCGGGCGGTGTCGTGCGTGTCGGCCACGTGGTGCATGGTGGTGGCCCGCTGGGATTGGGCAGCGCCATTGGTCGACGGGGTGTTCGGTGATGTGTCGCCGGTGCTGTCGCGAGGCGCATCGCGTGGCGTCTCGTGCCCGACGTCGTCGTGGTGCATGGCGGTGTCGGATTCGTTCGCGCGGCGTTACGTCGCCCCGAACTGGGGCAGCTTCGAGCCGCTCCCGACGCTGCCGTTGCCGCGGATCGTGGGGTACGAAGCGGTGTCGTGTTCGTCTCCGACGTTCTGCCTCGCAGTGGGCGACAACGGCGGCAGTGCGTTGTGGGACGGCGCGACCTGGACGCCGCACGAGGAGACCGGTTACACGGTGTATAGCTCGGTGTCGTGTCCGGTCGACGGCTTCTGCGTCGCCGGCACCGGTGGCTTCTACTCGGTGTACGACCACGGCACCTGGACGCGTGCGACGCTCGGCGCGAACTTCGGCTCCGACGTCACCGACTGCGTGTCGGCCGCGTGGTGCCGCCTGCTCACGAAGTCGGGTCAGGGCTTCGCGTGGGACGGCTCGAGCTTCGTGGCGTCCACCTCACCGGGCTTCGCCGCAACCGGACTCGAGTGTCTGACCACCACGTGGTGCATGGCCGTCGGCGGTGCATCGGGGGTCGGGCAAGCGGCGCTGTTCGACGGTGCGACGTGGACTGTGTCGTCGATCCCACTCGTCCCGTCCTCGCTGTCGTGCGTCTCCGCCGTGGCGTGCGTCGCGGTCGACGACGTCGGCAACTTGGCGAGCTTCGACGGCTCCGCTTGGCAGTTGCAGTCACTCGGCAAGAACGCCGTGTTCGACACGATCTTCCGTGTCGCGTGCCTGGAACGGGGCCGGTGCCTGGTTACCGAGGGCTGACGAGCTGCAGTGCGGCGTCGAGTTCGGCGCCGTCGAACTCGGGCCACGCCTTCTCGGTGAAGTACACCTCGGTGCCGGTGCTCTGCCACAGCATGAAGTTGGAGATGCGCACCTCGCCCGAGGTGCGCACGAGCACGTCGACCGGCGGCAGTTCGGGAAGGTAGAGGTGCGCACCGAGCGACTCGGGGGTGACGGTGCCGTCGGCGGCGGCCTGGCGGGCGGCGTGCACCATCTCGGCGTGGCTGCCGTAGTCGAACGCGACGGTGAGCACCATGCCGGTGTTCTTGGCGGTGTCGGCGATGGCCTTGCGGATGGCGCGCTGCACGTACTTGGGGGTGCGGGCGTCGGGGCTGTCGAACGGCCGGCCCATCCACTGGATGCGCACGTTCAGTTCGTTCAGTTCGGCCACACGGCCGAACAGCTTCTTGTGCAGGCCCAGGATGTGGCGCACCTCGGCTCGGGGGCGCACCCAGTTCTCGGTGGAGAAGCCGAACACGGTGAGCCAGCCGACGTTCTTGGTGACGGCGACGCGCACCAGGCGGGCCAGGTTCTCCTCGCCCTCGGTGTGGCCCTCGATGCGGGGCAGGTGGCGGGCCTTGGCCCAGCGCCCGTTGCCGTCCATGATGCACGCCACGTGCGCGGGGCGCGAAGGAGCAGGGGAGGGCGGGGCCACGGTCTCACGGTAACAAACGGCGGTCGCGAAGGTCGGGCAAAACTATTGACAGTGTGGCTGACACGAGTAGGGTTGGCCCATGCCCGATTCCTCGTCGCCGCTCGTCCTCGATTCGCTCCGTCGGCGCATGCGCGCCATGCACTCGCTGTACCACCAGGCCGTCGAGACCATGGACATCGAGCACGTCAACCACTTCGAGCGCGAGGGCGTGCTGCCCATCGCGTTCTGTCTGTTCCACATCACCAACATGATCGACGCCTCGTTCATGCTCATGACCGGCACGCCGCCCATCTGGAACGACGAGTGGCAGCAGCGTGTGGGCATGACCATCAACGACCACGGCAAGCACAAGACGGTCGACGAGATGATCCACCAGCGCATCGGCGACTACGACGCGTTCCAGGAGTACATGCGTGCCGTGTTCCAGCGCACCGAGGACTGGCTGGACCAGCTCGACCCGGCCGAGCTGGACCGGGTGGTCATCACCCGGCCGTTCCCGCCGCAGATCGCCAGCACCTACAGCGCCCGTGTCGCGGGCCCCGAGGGCATCACCCTGCTCGACGCCACCGAGTGCTGGATCTACCAGCACGGCTTGCGTCACATGGGCGAGATCGAGCTGGCCAGGGGCCTGGTCGGTCTCAACGGCATGACGTCCTGAACCCCGTGCGCGTGGGACAATGGCGGCGATGAACGCCGTCGACACCAGCGCGCTCCGCCACATCATCGTGGTGGGTGGAACGGTCGCCGACTGGTCTGCCCTGCCGGCCGACCAGTGGTCGCAGCTGCTGGGCGAGCTGGGCAAGGTGGCCGATTCCGTGGGTGCCAGTTGGCTCACGCTGCGCCCCTACGACGGCGACGCGAGCGTGCTGGTCACGGGGTCCGGCACCGGGTCCGGCACCGGGTCCGGCACCGGGTCGGGTGCGTCGGCCGACGCGGCTGCCGCCGACACTGCGCTCGAGCGCACCGCCACCGTCGGGCACTGCCTGGTGTCAGCGCATCCGCAGGCCGACGGTCGTGCCCGCGTGGCCGCCGCGGTGAACGCACTGCGCGACGCCGGCGAGGCCATCACCGAGGCCGCCATCGCCCGTCACCTGAACGCGCCGGCCGGCGCCGACCCCGACCTGGTGGTCATCCTCGGCTCGTCGCACCGCCTGCCGCCGTCGTTGGTGTGGGAGCTGGCCTACAGCGAGCTCGTCTTCCTCGACCTGGGCTGGGCCCACCTGTCGGCAGCGCACCTCGACGAGGCCATCAGTTCGTACGCCCATCGCAACCGCCGCTTCGGCGGCGTGAACGACTGAGCCGCGCCGTGGCCACGCACCTGTACCACGACGTCGGCGTCGTGCTGCGCACCTACAAGCTGGGCGAGTCGGACCGCATCGTCGTGCTGCTCACCCAGGACCACGGCAAGGTGCGCGCCGTGGCGAAGGGCGTGCGCAAGACGCATTCGAAGTTCGGGGCGCGGCTCGAGCCGATGAGCCACGTGAAGCTGTTGCTGGCGCAGGGCCGCGAGCTGGACATCGTGAACCAGGCCGAGTGCGTCGAGACGTTGGCGCCCATGATGGTCGACCTCGACCACCTCACCAACGGCATCGCCGTGCTCGAGGCCGCCGACCAGATGGCCATGGACCGCGAGCCCGTGCCGCACCTGTATCGCATGGTGGTGGGCGCGTTGCGCACCATCGGCGAACGCAGTGGCCCGCTCGTGGTGCCGTCGTTCTACTGGAAGCTGCTGGCCGCCGAAGGTGTGCGCCCCGAGCTGGACGTGTGCGTGCGTTGCGGCGAGGAAGGCCCGCTGGTCGCGTTCGACATGGACCAGGGTGGGGCGCTGTGCCGGGCCTGCCGGACGGGTGCGCCGCTCAGCGCCGAGGCGCTCGAGTTGATGCGCATGATCCTGGGCGGCCGGTTGAACGACGCGCTGTCCGTGCCGGCCGGCCCGGCCACGCACGAGGTGGCCGCCCACGCCACCCGGGCGCTCGAGCACCACATCGAGCGCCGCCTGCGCACCGTCGCCATGTTCGAGTCCCACTAGCTCCGGCTCTCCCAGGGCCCCAAGGGGTTTCTGGTTGTGATTCTTCCCAGATTGGTTTCTGGTTGCGATGGTTCCCGGAAACCGGGAACAACTGCAACCGGAAACCGGCGGCGAGAGGCCGGCAGGTCAGGGGAACAGGGGGTCGTGGTCGCAGGCTGAGAAGTCGCCGTACTGGTGCTCGTTGGCGGGCGTGTCGGGCACCGTGAAGCTGGCGAGCGGCGGGTCGAACTCGATGCGCGTGAAGTTGTGGTGGAAGACGGTCTGGGTGACGGTCAGGTTGCCGGCGCCGTCGGGCACGGCTTCGTTCACGGCGTAGTAGCGGTTGCCGGCGGCGATCTCGCACGACAGCCCTTCGTACGGGCCCTGCATGGACAGGCGGCCCACCCACATGGTGCCGGCGGCGTCGTGCCACGGTTGGATGCAGTACTGCGTGGTGTTGGTGAGGAACGTGTAGACGGCGGTGCCGGCCTGGGTGGCGCCGATGGCGAGCACGGCGACCGGCGGCTTCACGGTGGCGCCGAGCGAGTAGTCGAAGTCTTCGAAGCTGATGCTCACGTGGTCGGCGTTGCCGATGGGCACCTCGGCGTCGCTCTGCCCGCCGGTGGCCAGGCGCGAGTGCACGTGGGGCACGCCGTCCAGGCTGTATTCGGTGATGGTGTCGTCCACCAGGTCGCCGTCGATGTCGCCGGTGATGGTGGCGCCCACGTCGGCGGTGGCGGGGATGCCGGTGGCCCCGGCGCAGGCGGTGCCGACGCCGGTGGTGGTGGCGGTGGTGGCCGACGTGTTCGACGACACGGGGCCGCTGGTGCTGGTCGCGGCCGACGACTCGGTGCCACCCGCGGTGGTGACCGGTGGGAACGTGGTGGACCCGCCGGTGGTGGGGGTGCCCGTGCCGGACGTGTCGCTGGTACAGGCGGCCAGGGCGACCAGTGCCAGGGCGGGGGCGACGACCAGGAGTCGGATGCGCGACATGAGTCCACCTCTGCAATCGGCGGCGTCTGCCACCGTGGTCATCCTGCCACTTTTCGGCAATCCGTTCGCGGCTGCAACCGGGGTGCCCGTAGCCTTGGGGCGTTATGGCTGCCACCGAACTGGATCAGATCGTCAACCTGTGCAAGCGCCGTGGGTTCGTGTACCCGTCGGCCGAGATCTACGGCGGTTTCCGCAGCAGCTACGACTACGGCCCGCTGGGTTCGCTCATGCTGCGCAACGTGCGCGAGGCGTGGATCCGCACCATGGTGCAGCAGCGCGACGACGTCGTGCTCATCGACGCCGCCATCCTGGCGCCGCCGCAGGTGTTCGAGGCCAGTGGCCACCTGGCGAACTTCAGCGACCCGCTGGTCGACTGCACCAAGTGCAAGCAGCGCTTCCGTGAGGACCACCTGACCGACCCGAACGTGTGCCCGAACTGTGGCGCCACGGGCAGCTTCACCGAGGCGCGTGCCTTCAACCTGATGTTCAAGACATACGCCGGCCCGGTGGAGGGCTCGGGTGCCGAGGTGTACATGCGCCCCGAGACGGCGCAGGGCATGTTCGTGAACTTCCTGAACGTGCTGCAGACCAGCCGCAAGAAGCCGCCGTTCGGCATCGCCCAGGTGGGCAAGAGCTTCCGCAACGAGATCACGCCCGGCAACTTCATCTTCCGCACCCGCG
>CBHWEI010000184.1:0-8301 GCA_966112835.1 uncultured Acidimicrobiaceae bacterium
AGCGAGAAGCCGAGCAGGCTGGCGTGCATGCCGGCCGCCTCGTAGATGAGGTTGGCGCCGGCGTTGCCGACGAGCGCGTGGTTGTAGCCCTTCTCGGCACCCGCCTGCACGTCGGGCATCTTGGCGTCGCTGATGCCCGACGAGGTGCCGCCGGTGAGGTCGTAGAAGTGCGCCATCTGCGCGCACGCCGACGACAGCAACGCCTGCTCGGGGCTGCCGCCCGACATGGCGCCGCTGCGCAGGTCGCTGACGAACGGCCACAGGCCGAAGATGGCCGGCGCCCCGGGCTCGATGGCGTTCACGTACGCCAGGCCGGCGAGCACCTCGGCGACTTCCTGCACCAGCGAACCGGCGAGCGCCGCGGGCGCCGTGGCTCCCGCCTGACCGGCCGACAGCAGCAGGACGGGCATGCCCCCGCGCACCGCCACCTCCAGGCAGCGGCAGGCGTCGGCGGCGAACTTCAACGGCGGCACCACGAAGCAGTTCGACTGGCTGACGAACGGGCGCTCGCGCCACTTGTCCTCGCCGCCGGCGATGTGGTGCAGCATCTGCAGCGACGCCTCGAGGTGGTCGGGGTGCACCCACGACGTACCGACGTGCTTGGTGGTGCCCGACACGCTGAGGTAGCAGGTGTTGATGTCCATTTCGGCCGGGTCGGGCAGGTCGCGCGGCACCACCGTGCGTTGGTAGAAGTGGATGTGCTCCATGGTGTCGACCAGGCGGGCGATGTCGAAGCAGTCCTGCGCCGTGCTCTCGCGATAGGCGCCGGTGACCGGGTCGATGATCTGCACGGCCGCTCCGGCGGTGCCGTAGTAGACGTTCTTGCCCCACGGCTCCATGTCGTACTGCGGGTCCTGCGCGTACAGCGGGAAGTGGCGGCCGGCCATGGCCAGCGTGTCCTCGATGAGCGCACGCGGGAACAGCATGCGGCCCTCGGGCGTCATCGTGCAGCCCTTCGCCGTGAGCAGTTCGATGCACGACGGGATGGCGTCGGCCAGGCCGATGTTCTCGAGCACGTTCAACGCCGCCTCGTGCACCTTCAGCACCTCGGTGTCGGTGAGCACCTTGTAGCGCCCGCCCTCCATGCCCGGGTTCACGGGGCGGACGTCGCGGGCCAGCGGTGCGGCGCGCAGCGCCTTGCGGGCCTCGCGGCCCCCACGGCGGGCAGGTGCTTGAACGTCGCTCATCGATGATCCTTCCGGCAGCGGTCGCGGACACACGCCAGACACAGTCTGAACTGCGATGACGCGATCGACAAGCGATTCTGGTTCACCGATGCATGAGCTGCGCTCATGTATGGTGGAGGCGTGCCGAACCTGCCGCCCTTGGCGTCGCTCCGGGCCTTCGAGGCGGCCGCCCGCCACCTCAGCTTCCGGGCCGCGGCCGACGAACTGTCGGTCACCCAGTCGGCCGTCAGCCACCAGGTCGCCGAGCTGGAACGCCGCCTCGGCGTGACCCTGTTCCACCGCCGCAGCCGTCGGGTGGAGCTCACCGAGGCCGGTGCCACCTACCAGCCGTACGTCCGCGACGCCTTCGACCGCATCGCTCAGGGCACCGCCCTCATCACCAGCAGCGGCACCACATTGGACGTGCAGGTCTACGTCACCGTCGCCGTGCGCTGGCTCATCCCCCGCCTGCACTCGTTCAACACGGCTCACCCCGACACCCGGGTGCGGCTGAACACGAGCACGTTCGACTGGGAGTTCGACGAGACCGCCGGCGACGTGGCCATCGTGTGCACCGAGCGGCCCGACCGTCCGGGCCTGCACGCCACGCACCTGTTCGACGCCGAGCTCACCGCCGTGTGCAGCCCAGCGCTGCAACCGGTCGACGCCGTCCGCCACCCGCTGCTGCAGCTGTACACCGCACCCGAGGAGGCCGAGGCGTGGCTGCGTGCCGCCGGCCTGCCGCCGCCGTCGACACCGTCCACCCGGTTCGACTCGTACCTGCTGGCCATCGAGGCCGCGATCGAAGGCCAGGGAATCGCCGTCGTCCCCACGTTCCTGGTCGACAACGACCTGCGCACCGGGCGACTGGTCGCGCCGTTCGACGTCACCATCCCCCAGCCGCGTCGCTGGTACCTGGTCTGCCGCACCGGCCAACAGGATCGCCCCCACGTCCGCGCCTTCGGCGACTGGCTGCAGGAACAGGTCGCGCCCGCTCAGTAGCGCCACCTCGGGCGCGTTCGGCGAGCTCTGCGTCGCAGGCAGTTCGGCGCTCGCGGCCTCGCCCGTCCACATTGGAAGTTGCACTGCTCCGGAAGCGGAACGCGGCGACGTTGGTTTGTGTCACAAGCGGTTCGTGTCACACCGGTGTGCGGTATCCACGTGGTCGCCGGTGTGACACAGACGGGTCGCGGCGGCGCCGAGGGCCCAGCCGAAGTCGAGGCAATCCGTCGCACCCGGTACCGACGGATTGCCTCGAGAACGACATCGGCCGGCGCATGTCGGGCCGGATCAGTAGTGGGGTGGGGTGATGACCCAGAACACCTTCACCGGGTCGGTGCCACGGTTGGCGCAGCGGTGGGGCACGGTGCTGTCGAAGGCGAAGCTGTCGCCGGCGTGCAGCGTGAACTCGCGATCGCCCACCCACAGCTCGAGCGTGCCCTGCACGACCATGCCGGCCTCGGCGCCGTCGTGCGCGTAGAACTCGCTGTCGGCGCCGGGGTGGATGGTGCTGATGAGCAGTTCGAGCGGCCCCGACAGGTTCGGTGACAGCAGCTCCTCGGTGATGCCGAGGCCGGTGAAGGTGAGGTTGCGACGGTTGTCGGCGCGCACGATGACGTCGCGCTCGTCGGCCGGGCCTTCCGAACCGGCGTGGAAGAACCAGTTCATGTGCACGCCCAGCTCGTCGGCGATGCGCTTGAGCACGGCGATGGGCAGGCGGGACACGTCGCGCTCGATCTGGCTGAGGTAGCTCACCGAGATGCCCACGGCACCGGCAACGTCCTGCAGCGTGCGGCCCTGCGCCTTGCGCAGCTCGCGCACGCGGCCACCGATGGGCGCTGCCTTGTCGTACTCCGCGTCGTCCTGCGGCGTGTGCGCCTCGTCGGCGGAACTGAGCGCCCGGATGGCCATGTGCCCTCCCCTCCTCGGTCAGGTTCGCACGCGTGCGGACGTGGGGTCGTAGAACGAATCGATGCTGGCGGTCGCGGCGATGCGGTCGCCGGCCACCTCGATCTCGTAGCCGCCGGCCAGGATCCAGTCGCGGTCGGCGAGGCCGTCGGGGTTGGCGACGTAGCCCATGCCCAGCGACGCGTCGACGTGATAGCCGTACATGCCCGACGTGATGTGGCCGACGATGACGCCATCGCGCCAGATGGGCTCGTTGTGGTACAGCAGCCGGTCGCCGTCGTGCAGACGGAACTGCACCAGGCGCTTGCGCAACCCGGCCTCCTTCTGGGCAAGCAGCGCGTCGCGGCCGATGAAACCACCCGGCTTGTTCCACGCCACCACGAACCCCAGGCCGGCCTCGAGCGGCGTCTCGTCGGGCGAGATGTCGTGGCCCCAGTGGCGGTACGCCTTCTCCATTCGCAGCGAGTTCAGCGCGTGGTAGCCGCACAGCTGCAGGCCGAACCCCTCACCTGCTGACACGAGCGTGTCGAACACGTTCGTGGCGAATTCGGTGGAGATGTACAGCTCCCAGCCCAGCTCGCCCATGTAGGTGACGCGGCTGGCCCGCACTCGGGCGTAGCCCAGGTCGATGATCTGCGACGTACCGAACGGGAACGCCTCGTTCGACATGTCGAACGTGGTGAGCGACTGCAGCAGGTCGCGCGAGTTCGGGCCCTGCACGTTCAGCACCGCCATGCCCGACGTGACGTCGACCGCGACGCATCGCGCGTCGGCCGGGATGTGGTCCTTCAGCCAGGCGAAGTCGCGCACCTGTGTGGCGGCGGCGGTGACCACCAGGTACCGGTCGTGCGCCTCGCGGGTGACCGTGAGGTCGGCCTCGATGGTGCCGCGTTCGTTCAGCCATTGCGTGTAGACGAGCTTGCCCACCGGCACCGAGACGTCGTTGGCGCAGATCTGGTTCAGCACCGCTTCGGCATCGGGGCCCTCCAGCACGAACTTGCCGAACGACGACTGGTCGAACAGGCCGACGGCGTTGCGCACGGCGATGTGCTCGGCACCCGAGTACGGGTGCCAGTTCTGCTTGCCGTACGTGTACTCGTACACCGGCTCGACGCCCTCGGGCGCGAACCAGTTGGCGCGCTCCCAGCCGGCCACCTCGCCGAAGCACGCGCCGCGAGCCGCGAGCCGGTCGTGCAGCGCGCTGCGGCGAGCGTTGCGCGCCGTCTCGGGTTGACGGTACGGCCAGTGCATGGCGTACAGCAGGCCGAGCGACTCGACCGTGCGGTCGTGCAGGTACGAGCGGTTGCGCTGGAACGGCATCACCCGGCGCACGTCGACGTCCCACAGGTCCATGGGCGGGTGACCGTCGATGATCCAGTCGGCCAGCACCTTGCCGGCGCCACCCGACGACTGGATGCCGATGCTGTTGAACCCGCACGCCATGTACAGGCCGGGCACCTCGGGTGACTCGCCGAGCAGGTAGCGGTCGTCGGGCGTGAACGCCTCGGGGCCGTTGAAGAACAGGCGGATGCCGGTCTCGGCGATGAGGGGCATGCGGTTCGCGGCGCTCTCCATGAGCGGCGCGATGTGGTCGTAGTCGGCCGGCAGCGAGTCGAAGCAGAAGCTCTCGGGGATACCTGAGCGTCCTCCGCGCTGCGTCATGCCCCACGGCTTCGACACCGGCTCGAACCAGCCCACCAGCAGCTTGCCGGCGTCCTCCTTGAAGTAGCCGCAGCCGTCAGGGTCGCGCAGCACGGGCATGGAGGGCGAGATGCCGTCGACCGCCTCGGTGACGATGTAGAAGTGCTCGGCGGCGTGCAGCGGCACGGTGGCGCCCACGCCGTCGCCCAGCTCGCGACCCCACATGCCGGCCGCGTTGACCACCGCGTCGGCGCGGATGACGGCAGTCTCGTCGCTGCCCTCGATGCGGTACTCGACGCCCACGGCGCGCCCCTGCTCGGTGAGGATGCGTTCGACGAGCACGCCTTCCTTGATGGTGACGCCCTTGGCCCGCGCACCCTTGGCCAACGCCATGGTGGTGTCGATGGGGTTGGTGATGCCGTCGCCGGGAAGGTGCACGCCGCCGACGAGGTCGTCGATGTTCGCGAGCGGCACGAGGTCCTTGATGTCGGCCGGGGTGATGATGTCGACCGGAAGCCCGAACACGCGGGCCATCGACGCGCCGCGCTTCAGCTCTTCGAAGCGCTCCTCGTTGGGCGCCACGCTTACCGAACCGCGCTGCTGGAAGCCGGTGGCCTGCCCGGTCTCGGCCTCGAGCGTGGCGAACAGGTTCGTCGTGTACTGCGCCAGACGGGTGAGGTTGTGCGTGGCGCGCAACTGGCCCACCAACCCGGCGGCGTGCCAGGTGGTGCCGCACGTGAGTTGCTTGCGTTCGAGCAGCACGACGTCGGTGACGCCGCGCAGGGCCAGGTGGTAGGCGACGCTGCATCCCACGATGCCGCCGCCGACGATGACGACTCGAGCGCTGCCGGGCAGGTCGGCCATGACTTCCTCCGGGTTGTGAAATTTTGGCTATCTTTACACAACCACAACCGGGCCAGCACTGGGGGACCCATGAACGAGTCAGCACGCGTCGTCGTCATCGGCGGCGGCATCGCCGGCGTCAGCACCGCGTACCACTTGGCGCTGATGGGCTGCACCGACGTGCTCCTGCTCGAGCGCGACGAGCTCACCTCGGGCTCCACCTGGCACGCCGCCGGCAACGTGCCCACGTACTCCACGTCATGGAGCGCCATGAAGGCGCAGAGCTACACGGCGCAGCTGTACCGCGAGCTGTCCGAAGAGTTCCCCATCAACTACCACGTGACCGGCTCGGTGCGCCTGGCCCACAGCGCCGAGCGCATCGCCGAGTTCCGCCACGTCACCTCCATGGCCAACGCGCAGGGCATGGCGTACGACATGCTCACGCCGGCGCAGCTGCAGGACATCTACCCTCTGGTCGAGACCCACGACCTGGTGGGTGCGCTGTGGGACCCGCTCGACGGCGACATCGACCCCTCGCAGGTCACCCAGGCGCTCGCCACCAAGACGCGCGAGATGGGCGGCCGCATCCGCCGCTACGAGCGCGTCATCGGCCTGGTCCAGCACCCCAACCAGCACTGGACGGTCACCAGCCGCGCCAAGGACGGCACCGAGAACGTCATCGACTGCGAGATCGTCGTGAACGCCGCCGGCTACCGCGCCGGCGAGGTGATGGCCCTGCTCGGCCGTCACCACCCCATCGCCCAGATGAGCCACCAGTACTACGTCACCGACGAGATCGCCGAGCTCGCCGCCCGCGAGACGCCGCTGCCGCTGCTGCGCGACCCCGACACCAGCTACTACCTGCGCCAGGAACGCAACAGCTACATCCTGGGCCCGTACGAGTGGAAGAGCACGGCGATGTGGCTCGACGGCATCCCCGACGAGTTCGCCAACATGCTCTGGTCGGAGGACCTCGAGCGCCTCGAGCCGCAGATCCTCGATGCCGGCGAGCGCGTGCCGGTGCTCGGCGAGGCCGGCATCGCCCGCGTGGTGAACGGTCCCATCCCTTACGCACCCGACGGCTACCCGTACCTCGGCCCCGAGCGCGGGCTGCGCAACTTCTTCCACTGCAACACGTTCAGCTTCGGCATCGCCCAGGGCGGCGGCGCAGGCCTGCTCACCGCGCAGTGGATCCTGGAGGGTCGCCCCGGCTTCGACGTGTGGGGCTGGGACCGCCGCCGCTACAAGGATTACGCCACCACCGAGTACACCATCGCCAAGGCGAAGGAGTTGTACCAGCACGAGTACGCGATGGGCTTCCCCAACAAGGAGTGGCCCGCCGGCCGTCCGGGTTGGACGTCGCCGCTGTACGACACGTTGCAGGCGAAGGGTGCCCACTTCGGTGCTCGTGGCGGCTGGGAGCGGCCGACGTGGTTCGACGCCACCGGCCAGGTGCCGGTCGACGACTACTCGTTCTTCCGCACCCAGGCGTGGCGAGGCCCGGTGGCCGCCGAGTGCGACGCCGTCCGCAACCGAGTGGGCGTGCTCGACATGCCGGGCTTCACCAAGATCGAGGTGAAAGGCCCGGGTGCCACGGCGTATCTCGACCGTCTCCTGTGCACGAAGCTGCCCCGCACCGGCCGCATCACCCTCGCCTACGCACTGCTGCCCGACGGCAAGATCCTCAGCGAGTTCACTGTCGCGAAGCTCACCGACGATCACTACTACCTCGTCGGTGCGGCCGGCGCGGAATGGCACGACATGGACGTGCTGGAAGCGGCCCTGCCGCACGACGGCCGGTCGGGCTGGTTCCGTGAACGGGGCGCGGTCACCCTCACGAACATCAGCAAGGACTACGGCTCACTGGTGGTGGTCGGCCCGCACGCCCGCGACGTGCTCGCGCAGGTCACCACCACGTCGCTCGAGAACGCCGACTTCCCGTGGCTGAGCATCCGCGACATCGACACCGCGGTCGGCAGCGTCCGCACCCTGCGCGTCGGCTACGTGGGCGAGCTCGGCTGGGAGCTGCACGCCGCCAACGACCAACTCGTCGCGCTGTACCAGGCCATCTGGGCCGCCGGCGAGCAGTACGGCATCGCCGACTTCGGCATCTACGCCGTCGACAGCCTGCGCCTCGACAAGGGCTACCGCGGTTGGAAGGGCGACATCGAGATCGGCTTCTCGCCGTTCGACGCCTCGCTCGACCGGTTCGTCGACATGACCAAGCCGTCGTTCGTCGGCAAGGAAGCACTTGTCGAGGAGCTGCAGTACGGCTCGTCGTGGCGGTTCGTGTCGATGACCCTCGACGAGCCGGGCGAGGCCGATGCACCTGCGCTGTCGAGCATCTTCGACGACGACGAGCGCGTCGGCCTGGTCACCTCGGGCGGGTGGAGCTTCACGCTGAACCAGAGCATCGCCATCGGCTACGTGCGCCCGCAGTACGAGGCACCGGGCACGTCGCTGGAGGTGCTCGTCCACGGCACCCGCATGCGGGCCACCGTCGGCACCGAACCCCTCTACGACCCCACCAACGCCAGACTGAGGGCATGACCCTCACCATCACGCCGGTCACCCCCCACTGCGGGGCCGACGTCACCGGCTTGGACCTGCGCAGCGCGACCGACGAGCAGTTCGCGGCCGTGCGCGACGCGCTCGCCGAGCACTCGGTGCTGTTCGTGCGCGACCAGCACCTGTCGCCCGACGAGCAGGTCGCGCTCACCCGCCGCTTCGGCGAGGTGCTGCG
>CBHWEI010000185.1:0-8187 GCA_966112835.1 uncultured Acidimicrobiaceae bacterium
GAGAGATTACGGCGCATCGCGATCGCTGTCCTCACGGTGCGGTGAGGACAGCGATATCGAGCGCGACTGTCCGTAGCGTGCGGACCATGAAATTGCGCATCTTCACCGAGCCCCAGCAGGGCGCCTCGTACCACGACCTGCTCGCCGTCGCCCAGCACGCCGAGCGCCTGGGCTTCGATGCGTTCTTCCGCAGCGACCACTACGTGGCCATGGGCGACCGGGCACCGGTGCTGCCCGGACCGTCCGACGCGTGGATCACGCTCGCCGGCCTGGCCCGCGAGACCTCGACCATCCGCCTGGGCACGCTGGTGAACTCGTCCACGTTCCGCAACCCCGGCGTGCTGGCCATCTCGGTCGCCAACGTCGACTCGATGTCCGACGGTCGCGTCGAGCTGGGCCTGGGCGCCGGCTGGTTCGTGAACGAGCACGAGGCGTACGGCATCCCCTTCCCCGCGCTGGGTGAGCGGTTCGACCGGCTGGAGGAGCAACTCGCCGTCGTCACCGGGCTGTGGGGCACACCGCAGGGCGAGACGTTCGACTTCGCCGGCACCCACTACACGGTCAGCAACTCGCCGGCACTGCCGAAGCCGGTGCAGTCGCCGGTGCCGATCATCATCGGTGGCGGCGGGGCGAAGCGCACGCCGGCCCTTGCGGCTCGGTACGCGGCCGAGTTCAACCTGCCGTTCGACTCGCAGGACCGGTTCGTCGAGCAGCGCGACCGCGTGCGCGCCGCGTGCGACACCATCGGCCGCGACCCAGACTCGTTGGTCTACTCGTGCGCGCTCGTCGTGTGCGTCGGCAAGGACGACGCAGAGATCGCCCGCCGTGCGGCGTTCCTGGGCCGCGATGTGGACGAACTGCGCGCCAACGGCCTGTGCGGCACGCCGGCCGAGGCCGTCGAGCGGTTGCAGCAGTGGGCTGCCAAGGGCGCCGAGCGCGTGTACCTGCAGACACTCGACCTGGCCGATCTGGACCAGCTCGACCTGCTCGCCACCGAGGTCATGCCCCACGTCTGACCAACCACCGGCGCCGCGATGCGCCGGTTGGGGCAGACTTGGGTGATGCGCATCGGCATCGCTCACCACCTGGGTTGGGCGGTCGCGGTGACGGCAACCGACGACCATCGTGTGGTCGACCGGCGGCGCATCGAGCTGATCGACGAGGGGTTGCCGGCCGCACCGGTGCACCACGAGGGTGGTACGTACGAGATGCATCGCAGCTGCGAACCGCTCGACGACGCCGCGCTCGACGCGCTCGTGCGACGGGTGCGCGCCGCGGCACTGCGTGTCGCCGCCGGCGCGCTGGACGAACTGACCGCGGCGCTGCCCGAGCCGGTCGCGTCCATCTCGCTGCGCGACTGGCCCGACCACTTCCCCACCGACATCGCCGTGCAGCGCCACCCGCCACACGAGAGCCAGGCCGACTCGGTGATGTACCGCCAGGTGCTGGCCGTGCACGGTCGCTGATCCCCACCCGCCGTGCGCTCATCTACGATCGGCGCCGCGGGCTCTTGGGAGTTCGCGCCCACGCACGGAGGTCCCCTTGCCGGCCGACATCATCCTCACCGTCGACGACGACGTCGCGGTCTCGCAGGCGATCACCCGCGACCTGCGCACGCGCTACGCCGACCGCTACCGCATCGCCCGGGCCACCTCCGGTGCCGAGGCGCTCACGGCGCTGGAGGAGTTCGCCCGCCGCGACCAGGCGGTGGCGCTCATCGTGTCCGACCACCGCATGCCCGAGATGACCGGCATCGAACTGCTCGGCCAGTCCGTGCGCTTCGCACCCGACGCGAAGAAGGTGTTGCTCACCGCGTACGCCGACACCGACGCCGCCATCCGCGCCATCAACGAGATCGGCCTGGACCACTACCTGATGAAGCCGTGGGAGCCGCCGGACGAGCGGCTGTACCCGGTGCTCGACGAGTTGCTCGACGACTGGCAACGCGAACACGGCAACCGCTTCCAGGGGGTGCGCGTGGTGGGCAGCAAGTGGAGCGAACGCAGCTTCGACACGCGCATGTTCCTGGCCCGCAACCACGTGCCGTACCAGTGGCTCGACCTGGGCCGCGACGCCGAGGCGCAGCGGCTGCAAGGGCTGTTCGGCCAGGCCGGCGGCGCCGAGCCGCTGGTGTTGCTGGCCGACGGCACCACACTCCACGGCGCCGACACCCGCGTGCTCGCGGACGCGCTGGGGCTGCGCACCACCGCCGAGTCGACCCTGTACGACCTGGTGGTCGTCGGCGCCGGACCCGCCGGGCTGGCGGCCGCGGTGTACGGCGCGTCGGAGGGCCTCACCACGGCCATCATCGAACGTGAGGCGCCGGGCGGGCAGGCCGCGCAGAGCGCCCGCATCGAGAACTACCTCGGCTTCCCCAACGGCCTCAGCGGCGCCGACCTGTCGCACCGCGCCGTCACCCAGGCGAAGCGGCTCGGTGCCGAGATGGTGCTGGCCCGCAACGTGAGCGGCCTGGAGACGCGGGGCTGCATCCACGCCGTGCAGTTCGACGACGGCAGCGAGGTGGAGGCCCGCGCCGTGCTCATCGCCTCGGGCGTGTCGTACCGGCTGCTCGAGGCGCCGGGCCTGGCCGAACTGACCGGCCGCGGCGTGTACTACGGCGCGTCGGCCAGCGATGCGCCGGGCACCGCCGGCGACGACGTGTACATCGTCGGCGCGGCGAACTCGGCCGGCCAGGCCGCGCTGCACCTGGCGAAGTTCGCCAAGCGGGTCGTCATGCTGGTGCGCGGCGGGTCGCTGGAAGCCGCCATGTCGCAGTACCTGGTCGAGCGCATCCACGCCGCCGAGAACGTGGAGGTGAAGCTGCACACCGAGATCCAGTCAGGCACCGGCACCGACCATCTCGAGACGCTCACCCTGCTGAACCGCCAGACGGGCACGACCGAGACCGTCGAGGCCAACTGGGTGTACGCGTTCATCGGGGCGCTGCCCCGCACGGCGTGGCTGGGTGACCAGGTGGCCCGCGACGACAAGGGGTTCATCCTCACCGGACCCGACGTCGCCGCGTACGACGGTTCGTCGCCCGGCGTGGAGGGCGCTCGCTGGCCACTGCAGCGCGCCCCGTTCCTGTTGGAGACCAGCACGCCCGGCGTGTTCGCCGCCGGCGACGTGCGGCTGTCGTCCATGAAGCGAGTCGCGTCGGCCGTGGGCGAGGGCTCGAGCGCGGTCAGCAACGTCCACATGTACCTCGAGACCATCTGATGAGCATCGACGCACTGCGCGAGGCGTTCCTGACCCGCGACCTCACCGACGCGCAGCTCACCCAGATGTGGGCGGCCGGCGACGAGCTGACGGTGGAGCCCGAGACCGAGCTGTTCGTGGAAGGCCAACCGGCCGATTTCCTGTGGGTGCTGCTCGACGGGCAGGTGCGCCTCACCCGTCAGTCGGGCGGCGACACCGTGGTGGTGGCCACCATGTCCGCGCCGGGCCAGTGGGCCGGGGGCCTGCGCGCCTGGGGCGATGCCAGCGTGGCCGGCTATCGCGCGACCGGCACGTCGGTCACACCCACCAGCATGTTCCGGCTGCCGTCCACCGACCTGGCCCGCCTGATCGACGAGTGGTTCCCGTTCGGCAAGCACCTCATCACCGGCATCTACCAGACGGTCCGCGGCATCGAGGCCACCGTCCGCCAGCGCGAGGCACTGGTGGCGCTGGGCACCATGGCCGCCGGTCTGGCCCACGAGATCAACAACCCGGCATCGGCCTCGTTGCGGGCCGTCGAGTCGTTGCGCGCCACGTGCGACGAGATGCTCGGCAGCCTGTCGTCACTGGCGGTCCTGCCCATCACGGCCGAGCAGTTCGTCGAGCTCGACGGGCTGCGCCGCGAGCTGCTCGACCTGGCGCTGCCCGAGGCCGACGCGCTGGGCATGATGCAACGCGAGGACAACGTGGGCACATGGCTGGAGCGGCACGGTGTCGCCTCGCCGTGGGAGCTCGCGCCGGCCCTGGCAGCGGTGGGTGCCGACGGCACGTGGCTGGGTGCGGTCGAGCGCGTGGTGGGGACCGAGGCGCTGGGGCCCGCGCTGCGGTGGGCGGCGACCACGTTCTCGGCCAGCCGGCTGCTGGGCGAGCTGTCCGACACCACCAAACGCATCTCCAACCTGGTGCAGGCGGTGAGGAGCTACTCGCAGCTGGACCGCGCCGGACGCCAGCCGTTCGTGTTGCGCGAGGGCATCGAGAGCACGCTGGTGATGTTGGGCGCCAAGCTGTCGAAGGTGCGCGTGGTGCGCGACTTCGGCGACACGCCCGACCTGAACGGCTACGCGGCCGAGCTGAACCAGGTGTGGACGAACCTCATCGACAACGCGATCGACGCGATGGACGGCACGGGCACGCTGCGGATCACCACTGCGGTGGTCGACGGTTCGGTGCAGGTGGACATCGCCGACTCGGGCACCGGCATCCCTGCCGACGTCCTCGAACGCATCTTCGAACCGTTCTTCACCACGAAGGACGTCGGCAAGGGTACGGGCCTGGGCCTCGACATCTCACGGCGCATCGTGGTCGACCGCCACGGCGGCAGCATCTCGTTCAACTCGTCACCCGAGGGCACCACCGCGCACGTGCGCCTGCCCATCGGCAAGTGAGACCGGCAGCTGCGTCGAGGTCGGGTCAGCGGCGTTGGGCCACCACGAGCGCGCAGTCCAGTCGGTACAGGTCGTCGCCCTCCTGGCCGACGGACACGTACGGCGTGCGGGCCCACCGCAGCGGCGTCAGTCCGGCCGCGGGCAGCAGGTACGTCATCAGCCGGTGCAGATCGTCGTCGAACGAGTCGCCCTCCAGCGACAGGCGGTGCCGTGGGCGGATTGGGATGCCGCCCACGTAGTGCCACGGCGCGTACGGCAGCGTCAGGCCCACCACCACGGTGCCGCCCGGGGCACAAGCGCGAACGGCGGCGTCCAGCAAGCGCGGCGCATCGGCCGCGCGGTCCAGCACGTTCAACAGCGCGACGGTGTCGAACACCCCGTTCCACAGGCCGGCGTTGTCGGCCAGGTCGAGGCAGTGCGAGTCCCAGCCGTGGCGGCGCAGGCGGCGCACCATGGGCCGAGCGGTGTCGGTGGTGACCACCGTGTCGTACAGCGGCGCGAGCGTCGCGGTCACGTCGCCGGCCGCCGCGCCCACGTCGAGCAGGCACCCGCCGGCGCGATCACCCAGCAGCGCTCGCCAGTGGTCGGTGTCCAGCAGGAACAGCGGGTAGGTGCCGAACAGCCCGTTCAGCGCGAAGTCCGACATGAACGGCCGCAGCATCCGCCGGGCCAACCACACGTGCCGGCCGGGCCGGTGCGCGCTCGCTTCGAAATCGGCGATTCGCCTCTCGTCGGCGGTGGCGTGTGGGACGAACTCGACCTTCGGCACGGCGCGGACCGTGTTGGCCCCGGTTCAGCCGCGGCCCACGACCGGCTCGGGTGGTGTGTGTCCGACGAGCGCCGACCACACACCACCCAGGTCGTCAGTACGAGCCGAGACGCTCGAGGGCGAGGTCGAAGCCCTCCTTCACCACCGGCGACTCCGCCAGCCGACCGTCCACCGTCGCCAACGCGCCGGCAAGGCCGAGGTAGTAATCGCGGAGGTAGACCGGCGGATCATCGGTGCCGGGGATGGGCGGGAACGGGCCCTTCGGGAACGGCGGACGCTTGGGCACCGTGCCGCAGAACGGGATGTCGTCCCATTCGGCCACGGAGGGCAGGTCGACGCCCAACAGTTGACCGAGCCAGGCGGCGCGCAGGATCTCGGTCCCGATCATCTCGCCGTACCACCGCGGGGGCAGCGGCTGAGGGTTCAGCATCGCCTCTCCGCCGGGCGGGATCGGTTGCGGGTTCAACGCGCCGAACTCCCTCGGCGGGATGGGCTGCGAGCTCAGCCCCAGTGCCGGCGAGTGGGGGATGATCGCATCCCACGCGGCCGGGAATCGCTCGGCGACCATGCGCATCAGCTCACGGCGATCGACGTTCTTCTTCATCGTGCTCTCCTCCAGGGGAAGGCCCGGTGGCCGGACACCGTTCGTTCGGCATGTGGACCCCGGGGCGACGGACCAACCGTCGCCCCTCGATCGTGCGCCCCAGGTCCACCGCCGTCTGTCACCGACCCGACGCTCTGAGTGCTATGGTCCGTGGGCGTCGACCCCCGCCATGCCCCACCGCATGGCCGGCGGGCCGCTGTCCACCACAGCGAAAGGGGGCCTCCCGATGGCCTTCGGACCGGACGACTTCAACATCACCGTGAAGCTCGGCGAGGTGTTCTGCTTCCAGGGGCAGGACACGGACGCCTTGCTCGGCGGTCCCGAATCGGAGCCATACCTGTTGATGCTCGGCTTCAAGCTCGACGGCACGTCGCTGTCACAGAGCGGCAACTTCCTGACCGGCCAGCTCGGCATGTTCCAGAGCCAAGGGGGCCAGCGCAACCTCACCGACGGGATCGTGTCGGCGCAGCGGGTGCGGGTGCGTCCGGAAGTGGGCGAATGGAACACCGAGATCAAGCCGATCCCCATCTCGGTCGCCGGACAGGAGATCACACGCATTCCCGCGACCGTCGGAATCGTCGTCATCCTGATGGAGGAGAACCTCACGCCCGGCAGCGCGGTGTTGACCGCTTTCCAAGCCGTCGTCGACCTGTTGAAGAGCACGGTGCAGAGCGTGCTGGCGAGCATGGGTCTGGCCGGCATCGCCGCCGACGCGGTCGCTGCGGTCGCGGCGGCCGGCGGTCCCGCCGCACTGTCGCTGGATGCAGCCGTGCAACAGGTCGTGAAAGCTCGCTTGAAGCCCGTGTCCGACCTGTTCACCATGGCGGCCGGAGCCACCGCCGCGATCGCGTTCCTCCAGAAGGTGGGCGTCGACGGAATCATCGGGACGGCCATCGACTCGGACAAGCCGATGGGCGTGTTCACCAAGATGTGGTCGCAGGCCGAACTCGCCGCGACCAGCGACGAGCGCAAGCTCGAGATGCACGAGCACCTCTGGAGCATGCCCGAGTGGGCGTACAGCATTCACGGCGATGCCTGGGCGCACCACCGCTACGTCCGTCTGGCGCCGCCGACGTCGCATCGCCTGGAGGTGACGTGCAGTACGAAGCGGATGCTCATCGACGGGCCGCGGATCACCGGCATCGGCGGCGTGGACAACGGGGCCGCCTGGCAGATGGGACGACAGGAAGCGGCGGACATGGTCAACCGTGGCGAGAAGGAGTTCTTCACCCGCTCGCCCGACGGCAGCGAGGTCCGCATCGTCGCGGTGCAGGGCGGCTTCGTCCACGGCAGGCCGTGGCACTACCTGCAGACCGTCGCCGACCAACACCAGTCGAACAACCTGAAGGACCTTCCCAACTGCAGTGGCGCCGGCCTGTACCGCGAGGAGTGGTACTGACGCGCTGCAGCCTTCCGGGCATCGCGTTCAGGCGCGCCAGCGATGGATGCGCTCCACCGCCGAGTCGTCACCGAGCCGTTCCACCAGCGCGGCCACCTTCGCCCGGTCGGCGCCGCACCACTCGAGCACGTCCAGCGTCGCGGGGACGGGCAGATCGGCATGACGCACCGACAGCTCGCGGGTGAGCAACGCCTCGTCGCGTCGCTCGGCCAGCGACGCCGCGAGGCCGGCGGCGCCGCGCACCGCGACGTCCCACGCCAGGTGGTCGACCGGGATGTCGGCCACGGTGTCGTAGCGGGCGAGCAACGCCGCAGCCGACTTCGGCCCCCAGCCCGGCACGCCGGCCAGTCCGTCGGAGCGGTCACCGATGAGTGCGAACAGATCGGGGATCTGCTGCGGGCGAACGCCGAACCGCTCGCGCACACGCGCCTCGTCGGTGACGATGCGACGGATGCGATCGAGCAGCACCACACGGTCACCGCGCACGCACTGGGCGAGGTCGTTGTCGTTGGTGCACAGCACCACCTTCGTCACCCGCTCGTCGGGCTCCAGGCGCGCCGCTCCCGAGGCGAGCACATCGTCGGCCTGGTACCGGCCGCCGGGCCACACCGGGATGCCCAGGGCGCGCACCACGTCGGCGGCCACCGGCTGCTGCGCGCCGATGAGCGCCTCGGCAGTGGGCGGCCCGGGTCGCTTCGTCGGCGCGACCACCGAGTCGAACGCCACGGCCACGTGGGTGACCTGCTCGCGCACCAGCAGCGACACGAGCGTGGCCAACAGTCCACGGCACGCGCCCACCTCGCTGCCGTCC
>CBHWEI010000186.1:0-8066 GCA_966112835.1 uncultured Acidimicrobiaceae bacterium
GCGTCGGCGCCTCGAGAGCGGAACGGTTCGCCGTTCACGCGCACGGAAACTTCTGTTTCCGGTAGGGGCAGCTCCCGGGCCGGCGAGTGATCGCCGGCTCGGGGGCACTGCCGCGCAACCGCAACACACCACGCCGTTCGGCACCAGTTCGGCCGCACACGCGAGCGCCACACTGCGGAAACAATGCGGCTACGACCGCGAAATCAGCCTTTCGTATGGTGCGCCTCGCTCGCTCCAGCGCCGTGGCGAGCACACGTCAATTGCCCCACGACCCACAGGAGACAACGTGCGCACACGAGCGCTCAAATACCTCGGTGGCGCGGCACTCGGTGCCGGCCTTGCCACCGTATTCATCGGAGGGACCGCCCTCGCCGAAGACGCCGATCCGGTTGCCGTTCTCGGCCAGCAGACCAACCTGCTCTGGGTGATCATCGGTGCCGTCCTGGTCATCTTCATGCAGGCCGGCTTCGCACTCGTCGAGACCGGCTTCATCCAGAAGAAGAACGCCGCGGAGGTGATGAGCACCAACTTCGCCATCTTCGGTCTCGGCTTCGTCGGCTTCCTGTTCGTCGGCTTCCCGCTCGCGTTCGCCGGCTTCGGCACGTCGCTGCTGAACCTCACCCCGATGAACGGCTCCGGCCTGCCCGCGGTGAAGATCATGGGCGACAACGGCGGCCTCTTCTACTGGGGCTACAGCCACCTCGGTGACGCCGCCACGCCCGCGCTGCTCGGCTTCTTCCTCTACATGGTGGCCTTCATGGACACCGTGGCCACCATCCCCACCGGGTCCATGGCGGAACGCTGGAAGTGGAAGAGCTTCGTGATCTGGGGCCTGTTCTGCGGCGCCCTCTACTACCCGCTGTTCGCGGCGTGGACGTGGGGCGGCGGTTGGCTGGCCAAGAGCTGGTCGAGCATGCACCTCGGTGCCGGCTACGTCGACTTCGCCGGTTCCGGTGTGGTGCACGCCGTCGGCGGCGCCGCTGCGCTCGCCGGCGCGATGGTGCTCGGTCCCCGCATCGGCAAGTACGGCGCCGACGGCAAGCCGCGGGCCATCCCCGGCCACAACATCCCCATGGCCATGCTCGGCTGCTTCGTGCTGCTGTTCGGCTGGTTCGGCTTCAACGCCGCATCGACCTTCGCTGCCACCGACATCCAGTTCGCCACTGTCGCCACCAACACGGCCATCGCTGCTGCGGTCGGTGCGGTCGTCGCGATGTACTACATCACCTGGCGTACCGGAAAGCCGGACCCCGGCATGATGGTGAACGGCATGCTCGCCGGCCTGGTGGCCATCACCGCCCCGTGCGCGTTCGTCGCACCGTGGGCTGCGGCCGTCATCGGTCTCATCGCCGCCGTCCTCGTCATCGAAGCCGTGTTCTTCCTCGAGCGTCGCGGCATCGACGACCCGGTGGGCGCAGTTGCCGTCCACGGCATCTGCGGCACGTTCGGCGTGCTCGCCGTGGGCATCTTCGCCAACGGCAAGTACGGCGGCGCGTGGAACGGTTCCACCAGCACCGGCGTGAAGGGCCTCATCAAGGGCGACTGGGGCCAGTTCGGCGCTCAGGCCCTGGGCGCGGTCGTCATCTGGACGGTCATCTTCGGTGTCGCCTACGGCTTCTTCAAGATCCAGAACAAGTTGACCAAGGGCGGCATCCGTGTCTCCGAGGCCGACGAGATCGCAGGCCTCGACATCCCCGAGATGGGCGTCGCGGCGTACAACGACTGACCGGAACGAGAGAACAGACACATGAAACTCATCACAGCAATCGTCAAGCCGTTCAAGCTCGACGACGTCAAGGCCGCCGTGAAAGCGGCGGGCGTCACCGGCATCACCGTCACCGAGGTCCGCGGCTTCGGCCGCCAGGGTGGTCACACCGAGGTGTACCGCGGCGCCGAATACCAGATCGACTTCGTCCCGAAGGTGATGTTGGAACTCGTCGTCGACGACTCGATCGTCGATCAGGTCGTCGAGGCCATCACCACGTCGGCCGCCACCGGGAAGATCGGTGACGGCAAGATCTGGGTGAGCAGCGTGGAGCGCCTCGTGCGCATCCGCACCGGGGAGGAGGGTGCCGACGCGATCTGACCGGTCGCGTCGGGATCCTCCCGGCACTCAGCAACCACGAACAACCAAGGGGCGCCTGGCTCGGCCGGGCGCCCCTTCCGCGTTCACTCCAGTGCGGTGCGCACCGCGTCGCGCACGGCGTCGAACTCGTGCTCGGGCAGCTTGCCCGGCACGGCCCCGGCCTCGGGGCCGGAGCGCAGCACGTAGAACACGTCGACCACCTCGTGGCCCAGCGTGGCGACCACGGCGGAACGGATGTCGAGGCCGAAGCGGCTGAGCGCGTGCGCCACCCGGTACAGCACGATGGGTGCGTCGGGCGCGCGCACTTCGATGACGGTTGTCGAGTCGCTGGCCTCGTTGCTCACCAGCACCTCCAGCCGCGGGGGCACGGCCGACACCGCCCGGCGCCGGCGCGACTGCTGCTTCAACCGCTGCTCGAGCCGGGCGTCGATGTCCAGCTCGCCGGCCAGTGCGCCGCGCAGGTCGTGCTCGACCTTCTTCCAGTCGGGCTCGATGCCGAACGAGGTGGCGATGCGGAACTCGTCGACGGCCACACCATCGGTGCCGGTGACGGCCGCTGCGCCGACGACGTCGAGGCCGTGCAGCGCCAGCACGCCGGCGGTGAGGGCGAAGAAGCCGGCGCGGTCGTTGTTGGCCACGCGCAGCAGATCGACGTCGCCCGAGCGGACGATGTCGACGTGCAGTTGGCCGTCGCCCGCCACCAGGTCGGCCAGGCGGGCCAGATCGGCCGATGCCGCGGGCGGCGCCGCAGCGGCCTTGCCGTGGCGGATGACCTCGGACGTGGCCTGCACCAACTGGTCGAGCAACGACTGCTTCCAGCTGCTCCACGCTGCCGGGCCGGTGGCGCGACTGTCGGCCTCGGTGAGCGCGTGCAGCAGTTCCAACGTGGTGACGGTACCGACCGCCTCGGCCACGTTGGCCGCGGTGCGCGGGTCCGACAGGTCGCGGCGGGTGGCGGTCTCGGGCAGCAGCAGGTGGTAGCGCACCATGTCGGCGATGACAGCCACGTCGACGGCGTCGAACCCCATGCGACCGATGACGGTGTCGACCAACTCCAATCCGGCGTCGGTGTGGTCACCCGGGTAGCCCTTGCCCAGGTCGTGCATGAGCGCACCCACCAGCAACAGGTCGGGGCGGGCCACGTCGCGAACGTGCTCGTTGGCGTTGGCGATGGTCTGCAGCAGGTGGTGGTCCACCGTGTAGGTGTGGAACGCGTTGCGCTGCGGCAGGCTGCGCACCGCCCTCCACTCGGGCAGGAAGCGGCTGAACAGGCCGTAGCGCTCGAGCGCCTCGACCGTGGGAACCAGCCACTTGCCCGAGCCCAGCAGGCTGACGAATGCACGGCGGGTGCGCTCGTTCCAGTCCTCGCCCGGCGGGGTGCCGCGGCTGGCCATCATCTGCAGCGAGCGGCCCGACATGGGCAGCCCCGCGTGTGCGGCCGCCGAGGCGAAGCGGAACACGAACGACTGCTCGTCGACATCGGCGTCGGGGGCGATCTGCGCCTCGCCGTCGAGCGCCACCACACCGGGCGCGAGCGGCTCGGGCTTGCCCGCCTTCGACGGGCGGCCGCCGGTGCGGATGAGCGCGGCGACTCGGTTCCAGAACCGTTCGGTGGCCCACTCGATGGCGTGCGCCGCACCCGCCAGGTTCAGCATGAGCGCGTCGGCGTCGGCGAAACCCATCGCCTCGGCAACGCGGTCCTGGTCCTGCAGTAGCAGCGTGTTCACCGGGCGGCCGGTCACCCGGTGCAGCTCGCACCGCGCCGCGAGCAGCAGCTCGGCCGGGCCGGCGAGGTCGTCGACGGGGTGCTCGAGTGCGGCCGCCACGTCGGCCCGGTCCACGCGCAGCGCCCAGCGGATGACATCGTGGTCGCGCAGGCCACCGCGGCCGTCCTTCAGGTCGGGCTCGAGCAGCGACGCCACGTCGCCGTACTTCTCCCACCGTTGCTGGCTGGTCTCGAGCAGGCGCTGCAACCACATGAACGGCTTCTTCCGCCACTGCTCGAGCGCCGCGGCGTTCAGCTCGGCCACCGCGGCGGGCGAGCCGGCCAGGCAGCGCACCATCAGGATGGTGGTGGCCGTGTCCAGGTCGTCGGCGGCCAGCGACAGCAGGCTCTTCTGCGTGTGCGCGGCGGGGCTCACCTTCAGCCCTGCGTCCCACAGCGGGTACCAGAGCTTCTCGGCCACCTCGCGCACCCGCGCGTCGGGCTGTTTCGGCGGGTGCAACAGGATGACGTCGATGTCGCTGCCCGGTGCCAGCACGCCGCGGGCGTAGCCGCCGGTGGCGATCAGCGACCAGCCCTCGGGCAGGTCCGACGCCAGGCTGTGGAACCAGCTGTCGGCCTGTTGCGACAGGCGCCGGGCCAGGCTGCGCCCCGCCAGGTCGGGGTCGCCGACCAGTTGGGCGCGGACTCGCTTGATGGTGGCGGCGTCGACCGGCTTCACGCGGGTCAGATCGCGTCGGGACCGGACTCGCCCGTGCGGATGCGCACGAGCGTGTCGACCGGCGTGACCCACACCTTGCCGTCGCCGATCTTGCCGCTGCGGCCGGCGTCGACGAGCACGTCGACGATGCGGTCGACCTGGTCGTCGTCGATGACCAGTTCGACCTTCGTCTTCGGCACGAAGTCGATCTGGTACTCGGCGCCGCGGTAGGTCTCGGTGTGGCCGCCCTGGCGGCCCACGCCGCGGACCTCGGTGATGGTCATGCCCACCACACCGGCCTCACGCAGCGCGGACTTCACCTCGTCCAGTTTGAACGGCTTGATGATCGCTGTGATGAGTTTCATCGTCGTGTTCTCCGAAGGTCTGAGGTGAAAGGGATCAGTGCGAGCCGCCGCCGTGGTAGGCGGTCTCGCTGTGGAGGGCGAGGTCCAGGCCGGTGGCCTCGACCTCCGCGTCGACGCGGATGCCGATGGTCTTCTTCAGCACCACCATGATCGCGTAGGTCAGTGCGAACGACCACACGATGGCGACACCGTTCGCCAGTGCCTGCTCGGCCAGCAGGCGCACGCTGCCGCCGTAGAAGATGCCTTCGCGGAACGTGCCGCCGAAGAACGACGGGTTGGCGAAGAAGCCGATGAGCAGCGAGCCCACCAGGCCGCCCACGAAGTGCACACCCACCACGTCGAGCGAGTCGTCGAAGCCGAAGCGCAGCTTCAGGCGCACGGTGT
Source organism: uncultured Acidimicrobiaceae bacterium (assembly GCA_966112835.1). Taxonomy (GTDB): domain Bacteria; phylum Actinomycetota; class Acidimicrobiia; order Acidimicrobiales; family Ilumatobacteraceae; genus UBA668. The sequence goes on from CBHWEI010000186.1 coordinate 5,259, forward strand.
AGCTGCAGATGGCGCCGGCCGCGAGGCCGATGAAGATGGGTGCCGCACCCGACACGTACCCGGCCGCAGGCGTGATGGCCACCAGGCCGGCGACGATGCCCGACGCCGCGCCCAGGTTGGTGGGGTGGCCGTCGCGCTTCCACTCGACGAGCACCCACGCCAGGCCGCCTGCGGCGGCGGCGACGAACGTGTTCATGAACGCCTGCGCGGCCTGCCCGTTGGCGGCGAGCGCCGACCCGGCGTTGAAGCCGAACCAGCCGAACCACAGGATGCCCGTGCCGATCATCACCAGCGGCATGCTGTGCGGCGGGTGGCCCTCCTGCGGCCAGCCGCGGCGCTTGCCCAGCACCAGCACGGCCGCAAGGGCGGCGATGCCGGCGTTCACGTGGATGGCCGTGCCGCCGGCGAAGTCGAGCGAGCCGCGCTGGCCCAGCCAGCCGCCGAACACCCACTTGAACAGCGGGATGTAGACGAGCAGCGACCACACCGGCACGAACACGGCCCACGCCGAGAACTTCATGCGGTCGGCGACGGCGCCGCTGATGAGCGCCGGCGTGATGGCGGCGAACATGCCGAGGTAGGCGATGGTGGCCAGCTGGCCGCCGTTGTCGCCCAGGCCGACGCCGTTCAGCATGAACGCGTCGAAGTTGCCGAGGAAACTGTTGTCGAACGGCACCTGCGACAGTGAATACCCCACCACCACCCACAGCACGGGGATCACCAACACGCAATAGAAGTTCATCATCAGCATGTTCAGCACGTTGCGCGTGCGGTCCATACCGCCGTAGAAGAAGGCGAGGCCTGGTGTCATGAACAGCACCAGTGCTGCCGACACGAGGATCCACGCGACGTTGCCACTCTCCACGAGAGTTCCTCCGTCCGATCGAGTTGTAGGGGCGGCCGGAGACTGTTCGACCAATGTTTCTGCAATGTTTCCGGCGTACGCGGTTCGTGTGAATTGCCCCGCCATGCGCATGGGCAGGGTGCAGGTTCTAAGGTGCGGCACATGACTGACGTGTTGCAGACCCCCGCCGAGGCCGGCCGCTGGACCGCCCAGTGGAAGGAGTTGTACGCAGAGGTGATCACCACCGGGCTGTGCACCGGATGCGCCGGTTGCGTGGTCACCTGCCCCCACGACGTCATCGGGTACGAACACGTCGAGGGCAAGTACAAGCCCTTCCACCTGGAGGAGGAGCTGGGCGAGTCGAACTGCGTGCACGGCTTCGGCGAGGGCGGCGGCTGCACCACGTGCACCCGCGCCTGCCCCCGTTTCCGTGCGTGGGAGCCGGCCGCCGACATGCACCTGTTCGGCCGCGTGCGCGAGCCCGACGAGATGGGCGGCATCTGGCGGCAGCTGCTGCTCACCCGTGCGGCCGACGACACGCAGCACCAGAAGGGCCAGGACGGCGGCTTCGTCACGGCCATGCTGTCGTGGCTGATGGACAACGACTACATCGAGGCCGCGATGGTCAGCGGGGTCGAGGACGACGATGCGTGGAAGGCCAAGCCGGTGCTGGCCCGCAACAAGGAAGAGGTGCTGGCCACCGCCGGCAGCCGCTACACCTACTGCGCCAACCCGCTCGCCCTGCGCGACGCGAAGGAGCAGGGCTTCTCGCGCCTCGCGCTGGTGGGCATGGGCTGCCAGACCTCGTCGCCGCCCACCATGTGGGACCGCAAGGCCGGCAAGGTCAGCAAGCCGTTCCTGTTCAACATTGGCCTGCTGTGCAGCAAGACGTTCGACGACGCCATCTTCCCCGAGCTCTTCGAGGCCAAGTACGGCCTGAAGAAGCAGGACATGGTGAAGATGAACATCAAGGGCGTCTTCCAGATCTGGATGAAGGACGGCTCGTACCACGAGATCGACCTGAAGGAATGCCACCAGTGGACCCGCGAGGGCTGCAAGCACTGCCCCGACTTCGCGGCCGAGCACGCGGACATCTCCACGGGCGGCATCGGCAAGGACAACGACTGGACGCTCACCATCGTGCGTACCGAGCTGGGTGAAGAGGTCATCGAGCGGATGATCAAGGACGGCGTCATCGTCGCCCGCCCCGCCCAGGAGGACGAGGTGGCGATGAAGCTGCTGCGCACCCTCAGCATCGTCAGCCGCCGCCGTTGGCCCGAGTGGGCCGACAAGGCCCCCACCGTGGGCGTGCCGCCGCCGAAGAAGAAGGCCGCCGCGCCCGCTGCCGACGTGCAGCCCAAGGCCGACGCCGCACCCGCGGCCGAGGCTGCTCCGGCGACGGAGGCTGCACCTGCGGCCGAGGCCGCACCGCCCGCCGAGGGCTGATCAGCCGGTGGTGCTGGTGCTCGTGTAGATCGCCGCGCACTCGGTGCCGAGCTTCGCGAACTCGGCCTGCTCGGGCTCGGTGAGGTCCTTGCGGTCGAAGAAGTCCTTCAGGTCCTGCGTGGACCGGTTGGCGAAGAACCGTTCGGCGACGCATTCGGCCACCGGCCGCGGCAGGCCGCCCTCCTGTTCCAGTTGGTCGGTGAACTGACGCAGCGCGTCGTCACGCGTCGACCGGCACGCTGCCAGCGACGGCAGGGCCAGGGCGACCAGGGCGACGGTGAACAGGCGGCGCATGGTCATCGACGCTACCCATCCGTGGCGCGCGAGACTCGGCGCACCATGGAACACGGCGCGCAACTCGACTTCTCGAACGACATGAGCTACGGCGACTACCTGCAGCTCGACCAGGTGCTCGACGCGCAGCGACCGCTGTCGCCCGCGCACGACGAGCTGCTGTTCATCATCCAGCACCAGACCAGCGAGCTGTGGATGAAGCTGATGCTGCACGAGCTGCGCGC
>CBHWEI010000187.1:0-8052 GCA_966112835.1 uncultured Acidimicrobiaceae bacterium
GATTCGGGAGGATTCGCAACCAGAAACCACGGGCGACCCGCGTGCGCGGTCTGTGCGCTCGGCCTCAGCCGCGGACGTCGGTGAGGAGCACCTTGGCGGGCGTGATGTCCACGATGAAGCGGCCGTCGTCCGGTCGGTCGAACGACCGGAAGTCGGCGTGGTACTTCTCGCCGATCACGTCGGCCACGGCGTAGTCGTGGTCGGGCACCAGCTCGGCCGTGCCCCGGATCTCGGCGAAGTAGTCGGCCGTGTCGGGATGCGTGATCAGGAACGACACCTCGGGGTTGCCGCGCAGGTTGCGGACCTTCTGTCGCTTGGCGTTGATGGAGATGATGACGTGGCCGTCGCGGACGATGAACCACACGACCGTCAGCTGCGGTCGCCCGGCGGCATCGAGCGTGGCGAGCACACCCGCCGCGTTGGAGAGGATCACCGGGTCGACGTCATCGAGCTGCATCAGCGAGACAGTACCGCCGCGGCGAACTCCTCGTTCTCGCCGCCGCGGCGAGCGCGGCGCGCACCGCGACCGGCCATGAGCGCCACGGCGCAGGCGAGGGCCGCAGCACCGCCCAGCACGAACGGCACCCGGGCGTTGGTCGTCTGCATGACCCATCCCATGGCCAGCGCGCCGATGGGGCTGGTGCCGAACCACGCCATCTGCTGCAGCGCCATCACGCGGCCCTGCATGGACGGCTCGGTGGCCTGCTGCAGCACCACCGTGTCGACGGACTGGAACCACGCCGAGGCGAAGCCCAGCGGCACACTGAGCACCACGAACGCGGCGTAGGTGGGCGCGGCGGCCACGACGAACAGTGCGAGGGCGAACCCGGCGAGCACCGCGGCGAGCGTGCGACGAGGGTGCGGTTGGATGCCGGCGGCGTACACACCGCCCAGGAACGAGCCGATGGCGCTGACGCTCATGGCCGTGCCCACACCGCCGGCGCCACGACCGAACTCGAAGCGGACGAGCGACGGGAACGTGGTCTGGAAGTTCAGTGCCACCAGCCCCACGACCGCCATCACGAGCAACGGCCGACGGACGTCCTCGTGGGTGCGGACGTAGGCGACGGCCGCCCGCAGCGCGCGCTGCTGTCGAGCGCCGGCAGGCCGTGCCACGAGCTGATGGCGGGCGATGCCTGCCAGGGCGACCAAGACCACCACGTACGAGACCGCATTGGCGTAGAAGCACCAGGCCACCCCCGAGGTGGCGATGATCACGCCACCCAGTGCGGGGCCGACCAGCCGCGACATCGACATGATCGTGCTGTTCGCGGCGACCGCGCTGGGCAGCACGTCACGCCCGACCAGCTGGAAGAGCATCGCCTGCATGGCCGGTCGCTCGACGGCCATCACCAGACCCGACACGAGCGTGAGCCCGTAGATGAGGCCCAGGTCGGTCGCACCGTTCGCCACCACCAGCCCGAACAGGAGGGCGACGATGGCGGAAGCGGCCGAGGTCGTCATCAGCAGTCGACGGTTGTCGACGCGGTCGGCGAGCACCCCGGCGGGCGCACCCAGCACCAGCATGGGCAGGAACTGCAGCGCCACCGCCACGCCCAGCCGGTCGCTGCGACCGGTGAGGTCGAGCACCAACCAGGTGACGGCGAGCGACTGAACCCAGGTTCCCACGCTGGAGATCACCTGGCCGGCGAAGTAGCGCCGGAAGTTCGGATGGCGGAAGGCAGCGATGCGGTCCATCACGCGTCCTGGCGCTGCACCAAGGCGGCGCCGATGGCGACGGTGGCCAGCGCCCAACCGATGATCACTGCGGCGTTGCCGACGTTCGACAGGGCGGCCGCCAGGGTGGCCGCGTCGTCCGCAGCGGACCGCGTGCCCAGCAGTCCGTGCGCTGCGCTGAACGGCAGCAGGCGGGACACCCGAGCGGGGGCCATGCCACGGACGAGTGTCTCGACGGCGAGCGCCCACACCAGCACCCCGGTGACGGCGCCGGCGCTGTGCCGGACGATCAGCCCGACGCCGAGCCCCAGCACCGCCGCCGTGGCGGTGAGGAGGAGCGCCCAGGCGACCTTGGTGACCACGCCGGTCATGTCGCCGGTGTCCATGCCGCCGGCCAGGCCGCCGAGCAGTCCACCGACGATGCCGGCCACACCCATCATCAGGCCCAGCACCGCGGCAACCACGGTCTTGGCGGCGATGAGGACACGCTTCGACGACTGCGTGGTCAGGCTGACGGCGAACGTGCCGTGCTGCACCTCGGACGTGAACAGCAGGGTGCCGGCGACCACGGCCAGCAGGGTGGTCAGCCACGTCGACACCAGGAAGGTGGTGGCGATGGTGAACGGGAGGTGGTCGTACGGGTCGTCGACGACGAAGCGGCCGAGCACCACGGCCATGCCGATGCCCAGGATCGCGGCGATGCCGACGAGGACGGTGGTGGAACGGACGGAGCGGAGCTTGATCCACTCGCTGCGGATCGCCGCAGCGAGCGGCCGGACGGTGGCCGGAGCCGGGGTCAGGTCGGTGGTGTGGAGCGTGTGCATGGGAAGTCCTTGTCGGTGGTGATGCGGTGTGGTGGATGTCGGGTGGAGATCAGGCGGCCGCGTAGCGGGCGGCGTCGTGGGTGAGGTCGAGGAGGATGTCCTCCAGGCTGAGCGACCGATCGCGGTCGAGCGTCGCGGTGAGCGGCTCGGCGGCGATGAGGCGGCCGGCGCCGACGATGACGAGGTCGTCGGCGAAGTTGGCGAGCTCGGCGATGAAGTGGCTGGACACCAGCACCGTGCCGCCGCGACCGGCGAAGTCGGTGAGCATCGTGCGCATCCAGCGGATGCCGTCGGGGTCCAAGCCGTTGGCGGGCTCGTCCAGCAGCAGCACCTCCGGGTCGCCCAGCAGCGCGCCGGCGATGGCCAGCCGCTGGTGCATGCCCAGCGAGAACCCGCCGACTCGCTGGTCGGCGGCGTCGCCGAGGCCGACGGCGTGCAGGACCTCGTCGACGCGGTGCTCGCCCAGGCCACCGAGGGCGGCCATGGCCCGCAGGTGGTTGCGGGCCGAACGGCCAGGGTGCATGGCCCGGGCGTCGAGCACCACGCCGATGGTGCGGGCGGGCGCCACGAGCTGGTCGAAGCGGAGGCTGCCGTAGCGGACGTCGCCGGAGGTGGGCCGGGCCAGGCCGACCATCATGCGCATCGTGGTGGACTTGCCGGCCCCGTTGGGACCGACGAAGCCGGTGATGCGGCCGGGGGCGAGGTCGAACGACAGGTCGTCGACCACGGTGCGGCGGCCGTAGGACTTGGTGAGGTGTGAGACGGTGATCATCGAGGGCTCCTCGTTCAGGTGGTCGGGTCGACCGGGGTGATGGAGATCAACAGCGCGTTGATCGATGCCAGGTGGGCCACGAGGCCGTTCAGGTGCGACGCGTCGCGGACGACGCCCACCAGGCGGGTTCGTCCCGGCTCGGTGGCGGTGACCGTGAAGTCGTCCAGGAACGGACCCAGCAGTGCGCTGTCGATCCGGCCCCGGACGACGACCTCGTGGGTGTTGGTTGCGGGCATGCACGTACGGTCACATCGAGCCGGGTGAACACGCTTCACCCCCGAGCCGATTCACCCGGGTGAAACGCCCGCTATGTTCGGCCGATGGGCGAGAACGTGAACCGGGCACTCGCCGCGACCAAGCTGCGGCCACCGCAGGCGCCGGCGCGTCTGGTGGTGCGCAGTCGGCTGGACCAGGTGCTCGACGACGCGCTCGCCAGCGGCCTGCCCCTGGTGCTCGTCAGCGCGCCCGCAGGTTCGGGGAAGTCGACACTGGTGGCGAACTGGGTGGCGGGTGTGGACAGGGCGGCGTGGCTGCAGCTCGACGAGGCCGACGCCGACCCCGTGCGCTTCTGGACGTCGGTGTCGGCCGCCATCGGCCGGGTCGACCCCGGATGTGCGGCGCGACTGGCCCCCACCATCATCGGGTCGCTCGGCGATGTCGAGCCGACCGTGGCGGCGGTGGTCAACGAGCTCGAGCGCCTCGACGAGCGCATCGTCCTGGTACTCGACGACTACCACCTCGTCGACGAGCCCGAGGTGCACCGTGCGGTCGAGCAACTGCTCGACCGCTCGCCGGCGACGTTGACCACCGTCATCGTCACGCGGGTGGATCCGCCCTTCCGTCTCGGCCGCATGCGGGTGCGCGGTCGCGTCACCGAGGTGCGTGCTGCCGATCTGCGTTTCGAACCGGACGAAGCCGGACAGCTCATCGGACACGACGCAGCGGGGCTCGACGAGCGCCAGCTGGGCCAGCTGTGCGAACGCACGGAGGGGTGGGCGGCCGGCCTGGTGCTCGCCGGACTGTCGCTCGCGCGCAGCGCCGACCGCGATCGCTTCGTCACCTCGTTCCACGGCGACGACCGCCTGGTGGCCGGTTACCTGGCCGACGAGTTCCTGTCGGGGCTGGACGAGGCCGAGCGGCAGCGGATGATCGAGGCCGCCGTCCTGCACCGCCTGTCCGGCGCGCTGCTCGACTCGGTCACCGGCTCGACCGACGGCGCGCAGTGGTTGGCCCAGCTGGCCGAGACCAACCAACTGGTCATCCGGCTCGACACCACGGGCGCGTGGTACCGCTATCACCACCTGTTCCGCGACCTGCTCCTGCTGGAGGCGCGTCGCGTCTTTCCCGAACGGCTTCCCGAGCTGCACACCCGCGCCGCGGAGTGGTTCCGCCGCGAGGGCCGGCCGGTGGCCGCGGTCGAGCACCTGTTGCAGGCAGGCGACCGCGACAACGCGATGGACCTGATGCGGATCGTCGGACCCGACCTGCTGGGTCGCGGCCAGCTGCGAATCCTGCGCAACCTGCTCGACCGGCTGTCCGCCGACGGCGACCTGGACTCGATCTGCCTGCTGCTGGCGGGTTGGGACCGCTACCTGCTCGGTCGCTACGACGACGCGGAACGGCTGCTCGCGCTCGGGCTCGAGCGAATGCCGCCCGACCTGGACCCGATGCGCGCCATGCCGCTGCGCATCAACCTCGCGCTCGGCAAGGGCGACGTCGCCACCGCGCTCGCCGGCGCCGACGAAGTGGTCGCCAACGGCCCGGTGGCCGAACGACCGAGCGAGCTGATCACCGCCGTCGGCGCCGCGTTCACCTGGGCGGGGCGCACCGCCGACGCCATGCCGGTGCTGGACGTGGCCATCGAACGCACGGTGGCCGAGCAGCGCATCACCGCACACGCCATGGCGTTGGTCGCCCGAGCCATCGTCGCGTTCCAGACCGGCGACGAACGAGCGACCGCCGACGCGGTCCACCGCGCGCTCGAGTTCGCCGACTCGTCGGGCCTGGGCGAGTACCACGGCATCGCGCCGGTGCTCGCCCTGCACGCCGCCACCACCACCGAGCCCGAGGCCGCCATCGCGGCGGCGCACCACGCGGTGACCGTGTCGCGCCGCGCCACCACCACGTTGGGCGAGACGTTCGTGCTCATCCTTGGTGGCGACGTGCTGCTCCGCCACGGCGACGCCGACGGCGCGACGTGGCTCGACGAGGCTCGTGCCCTGATCGCCCGATCTGCCGATGCGGGCATCAACGCGACGCTGCTCGACCGCCTCGCGTCGAAGCACCGCCTGCCCACACCCGCGCCGCGATCTGTGCCCGGCATGGTCGAGCAGTTGACCGACCGCGAGCTCGCCGTGCTGCGGTTGCTGCCGTCGTCGCTGTCGCTGCGCGACATCGGCCGCGAGCTGTACGTGTCGATCAACACGGTGAAGAGCCAGTGCAGCGCCATCTACCGGAAGCTCGGCGTGTCCACCCGCGCCGCGGCCGTCCAGGTCGCGAGAGAACGCCAACTGCTGTGATCGATCCGCTGCTGCGCCACGCTCCCGGGTTCGTCCGCCGATCGCCAGGGTGGGCGCTCGCGGTGTGCCTGGCCACGGCCGCGTTCGCGTTGGCCACGGCCACGCCGCCGCTGGTGGCCGACGCCGCGGCCGACCGCTCGTTCGTGGCCGAGGTGGACGCCGCCAGTGGTTCGCAGCCCGGCCGGTCGCTCGATGCCCGTGCGGCCACCGCCGGTCTGGTGGAGGACCGGGCAGTGGTCGCGGTGAACGAACTTCTCGACGACCTGGCGGTGTACGGCACGCCCACCACGCGGGTGACGCCGCTTCAGCCGTACACCGACGCACACGGTCCGCTTCCCACCATCACCGGGCCCGACGGCACGGACCAGATCGCCATCGTCGCCTCGTTCGACGGGGCGCTGCCCACACCCGCCGCGGCAGCGGGCAAAGGCCCCACCATCTGGGTGCCCGACACCACGGCCGCCGAGCTCGGGGTGGCCGCCGGCGACACCGTCGCGGTCGCGCTCGTGCGACCGCTCGCGACCGGCGACAACGTCATCCCGCCCATCCAGGTCACCGTCGCCGGCGTCTACCCCACGGCCGACGGCGTACCGACGCTGGAGGGCATCGACTGGGCCCACCTGCCCGGCGGCCTTCCCGTCGACCCGGTGACACCCGGCAACCACGCCCGGCTGCTGCTCACCGACCGGGCCACCGCGCTCGCCCTCATCAGCCAGATGGGCGACGTCGCACTGACCACGTGGGACCTGCCCTGGCGCGAGGCGGTCGACATCGAGCACGGCCGCGACGCGGCCGACGCCGTCGAGCAGGCCGACCTGCTGCTGCGCAACGGCGACTCCGACATCGGGCGGATCCTGGTCGACGCCGGCGGTCAGCCGATGCACCTGAACAGTGGCGTGTCGTCGTTCGTCGACCGCTCCGAACGCGCCGCAGCCGAACTGCAGCCACTGGTCGCCGCCATCGGCATCACGGCGCAGGTGATGAGCGCGCTCGTGCTGGCCGTCGGCACCTGGCTGCTCACCCGCAACCGCCGCCGCGAGCACCAACTGTCCATGTCCATGGGCATCCACCCTCTTCGGCTCGCATTGACGACCGCGCTGGAACTGGCGATCGCGCTCGTCGCCGGCGCCGTGCTGGCCTTCGCGATCGTGAAGTGGCGCACCTCGCTGGTGGCCGGCGACGGCACCATCGACGCCCGCACCCTTCACGACGCGACAGGCGTCGTCGTCCGGGCGGCGCTGCTGGCCGTCGCTGTGGTGGTGGCCGCATCGTTCTCGTCCGTGTGGCCGCTCGAGCCCAGCTCGGCGGGGCGAGCGCGCCGCTGGGCCGCTGCCATCCACGCCGACACGGTGGTCGTCGTGGCGGCGATCGCCACCGGAGCACAGCTCGTCTCGCAGCGCGGACGTGCACTCGACAGCGGCACGTCGCTGCTGTTCCCCATGTTCGCCGTGCTCGCCGGAGCGGTCGTGGTCGTCCGCGCCGCCACCGCACTTGCGCGCGTCGCGAGCGCACGCCGGCGTCGGTCGCCCACCGGACGGCGGGTCCGCCGGCCCCGCTCGCTGGCGTGGTGGCTCGCGGCACGCCGGGCCACGACGTGGCTGGGCGAGCTGAGCGCACTGGTCATCGTCGTCGCCGCCGGCGTGGGCCTGTCGGTGTACGGCACGTCCATCGCGACGAACGGCGAGCGCGGCATCGACGACAAGGCCGCGGCGCTGGGCGGCGCGACGGCGACCGTGCCGATCCCGTCCACCGAGAAGATGGCGCTCGGGCCAGGTGGGCTTCCCACGGGCCTCCCCGAGGGGTGGACCGTGCTGTGGGAGACCACCGACGTGCACGTCGGCCCGCAACTGGTCACCGATCTGTTGATCGTGGACCCGGCCACGTTCGACGGGCCCGCCGAGTGGCGACCGTCGTTCGCCACCACGCCGCTGCCCGAGTTGCTCGCATCCATCGACGACGGCAACGCCGCGACGGTCGACGTCGTGCTGGCGGGCAACTACAACCCGTTCTTCCCGACCGACGGTGTGATGGAGTTGGACCGCGCGTTCGTGCGCTACCGAGTCGTGGCGCGCATCGCTGCTGCGCCGTGGATCCGCGCGCGCTCGTCGATGATGATCGTGTCGGGGCCCCCCGTCGCCGCCGTTTCCCCGGTGGGGGTGGGTGGGCTCTCGGCGGACATGGTGGTCCCTGGGATCGGGCCGATCCCGAACGTTCGCCCTCCGACGCGTGGGGGACAAGCGGCAGGGGGCCCGCTCACCCA
>CBHWEI010000188.1:0-8047 GCA_966112835.1 uncultured Acidimicrobiaceae bacterium
ACGAACAATGCACGCACCCTGTATGGACGAGACGGACTCAGCACCAAGTTCCCCACGAACAGACATTGTCCGTGGCGGTACGGGAGCGTCAAGGGGAGAGTGCTTCGAAACCGATGCTCAGGCGTCGATGATCTCGACTCGCACCCTCTTGTTGCCCTTGCCCTTGTTCTCCAACTTCACGACCCGCAGTCGGCCCACCTCGGAGGTGCTGCGCACATGAGTACCACCGTCGGCCTGCTTGTCAAGGCCGACGATAGCCACGACCCGAATCTCAGAAATAGAGGTCGGAATAAGGCTCACCTTGGTACGGATGAGGTCCTCGTCCTGCACGGCGGTGTCGCGGGGCAGGAAGTCGACCGTGATGGGGCGGTCGGCGGCGAGCTCGGCGTTCACCAGTTCCTCGATGCGCGGGCCGAAGCCCTCGGGCACCGGGTCGAACTCGAAGTCCATGCGCGCCGACAGCGGCTCCATGTTGCCGCCGGTGACGGGCACCCGCCATTCGTTCCAGATGACGCCGCACAGCACGTGCAGCGCGGTGTGCGTGCGCATGAGGCGATGGCGGCGATCCCAGTCGACGTCGCCCTCCACCGTGTCGCCCACCGCCGGCAGCGGGCCACCCTCCACTCGGTGCCACACGTCGGCACCGTCCTTGCGCACCTCCACCACCTGCAGGCCGGCGAGCACACCCGTGTCGTGCGGCTGTCCACCACCGGTTGGGTAGAACAGCGTCGCGTCGAGGGCGACGGCGTCGTCGCGCACGCCGGTGATGGTGGCGGAGAAGTGCGTCGCGTACGCATCGCGAAGGTAGAGCAGGTCGGTCATGGATCAGAGTCTGCCGTCCCTACCGAGGCCACTTCCACCCTGGTTAGGGTGACCACATGTCGCACGATCCCGCATCGACCGCACGCCGCGCCATCACCCTGCTCGACCTCACCGAACTGGGCGACGAGGCGACCGACGACGAGGTCACCGCCCTGTGTGCCAAGGCGCACGGTCCGCACGGCAGCACGGCAGCGGTGTGCGTGTGGCCGCGGCACGTCGCGCACGCGGTGGAGCTGCTGTGGGGCACGAACGTGCGCGTCGCCACGGTCGTGAACTTCCCCAGCGGCGACGAACCCGTCGACGACGTGGTGGCCATGACCCGCCAGGCGTTGGCCGACGGTGCCGACGAGATCGACCTGGTCCTCCCCTACCGTGCGTTCCTGGCCGGTGACACCGCGGCCGCTGCGGCGATGGTCGACGCCGTCCGCACCGAGGTGCCGGCCGACAGCCACGTGCTGAAGGTCATCCTCGAGACCGGCGAACTGGTGCAGCCGGCCGCCGTCCACGGCGCGGCACAGCTGGCCGTCGACCACGGCGCCGACTTCATCAAGACCTCCACCGGCAAGACGCCGCAGAGCGCCACACTCGAGGCCACGGCCATCATGCTCAGCGTCATCCAGCAGACAGGCCGGCCGGTGGGGCTGAAGCCCAGCGGCGGCATTCGCACGCTGGCCGACGCCACCCACTACATCACCCAGGCCGACGACCTGATGGGCGACGGCTGGGCCGCACCATCCACGTTCCGGTTCGGCGCCAGCGGGCTGCTCACCGCACTCATCGCCGCCGTCGACGGCGACAGCGGCGTCACCACCTCGGAGGCGTACTGATGTTGCCGCAGGAGCTCATCCGGGCCAAGCGCGACGGCCGGCCGCTGGCCGCCGACGACATCGCCGAATTCGTGCGCGGCATGGTGAACGGCGAGGTCACCGAAGGGCAGGCCGCGGCGTTCGCCATGGCCGTGTACTTCAAGGGCATGACCACCGACGAGGCGGTCGCGCTCACCCGCACCATGCGCGACAGCGGCGCCGTGCTGCACTGGGACCTCCCCGGGCCGGTGCTCGACAAGCACTCCACGGGCGGCGTCGGCGACACCGTCAGCCTCATGCTCGCGCCCATGGTGGCGGCGTGCGGCGGCTATGTGCCGATGATCAGCGGCCGAGGCCTTGGCCACACCGGCGGCACCTATGACAAGATGGAATCCATCCCCGGCTACGTGGCGGCGCCCACCATGGCGAAGTTCCGCACGGTCACACGCAAGGTGGGGTGCGCCATCATCGGCCAGACCGCCGACCTTGCCCCGGCCGACAAGCGCCTGTACGGCATCCGCGACGTCACGGCCACGGTCGAGAGCATCCCGCTCATCACCGCCAGCATCCTCTCGAAGAAGCTCGCCGCCGGCCTGCAGGGCCTCACCATGGACGTGAAGACCGGCAACGGCGCGTTCATGCCGACGGTCGCCAAGGCGCGCGACCTGGCGCGCAGCATCGTCGACGTCGCCACCGGTGCGGGGCTGCCCACGGTGGCGCTCATCACCGACATGGACCGCCCCCTCACCGACACCGCCGGCAACGCGCTGGAGGTGGCCTACGCGGTCGAGTACCTCACCGGCGTGCGGCGCGAGCCGCGCATCCACGAGGTGACGCTGTCGCTGTGCGCCGAGATGCTGGTGCTGGGCAGGCTGGCCAAGAACGTGAAGGCCGCACGCACCATGCTGCAGGCGGCGCTCGACAGCGGTGCCGCCGCCGAGCGGTTCCAGCAGATGGTCACCGCGCTGGGTGGGCCGAAGAAGTTCATCGACAACCCGTGGAACCACATGGAGCACGCCCAGGTGCGCCTGCCCGTGTTCGCCGACCACGCCGGCACGGTCACCAAGGTGGACACCCGCGCCGTCGGCATGGTCGTGGTCGCGCTGGGCGGCGGCCGCACCCGGCCGCAGGACCCGGTGGACCACGCCGTGGGCCTCACCGGCCTGGCCGACGTGGGTGACGAGGTGGGCGGCGAACGCCCGCTGGGCTACGTCCACGCCCGCACCGACCTGCAGGCCGTGCAGGCGGCAGGGCTGTTGCGTGCCGCCTACCGGGTGGGCGGCAAGCCGACCACCACCACGACACCCGTCCTCGAACGCGTCACGGCGTAGCTCCCGAACTTAAGTTCGGGCCCGGAGCGACACGGAGCCCTTGAAGCGAGCCGCCCGAACTTCAGTTCGGGACGAGTCGTTCAGGCCGTCAGGCCACCTATACCTGGGGTTCCTTGGGGAGGCCGAGGACGCGCTCGCCGACGATGTTGCGCTGGATCTGGCTGGTGCCGCCCCAGATGGTCTCGCTACGGCTGAAGAAGAACGAGCTCATCATGGGGCTGACCGGGTAGCCGGCGCGGCGCTTGTCGCGTGCGGTGCCCGGCCATGAGCCCGTTGCCGAGCCCGAGTCGACCAGCATGCTGGCCGCGCCGAACACGTCGAGCGCCAGCTCCATTGCTTCCTTGTGCATCTCGGTCCAGAACATCTTGTTGGTGGCGCCGAGCGCGACCACACCCATGTCCTTCGTGCCGGCCAGCGTGGACGACAACGAACGAAGGCCGTTGATGCGCAGGATCTGGATCTTCGTGTAGTAGGTGACCAGCCGCTGGCGGATGGTGGGGTCGTCGATGGACCCGTTCGAACGGGCCTCGGCCAGGATGAGCTTGTACTCCTCCTCGAAGCGGCGGTAGCCGGTGGTGGCGCTCATGCCGCGCTCGAACGCGAGCGTGCTGTTGGCCACCTTCCAGCCGTTGTTCACGCCGCCGACGACGTTGTCCTTCGGGCAGCGTGCGTCGGTGAAGAACACCTCGCAGAACTCGGCCGTCCCGTCGGGCTGGACGATGCCGCGCACTTCCACACCGGGCTGGTGCATGGGGACGAGCAGGTAGCTGATGCCCTTGTGCTTGGGTGCATCGGGGTCGGTGCGGGTGAGCAGGAAGCAGTAGTCGGCGTGGTGGCCCTGGGTGGTCCACACCTTCTGGCCGTTGATGACCCACTCGTCGCCGTCGAGCTCGGCCACGGTCTTCAGCGACGCCAGGTCGGAGCCCGAGTTCGGCTCGCTGAAGCCCTGGCACCAGCGCATCTGGCCGCTGAGGATCTTCGGCAGGAACTCCTTCTTCTGCTCCTCGGTGCCCCACTGCAGGATGGTGGGGCCCACCAGGGTGTCGCCGAAGAAGTCGGCGCGCATGGGCGCCTTGGCGTTGGCGAACTCTTCGCTCAGCACGACGCCCTGCATGGTGGTGAGGCCCTTGCCGCCGTACTCCTTGGGCCAGGTGGCGCAGATCCAGCCGCCTTCGTACAGCTTCGCCGGCCAGCCCTCGTTGAACGCCTTGCGCTGCTCGGGGGTCATCTCGAAGCCGGGCTCGAACCATCCGGCGGGCAGATTCTCGGTGAGCCACGCCCGGATCTCGGTGCGGAAGGCTTCGTCCTCGGCGGAGTAGATCAGTTCCATGCCCACAAGTATTGACCCGCGGGTCAAGTCGGGGCCAGTCCAGTCGAAAGTCCCTGGTCAGAACGCCAGTGCGGGCGGACGATGCAGCCATGAGCACTTCGAACGATGCACTCCACTTCGATGCGCTCCTTCCCGCCGACATGGCCGAGAGGGCCGAACAGGCCGGGGTGAACAAGGCGGCGCTCCCCCTACGCCGCCTGGTGCCCCTCGGTGTGCTCGCGGGCGCGTTCATCGCGCTCGGCGCCAACTTCTCGCAGGTGGTCACCGCCGACACCGGCATCTCGCCCGGCATCCGCAGCCTGCTCGGCGGGGCGGTGTTCTCGCTGGGCCTCATCCTGGTGGTGGTCAGCGGCGCCGAGCTGTTCACCGGCAACACGCTCATCGTCATGGCGTTCGCCAGTCGCCGCGTCACCGCGCTGCGGCTGCTGCGCAACTGGGGCGTCGTGTACCTGGCCAACTTCGCCGGCGCCGTGGCCGTGGCCGCGCTGGTGCACTGGTCGGGCAAGCTCGACGCGGGCGACGGTTCGCTGGGCGCCCGGGTGCTCGCCGTGGCCGAGACCAAGGGGTCGTTGCAGTGGAGCCACGCGTTCGTCAGCGGCATCCTGGCCAACACGCTCGTCTGCCTGGCCGTGTGGATGACCATGTCGGCGCACAGCCTGATCGACAAGGTCGTCGTCATCGTGCCGCCCATCACCGCCTTCGTCGCGGCCGGCTACGAGCACAGCATCGCCAACATGTACTTCTTCCCGGTGGCGCTGTTCCACGGCGCCACGGCCGATCAGCCGCACGTCACGTGGTCGGCGTTCCTGGTCGACAACCTGGTGCCGGTGACCCTGGGCAACATCGTCGGCGGCGCCGTGCTGGTGGGCCTCGTGTACTGGTTCGTGTACCTGCGCGGTCGGGCCCACCCTGCGGGCAGCTGACTCCAGGGGCCGGTTCACACGCCGTTCACACGCGTCGAACAACCTCGCAACAGCCCCGTCCTAACTTCTGCGCATGGCCAGCCCCGCTCCTGCCGCAAGCCGTGATGCTCACCCCCTCACGCATCAGGGCCGACAGGAGCGGGCTGTGCTGGCCGTGCTGGTCGAGAACCAGCGGCGTGTGGTCGGTCGTCGCGAGCTCGCTCGCGCGGCCGGCCTTGCCGAACTGAGCGACCGCCGCTGCGACAGCGTGCTGGTGGGCGTCCGCCGCCTGCTGGGCCCGGAGTCCATCGTGACGGTCCGCAGCCGCGGCTGGATGCTCGCCGAGCACGCGGTGCCGCGGGCACACGAGGTGCTCGCCTCGTTCGCGTCCGACAGCGACGACTGAGAGACTTCGACGATGCTCGCCGCCGAGACAGGGCTCGACCTCGCACGCCTGCTGCTGGACCTGCTGATCGTCATCGTCGCGGCCAAGCTGCTGGCCGAGTTGGCCGAGCGGCTGCGCATCCCGGCCGTGTTGGGCGAGATCGTCGCGGGTGTTCTCATCGGACCGTCGGTGCTTGGCTGGGTCGAGCTGGGCGGCGAGCGGGGCGTGTCGTTGAGCATGCTCGCCGAGATCGGCGTGCTCATCCTCCTGCTACAGGTGGGCATGGAGATGGACCTGCGCGAGCTCGCCGCCGTCGGGCGCCCGTCGCTGCTCGTCGCGGTCGCGGGCGTGGTCGTGCCGTTCGCGGCCGGTACGGCAACCGGGTTGGCGTTCGGCGAGTCCACGAACACGGCCATCTTCATCGGTGCCGCGCTCACCGCCACCAGCGTCGGCATCACGGCACGCGTGTTCGGCGACCTTCGCGCCCTGGCCACCACCGAGGCGCGCATCGTGCTCGGTGCCGCCGTTGCCGACGACGTGCTGGGCCTCATCATCCTCACCGTCGTGGTGAAGGTGGTGACCGGCGGGTCGGTGGGCGTGCTCACCGTGGTCTCCACGTTCGGGCTCGCCCTGCTGTTCCTGGTGGTCACCGGTGTGGTCGGCATCCTCGGGGTGCCGAAGCTGCTCGACGCGATCCACCGCAAGGCCAGCTCGCCCGCCACCATCACCGTCGCCGCGCTGGCGGTCACCATCGCCTTCGCCGAACTGGCCGACGCCGCCAAGCTGGCGTTCATCATCGGCGCCTTCATGGCCGGCCTGGGTCTGGGCCGCAGCCACCACCACGAGCGCATCGCCCGCGACCTCGGCGCCGTCGGCAACATCCTCATCCCCGTGTTCTTCGCCCAGATCGGCATCAACGCCGACCTTCACGCCATGTTCAAGCCGTCGGTGCTGGGGCTGGCGGCGGCCCTGTGCGTGGTGGCCGTGCTCGGCAAGCTGGCCAGCGCCGCGGGCACCTACGGCACACGCGTCGACCGACTGCTGGTGGGCCTGGGCATGATTCCCCGGGGCGAGGTCGGGCTCATCTTCGCGTCCATCGGCCTCACCAACGGCGTGCTGAACGACGACCAGTACGGCGGCCTCATCCTGGTGGTGCTGGTCACCACGGTCATCACGCCGCCCTTGCTGCGCTGGCGGCTGGGCCGCAGCCCGGCTGACGTCGGCGACGTACAGATCACCACGGAGGAACCGGCCGAGGGTTGGCTGCAGACCGTCGCCGGCGAGATCCGCCTCAACGGCACCCCGGCCGCCGACCTCACCGTGCCACTCGCGCTGCGCACCGCCGGCCTGAGCGCGGAGGCCCGGCCGTCGGACTCGTTGCTCGACTGGTTCAGCAGCAACCGTGCTGCTGGGCTGCACTGGCGTGCCGACGACACCGCGTCGCTGGTGCGACTGCTGCGAACCGCGGAACCGCGGGCATGGCGCTTCCTCGACGTGTCGGGTGTGCTGGAACGCGCGCTGCCCGAAGTGGCGTCGGCCATGGAGCACCGCCGCGCCGACCTGGGCGACCTGGACCCGATGGGCGCGCTGCGGTTCCAGGTGGTCGAGCGGCTCGACGAACTCGCCCCCGAGATGGGGCTGCCCAGCGACGACCTCATCCTGGCGGGCGTGGTGGCCGACGTGTGCGCCGACGCCGACGACGCCGCCACCTGCGCGCTCGACCTGTCGCGCCGCCTGGTGCCCGACGACGAAGCCGAGCACGTGACCGCGCTCATCGCCGACGCACAGTTGCTGCGCGCCGGCGCAGGCCATCCGGAGGAGCTGGAGCGCGGCGAGATCCTGCAGTTGGCCACGCACCTGGCCAGCGCGTCGAACGCGCGCGACGCGCACGCACTGGCGGTCGCACTGGGGCCGTTGCCGCGATGGCACCGCGAGGCGCTGGACGAACGCGTGCGCCTGGTCACCGAAGCACTCGAGCACCCCGAGGTGACCGGCAGCGAGGCCAACAACCTGGCCGCCGCTCGCCGTGCGGCCGCCGAACGCCTGCTCGACGAGCCCGCCGCCGTCGACCGGCTGCGGTTCGCCGGCAACGGCTACCTGCTGTCGCACGAGCCCGACGAACTGGCCCGCCACGCGCGCCTCATCGAACCGCTGCCACGCGCCGGCGTGGTGCGAGTCGCGGTCGCGTCGGGCCCGGGCGAACACGAGTGGACCGTCGACGTCGCATGCCGCGACACCGACGCACTGCTGGCCCGGCTGACCGCGGTGCTCACCGAGTACGGGCTGGACATCGCCGGCGCCAAGGTGGCCACGTGGCCCGACGGTGCGGTGCTCGACAGCTTCGTCGTGCGCTCGCCGCAGCGGCCGTCGGCGAAGGACCTCGCCCTGGCGATGGAGCAGGCCATGCACGAGCGTCTGTCGTTCCCCGCCATGGACGGGCTGACGGTCGAGTTCGACAACGACTCGCTGCC
>CBHWEI010000189.1:0-8038 GCA_966112835.1 uncultured Acidimicrobiaceae bacterium
GGCGGGCCGCGCTGCGCGCCTGCCGGTTGGGCGCGTGGCGCGTCATTTGTGTCGCTTTCCGCACCCCCGGGCGCGCAACACGACCGATCTGTGCGTGAATCGCGCCCGTGTGCGCGCCCGGCGACACCACCGTCGGGTTTCGCGCCCAACCCCGCCCCGGCCCGGCCCGGCGGGTCATTTCCCGGCGGCCCAGGTGGCGCCCCAGGCGGCGTTCACCTCGAGCGGCACGTCCAGCTCGGCGGCGCCGCGCATGAGGTCGAGCACCAGCGGGCCCACGCGGTCGCGTTCGGCGTCGGGCACCTCCACCAGCACTTCGTCGTGCACCTGCAGGACGAGGCGGCTCTCGACGTGCGCGTCGTCGAGCGCCTGGTCGATGCGCACCAGCGCCACCTTGAAGATGTCGGCCGCCAGGCCCTGGATGCCGGCGTTCATCGCCTGGCGCTCGCCCGCCTGGCGGATGCGGAAGTTGCTGTTCGACAGCTCGGGGATGGGCCGGCGCCGGCCGAACAACGTCTCGGTGTAGCCGCGCATGCGGGCCTCGACCACCGTGCGCTCCATGTACTCCTTCACGTTCGGGAACGCCGTGAAGTACGCGTCGAGGATGACCGCGGCCTCGTCGACCGGGATGGCCAGCCGCTGGGCCAGGCCGTAGGCCTCCATGCCGTAGGCCAGGCCGTAGCTGACCATCTTCGCCTTCGACCGCTGCTCGATGGTGACCGCCGTGGGCTCGACGCCGAACACCCGCGACGCCGTGGCGTTGTGGATGTCGGTGCCGCTGGTGAACGCCTCGATGAGGCCGGGGTCCTGCGCCAGGTGGGCGATGCAGCGCAGCTCGATCTGGTTGTAGTCGGCCACCAGCAGCTGGCAACCCGGCGCAGGGATGAACGCCTTGCGGAACTGGCGACCCTCCTCGCTGCGCACCGGGATGTTGTGCAGGTTGGGCTGGTCGCTCGACAGGCGGCCGGTGCGGGCGACGGTCTGGTTGAACGTGGCGTGGATGCGGCCGTCGGGCGCCACCTCGGCCAGCAGACCGGTGCCGTAGGTGCCGCGCAACTTCTCGACCTCGCGGTACGCGAGCAGCGGATCGATGAACTCGGGCCACTGGTCGCGTAGCTTCTCGAGCGTGGCGGCGTCGGTGCTGAAGCCGGTCTTGGTCTTCTTGCCGGGGGCCAGGCCGCGTTCGGTGTAGAGGATCTCGCGCAGCTGCACCGGCGAGTTGATGTTGAACGGCCGGCCGACGATGGCCTGCAGCTCGGCGCCCAGGCGCTCGACCTCGGACGTGAGCTTCTGGTTCAGCGCGGTGAGCTCGGCCACGTCGACCGCGATGCCGACGTGCTCCATCTTGGCCAGCACCTTCACCAGCGGGTTCTCGATGGTGGCGTACAGGTGGGCCATGCCCTGCTGGTCCAGCGCGTGCTCGAGCGACTCGGCCAGGTGGGCGACGGCCAGCGCCTCGCGGCACGTCACCTGCCGTTCGTCGGCGCCACCGTCGAAGTCGAGCTGACCCGACGCCGCGGCGCCCTCTTCGGCCAGCTGGTAGGCGGTGTAGCGGGCCACCAGGTCGCGTAGCGCGTAGCGGGTGTCGGCCGGGTCGATGAGGTAGGCGGCGATGGCCGTGTCGAGCCGCAGGTTGGGCACCTCGCTGCCCTGGTCGAGCAACCAGCGCATGAGCGCCTTGGCGTTGTGGCTGCGCAGACCGGTGTGGGCAGCGACGGCGGCCACCACCTGCGGGTCGCGGGCGACGGCAGCAGGGAACCAAGCCACCTCGCCCACGCCGGGGTCGGTGACGACGGCCAGGCCGGCCACGTGGCTGCGGCCGGGGTCGCCCTCCCACGAGGCGATGGCGTCGAGCGTGGTCTGCGCGGCCACCAGTGCCGCGGCCTCGGCGGCGCTCGCCACTTCGGTGACCTCGGCCTCGAGCACCTCGGCGGTGGACACGCCGGCCGGGGCCGAGTTGCCGAACACCGCCAGGGCTTCGTACATGCGGTCGTACAGGGCGCGGAACTCGAGGAAGTCGAACAGTCGCTGCAGTTCGGCGTCGTCGGCCTTCACGCCGAGCGTCTCGAAGTCGACGCTGATGGGTGCGTCGCGACGCAGGGTCATGAGCTCGTGGTTGGCGCGGGCCCGGTCGGCGAACTCCTCAAGGTTGGCGCGCAGCTTCGGCGTCTGCTCGGCCGTGTGGGCGAAGATGCCCTCCAGGCTGCCGTACTGGTTCAGCAGCTTGGCGGCGGTCTTCTCACCCACGCCGGGCACGCCGTCGAGGTTGTCGCTGGGGTCGCCACGCAGCGCCGCGTACTGCGGGTACAGCTCGGGCGTGACGCCGGTCTTCTCCTTGATGCCGGCCTCGTCGTACAGCGCGTAGTCGCTGACGCCGCGCTTGTTGTAGAGCACCTTCACGTGCGGGTCGCTGACCAGCTGGTAGCTGTCGCGGTCGCCGGTGACGATGACCACGTCGTGGCCCAGCATCTTCGCCTGTTCGGCGACAGTGGCGATGATGTCGTCGGCCTCCCAGCCGGCCAGGTCGACGACCGTGATGTTGAGCGCGGCGAGCACCTCGCGCACCAGGCCCATCTGCTGGCGGAGGATGTCGGGCGACGCCTCGCGCTGGGCCTTGTAGAGCGGGTTGGCCTCGTGACGGAACGTGGGCTCGGGCCGGTCGAACGTGACGAGCACGCCGTCGGGCTGCTGGTCCTTCACCATGTAGATGAACATGGACGTGAAGCCGAACACGGCATTGGTGACCTGCCCCGACGCCGTGGCCATGTCGGTGGGCAGCGCGAAGAACGCCCGGTACGTGAGCGAGTTGCCGTCGAGCAGGAGGAGCTTCATCGACGGCGACTCTAGATGAGGGGTGTCACCCCCACGTCCCCCGGTCAGGGGCGGAGGGTGCCGTCGAGGACGCGTTCGGCGACCTCGCGCATGCGGCTGCGCTCGCTCATGGCGGTGCGCTGGATGAAGGTGAACGCTTCGCTCTCCTTCAGGCCGCACTCGTCGATGAGCACGCCCTTGGCACGGTCGATGATCTTGCGCGCCTCGAGCTGCTCGCCCAGCGCGTCGACCTCGCCCGACAGCTGCTGCAGCTCGCGGAACCGGCCGATGGCCACCTCGATGGCCGGGATGAGATCGCTCTTCTGGTACGGCTTCACCAGGTAGGCCAGGGCGCCGGCGTCGCGGGCGTCTTCCACCACTTCACGCTGGCTGAACGCGGTGAGCATGAGCACGCCGCAGATGCGTTCCTCGCTGATGATGCGCGCCGCCTCGAGGCCGTCCATGTGCGGCATCTTGATGTCGAGGATGGCCAGGTCCGGCTGCAACGAGCGGACCAGTTCGACCGCCTGGTCGCCGCGGCCGGTCTCGCCGACCACCTGGTAGCCCTCTTCCTCCAGGGTCTCGCGCAGGTCGAGGCGGATGATGGCTTCGTCTTCGGCGATCACGACTCGGATCGTCATGTGGCGTTCCTTTCCGGCTGGCCCGCGGACATTCTGGCAGGGAGCGGACGTTATCCGGAACCTGACTGGCCCGGGTCCCACTCGGCCCGGGATCGGCCCCGACCGACCGACTCCGGCTAGCCCGAGCCCAACTGGTCGAGCAACTGGTCCTGTTCGGCCTGGAGCTTGGCGATGCGCTGACGCATGACGGCCCGGTGGCGGTCCATGGCCTCCAGGTCGGCCTCGCCCTCGGCGATGTACATGGACTGCTCCTCACTGACCGCCAACTCTTCGCGGGCGGCCCGCAGCTGGGCGACGTTCTTCTTCAACTTGCGTTGCACCAGCCAGGAACCCATCGCCCGAGTCTACGAACCGGCACAATGGCGAGGTGGACGAACTCCCCCAGCCTGCGAACCCCTACGGCATCGCCGACGGCTACCACGACGTGAACGGTCAGTGGCACGACACGCCACCCGCCGCCTGGGACCTGTTGCGCGGCCTGATGGGCGAGCCGCAGCCGGCCGACCCGCTGTGGTTCGTGGACCAGGGGGCGACGGACCACCTGAACGGCTCGTGCCGCATCGTGCTGGAGGACGGCACCGACGTGGGCGCGGTCGACGCACTGCCGGGCGACCTGCCCATCGGCTATCACCGGCTGGAACCGCTCGACGGCGGCCCGGTGACCGCGCTGGTGGTGGCGCCCACCTCGTGCCCGTCCGCACCGCACGGGTGGGGTGTGGCCGCGCAGGTGTACTCGCTGTGGCGGGCCGACGGCTGGGGCATCGGCGACCTTCGCGACGTCGAGGTGTTGGGCCAGGCGGTGGCGGCCCGCGGGGGCCGGGCAGTGCTGCTCAGCCCGTTGCACGCCCCGGCGCCCACCCGCCCGCATGAGGCCAGCCCCTACTACCCCAGCTCGCGTCGCTGGCTGAACCCGCTGCACATCCCCATGGCCGGCGACCCGCCCGGCGAGGTGCCCAACGCGCCGGGCGGCATGATCGACCGCGACCGCGTGTGGGGCGCGAAGCGGCAGGCGCTCGCCCAACGGTTCCAGGACGAGGGCCCCACCAGCGACTGGCGTGGCTGGGCCCGTGCCCAGGGCCAGGAGCTGTGGCGGTTCTGCACGTGGAACGCGCTCGCCGACCGGCACGGCCCGGCATGGCGCACGTGGCCCACCGAGTTGCAGCACCCCGACAGCGACGCCGTGTTGGACCTGCCGTTGCACGACCACCAGTTCGCGGCCGACTGCGAGTTCCACGCGTGGCTGCAGTGGCTGGCCGATCGCGAGCTGCACCACGCGGCGTCGGGTGCGGGTGTGGCGCTCATCGGCGACCTGGCCGTCGGCTGTTCCAGCGACGGCGCCGACGCATGGTTGCACCAGGACCTCATGGCCCTCGGCGTGTCGGTTGGCGCGCCGCCCGATCCGTTCAACGCCGCGGGCCAGGACTGGGGCCTGCCGCCGTTCATCCCGTGGCGGCTGCGCGCCGCGCACTACGCCCCGTTCATCGCCGTGGTGCGCGCCGCGTGCCGGCACATGGGCGGTCTGCGCATCGACCACGTGATGGGTCTGTTCCGCCAGTACTGGATCCCCGCGGGCGGCTCCCCTGCCGATGGCGCCTACGTGCACCTGCCGGCGCACGAACTGCTGGCCATCATCCGCCTCGAGGCCACACGCGCCGGCACGTTCGTGGTGGGCGAAGACCTGGGCACGGTCGAGCCGTACGTGCGCGACGCGCTGCGGTCCAGCGGCGTCCTGGGCACGAAGGTGTGGTGGTTCGACACGGCGTCCGAGCACTGGGCCGAGCCGAACCTGGCGACGGTCACCACGCACGACCTGCCGACGGTGGCCGGCGTGTTCCTGGGTGCCGACGGCAGCGACGAGATGCAGCACGCCCTGCACGCGCTGACGTCCGCGTCGTCGCCCCTGACCGCGGCGGTCGACGTGCACCGCGCCGTGGCCGCCAGCCCGTCGCAACTGGTGCTGGCCACCACCGACGACCTGGCCGGCATGGTCGAGCGTCCGAACCACCCGGGCACCACGAACGACCAGCAGCCCAACTGGTGCCGCCGTCTACCGGTGCCCGTCGACGCGCTGTTCGACCGCGAGCCCGGCACCGCCATCACCGACGTCATCCGCGAGACACGCCGCTACTGAGCTCGCAGGGCCTCACGCAGAGCGTCACGCAGAACTTAAGTTCGGGAGGAATGACCGCGCGGCCTGGCCGCGGTGCACACGTCTCCCGAACTTAAGTTCTGCGTGAACACAGCCATCACACGATGTTGTGTTCGGGGCGGGCGGTGCCGTCGGCGAAGCGGCGCACGTCGAAGCCGGTCACGTCGACCGTGGTGGGGCGGCACAGCACCAGGTCGCGCATCACCTCGCCAACGGCCGGGCCCAACTGGAAGCCGTGGCCGCTGAAGCCGGTGGCGTACAGGAACCGGCTGGGTGCCTCGACCTCGCCGATGAGCGCGTTGTGGTCGGGCGTGGTCTCGTAGAAGCCGTCCCAGCCGCCGGCGATGCCCACCTCCAGCAGCGCCGGTGCACGGCGGGCCACCACGTCGCCGACACGCTCCAGCCAGTCGCGCCGCGTCGGTGCGTCGAAGCCGGCCGGTTGGTCGGGGTCGGCCATGCCGAACAGCAGGCCCTCGCCCTCGGCGTGGAAGTAGAAGCCGGTGCTGAAGTCGATGGTCATCGGCACCGTGGACGGCCGCGACGGCATCGGCTCGGTGTACCAGATGGGCCGCGACACGGGGGCAACGGGCAGGTCGACGCCCACCATCGCGCCGATCTGCGCGGCCCACGGCCCGGCGGCGTTGATGACGCACGACGTACGCACCGCGCCGCGCGGCGTGACCACCGCGGTGACGGCGCCGTCGCGCTGTTCGATGCCGGTGACCGGGCAGAACTGCACGATGCGCGCACCCATGTCGCGCGCCGCGAACGCGTAACCGTGCACCACGGCCTCGGGGCTGCAGTGGCCGTCCTTCGGACAGAACGTGGCGGCCAGCACACCGGTGACGTCGGCCAGCGGCGACAGCTCGGCGGCCTCAGCCGGGGTGAGCATGCGGCTCGGCACCCCCATGGATTGCTGCAGGGCCACGTTGCGTTCGAACACCGCCACGTCGTCGGGGTCGTCGAGCAGGAACAGGTAGCCCACCTGGTGCAGGTCGATCTGCCCACCCGGCCGCTCGGCGAACCGTTCGAGCGCGTCGATGGACCGCTGGGCGAGCTCGATGTTGATCCGGTCGCTGAACTGCAGGCGCACGCCACCGGCCGACTTGGCGGTGGCCCCGGCGGCCAGCTGGTCGGCGTCGAACAGCACCACGTCGGTGACGCCCGCTTCGGCCAGGTGGAAGGCGGCGCTCGCGCCCATCACGCCGCCGCCGATGATGACCACCTCGGCGGTGTCGGGCAGGGCGTCGTCGAGGGCCATGGACGGCGACCATAGCCCTGCCCCGCAGGGGCCGCGCAGTACCGTGACGACGTGACCGACGAGCCCCGCCGCGACTCACCGCTCACGTCGCCGACGGGCCTGGACCTGCTGCTGTTCGCGTGGCTGACGTTCGCGGTGGTGGTGACGACGGCACTGGCCAAGCAGCCGGGCGGCGACTGGTCGTTCTTCGCTGCGGCCGGGCGCACGTTGGGCTCGGACCGTTGGGCGCACCTGTACGTGGACCACCCGAACATCCAGACCGGGCCCATCACCATCGTCATCGCGTGGGCCATCGATCCGTTGGGCCTGGCTGCGGTTCGCCTGGCCATCATGCTCACGGGCATCGCCGTGATGGGTCTGCTGGTGTGGTCGTCGCGGGGGCTGCCCGGTGTGCGCTGGCGCCTGGCCATCGGCGGTGCGGCGCTGGCGCTGTGGTGGCCGCAGATGAGCTTCTTCGGCCACCTCGACGACGCGCTGGTGCTGCTGTTGGCCGTGGCCGCCGTGGTGATGGCCCGTCGCGAGCAACGCCTGGCGACCGGCGTGCTGGGCGGTGTGGCCGTGGGCGTGAAGCCGACGGGTGTGTTCCTGCTGGCACTCGCGGTGCCGCGCTCGGGTTGGCGCTCGGCGAAGGCGTGGGTGCCGTTCGGTGTGGCAGCCGCGATCGGTGCCGTGTGGTGGCTGCCGTTCGTGATCGGCGACCGCGGCACGCTGGACGGTCTGCGGCCGCGCGTCGTCATCGCCACCGACTCGGTGCTCGGGTTGTTCGGCCTGGACGGTCAGGTGCCGAGCGCAGCGTTGCGCATGGCCCAGCTGGTGCTGGTGCTCGGCCTCGCGTCGTTGGCCATGCTACGCCGCGGCCCGGCCGCGGTGCTGTGGGTGGGCGTAGCCGCACGACTGCTGCTCGACGCAGCCACGTGGCCGTACTACACGGCCGGCTTCGTGCTCGGCGCGCTGGTGTGGGAGGCGTACCAGTCGCGCCATCGGCTGCCGTGGGCCACGCTGGCCGCGGCGGTGCTGCTGGCGCCGCGGTGGTTGGTGGAGAGCGACACGGTGCGCGCCTGGATGCGGCTGATCGCGTGCCTGGGCGCGATCGCGGTGGTGTTCGCCGGGTGGGGAACGGGTCAGCGCAACGGCGAGGTGGGCTCGGGCAGGTCGCCCGCGTAGTGGCACGCCACCAGG
>CBHWEI010000190.1:0-7943 GCA_966112835.1 uncultured Acidimicrobiaceae bacterium
TCGTCGAACAAGTCGCAAGGACGGCAGTACTCGTCCCAGCCAAGTAGCGCCGAACTGCCGCTCGGCGCTACCTCAGCTCCCCGTCCTCGTCCCCACAGAGATGTCGAACAGGGCCTCCCAGCTGAGCAACGGCGGAACGCGCGTGCCGCCCAAGGCGGTCGATCAACCGTGAATCGAAGGCCGACAGCCTGTCCGATTCCCGCTACTCGAAAACAGTCTGTGCAGGATTCGTGCAGCCTGGTGCAGGCATCAACGGCCTCGGATGAGGTGGTCGACGCGCTGACCTGGTTCTTCGTTGTGCCCGGGACGAGATTCGAACTCGTACGTACGTTCGTACAAGGGGGTTTAAGACTTCACTCCCATGTCCGTTGTGTCCGGCTTGGTCCGTCTGACCTGCTCACGTCCACGGCCGACGTCCGCCTCGTCCAGTCTCGTCCGCCCGGGTCCGACAGGTGCGGCCGAGTCTTGTGCAGGAATCGTGCAGGCATTGAGCGGCAGCCGAACCTACGCCGTGCACGCCGTTCCGGCGATTGCGCCAGGATCGGCCTGGCTAGTCGGCGAGGGACTGCAGGGTGCTGTCCCCCAGTGTGTAGAGCTCGGTCCAGAGGCTGAGCTCGGGCGTTGACGGCGGGCGCCACGTGGCCGTGGCGGGATCGAACACGGAGGTCGGTTCGATCGGCGGCAGTCCATCTGCCGAGAACCCGAGCATGATTCGTCGTCCGTCCGTCCGCAGTTCCCGTCGACGATCCACCAAGGCGGATGCGCCGAGGTCAGCGAGCGGGGTGGTGGTCCACTGTCCGCTGGTGGTGTCGAGCACACCGACGTAGGCAACTGCGGCTGGGTCGAGACCGATCACCGGTTGAGGCGCGAGAACGACCGCGTCGCCCAACGTGTAGGTGGCCGGGCTTTGCAGTGGGAATGGCGCAGCGTCCATCTGACGCCATGTCTCATTCGCCGGCGAGTAGAGGCCGATGGTTCCGTCGGGGAGCATCTTGATCAGCGAATCGTCGAGTGCGACGTCGAGGAAGAGGTCGCCGTACTCGTGTGGTGCACGCCAGATGCAGCTCTGGCTGCAGTCGAGCCACGGTGGCGACGGTAGGACGGACCATTCGTTCGTCGATGCGTCGAACTGCCATGGCTCGGTGAGCGGAGCGACGCCACCTGCATTGATGTCTCGTCCGAGCACGAACGCGCGGCTTCCCACCTTGGTGGTGAAGTCCATGAACAGCCCGGGCGGGGGCGCGGTCATCGCTGTCAGTTTGAGGTCGGCAGCGACGATCACTCCCTGTTGCCGATCGGGTACGTAGGTGCCCGTGCTCGTGCCGTCGTCGCGAACAGTTTCGTTGGCGATGAAGAGGCGTCCGTCGAGGTCGACGACGGTTGGGACGGCCTGGTTGTCGGCGAGAACTCCGAGCGGGATCGCGTCGGCCCAAATGCCGGACGATGGGTCGAGCACCCACATCTCGAGATGGTCCCCGACCCGCCCGATCAGCACAGGTCGGCCACCGATCCCAGCGACGGAGGGCGCCGAAGGCCCCTTGGGCAGGTCGGCCGGCAGCTCGACCAGCGTGCCGTCACCCATCTCCATGATGCCGGCGACATCGGTGACTGCTCCCCGGTAGGCGACGACAAGGCGAGCATCCGTACCCTCGCCGGTCACCTCGAAGCCCTGGGTCCGGCCTGCTTCGACTTGACCGTCGATCCAGCGTTGCAGCGAACCGCCAGGCGCTGGCGCGCTGGTTGTTGCCGGATCTGTCGACGTGGTCAGCGGGACCGGCGACTCAGTTGGGTCGGACGGTGTCGTCGGCGCGCCCGACCCTGCGTTCGATTCGGTCGTCACAATCGTCGACGCCGGTGCTTTCGTCGCCGACGGCTCGTTCCCATCGCCGCAGCCGGTCACCGATGCCGTGAGCGCAGCAATCACAGGAATGAGAGAACGCCAGCGCACAAGCGAATCGTGCGTCTGGATGAGTCAGGAGACCAGAGCCGTTGGACCTCTCGCCGGAGCCGCATCCAGGGTAGGAGACGGCCCTCGCGTGCTGTGCGGCCTGCCGTGGACCGGTCTGCTACCGGCTGTCGCGCCGGGACGATGCCTTGAGGGGGGTAACGCTCACCGTGAACTCATAGCCGAGGGCCTCGAAGTAGCGGCGAATGGTGCCGAGTTGCACGGTGTCGAGCGAACGGGACTCCAACTGGGCGATTGCCGACGCGGTGACGCCGAGATCGGCGGCAACTGCCTTCTGGGCGACACCGCATCCGAGCCGGACCGCCCGCAACACATCGTCATCGGTGAGCAGACGAGCGAGGTGCGCGTTGATGCGAGCCATCTGGTCGTCGGGTACGTCCAGGCCGTGGAGCAGATCGTCGACGATGTCGAAGCGTGTGTCGATCGGTGCCGGTGCCTTGGCCATACTTCAACTTTAGCTACACATAAAGTCGGGCGCAACGGTCATTGCTGTTCTGCGGCCACGATCGATCGCCAGATCTCGTCCGCGATCGGGACCGCTCGGTCGTACCAGGCGTTGCCTTGTGCCCCGTCGGCGGTGTTCTTGTCGCCCATGATGAGCAGTGCGCACAGCGTCTCGTCATCGGGCATCACGAACAAGGTGCGAACGAACGCCGGCTGCCCCGGGATGTGACTGCGAACCTCACCCATCACGTCACGGAACGCAGACTGCACCAGGCCGAAGCGAACCTGCGGGAGCTGCGCGGCTCGGCGCCGCTCGAGCAAGTACCGCAGGTCGGCGGCCACCACCTCGAACAACGCTGGGTCAGCCTGCTGCAAGGAGCGGAATCCGTCGAGGAAGAGCTGAGATCGAACAATTCGCATACCACCACCCCCCACGTGCAGTCCCGCTCACCGGAGCGGCTCAAAGAGGATCGAGGCCACGACGTCGGCGCCGTCGCGGGAGATGGCTGGAGTGACGTGGGCGTAAAGGTCCATGGTGGTGGCGACGGTGGAGTGTCCCAGGCGTTCGGCGAGCACGACGGGGTGCATGCCGGCGTGGAGTGCCAACGTCGCGTAGGTGTGGCGTAGGTCGTGGAGGCGGATACGGGGCACACCGGCGGTGGCAACCAACCGGTCGAAGGTGTTGGAGAACGAGTCCGGGTGCACCAACCCGCCGTGACGGGCGGCGATCACCGGCTCACCGTCACCGGCCACACCGGCAGCGGTCGCACGCTCGAAATGGGCGTGGAGGTGATCGTGGGTGACGCTGTCGAGGAACAGCAGTCGCCGCGAGGTCGTGGTCTTGGTTGTCGAGGTGACGAGTTCACCGTCGACCAACCCGAGCGAGCGGACCACCGACAGCGCTCCGCGTTCCCAGTCGACGTCACCCCAGCGCAGCCCGAGCAGTTCACCGCGACGCATGCCAGTGGTGGCCAACAGCTGAAACGCCAACGACAGCCGATGCCCCTGAACGTGGTCGAGGAAGCGGCGCACCTCGTCCGCCGTCCACACCACCGTCGTCTTGCGGGCAACGTTCGCTGGCGCATCTGTCTCGGCGACGGGATTGCGGTCCAACAACTCGAGCCGCACCGCATCCGACAACGCCTTGTGGAGCACCGCTCGGGTGTTGCGCACCGTCGCCCGCGACAACCCACTCCCGCTGTTGTCCGGGTGAAGAAGATGGTCCTGCCACGCAACGACGTCGTTGCCTGACAGGCGCGATAGAGGGATCTCGCCGAGCGTGTTCACCACACGTCCGATCGCAATTCGGTATGTGCGAAGCGTCGCCGCCGACACGCGGGTCGCTTCACCTTCGAGCCACTGCTCCAAGAACTCCTGCAGCGACCACGTCGACGGAGCAGCGCGCGACCGTGCCGGCCGACGCGAGCGGAGCACACTTGCCATCGCCTCCTCGGCGGCACGTTTCGTTGCGAAGCCCTGCTTCGAGACCTGGCAGCGCCGGCCCGTCGCTGGATCAGCGCCGACATCCACACGGAACGCCCACCCGCCACTGCGCCGCTTCACTGAACCGGTCATCGTGCCACGATACCCAACTCTGTGCACACGATGTGCGCATCCACCAACAGCCATATGCGCTGAATTCATAAAGCTGCTGCTCAACAGCGGTGCCCAGGACGGGATTCGAACCCGTACGTACTTTCGTACAGGAGGGTTTAAGCCCCCCGTGTCTGCCAGTTCCACCACCCGGGCCGGGTGCCGAGCACGCTACTGGCGGCGGTCCATGTCGGTGAGCAGGCCGTGCAGGTGCAGCAGGTCGTCCTCGCTGACGTCGACGAACGAGTCGAGCGAGCGCAGCGCCTCCAGGATGTGCTCGTGCGTCACCGGATCCGGCTCGGCGACACGGCGCGAACGGCGCGCCCATTCGGACGGGTACCGCCGCCACGCGAACGGCGCGTTGAACACCACCGCCACGCACAGGATGACCACCGTGTTCAGCAGCACCGGGCGGAGCACGAACGAGTAGCCCAGCGAGTGCACCGCCGGGCCGGCCACCACCGCGGTGAGCGCCGTCGCACCGCCCGGTGGGTGGATGCACTTGAACTGGTGCATGACCCCGATGGTGACGCCCACGGCGCACGCCGCCGCCAGTTCGACGTTGGTGATGAGCCTGCCGCAAGTGACACCGATGAGCGCCGCGAACACGTGCCCGGCGAACACCGGCCACGGCTGCGACAGCTGCCCGTGCGGCACGGCGAACAGCAGCACGGCGCTGGCACCCATGGACGCGATGAGCATTGCGGCGCCCGTGGTGCCGAGGACGTCGCGGCTGATGGTGATGATGAGCGCGAGGGCCACACCACCGCCGAGGGCCGAGATGAGCTTCTCTCGCCAGCTGGCTTCGTCGAGCCCGACGCCCAGCCAGCGACGCACGGATGCGAGGACATTCGGGGAACCGGTCACCTGTCGATGAAAGCACAGGGGTCGCCTCCGGCGGGAATGCGGTGCGCGCCCGCGGTGTACGGTCCCGGCCATGAGCCAAGAAGTCATCGCCCGCCTCACCCACCTCGCCGGCCAGTTCGACGCCCGCGTCCACGCCGCACCCGCCGACAGCTGGGACAACCCGGCCCCCTGCGAGGGCTGGACCGCCACCGACGTCGTCGCCCACATCTCCGGCAACTTCAACGGCATGGCCGCCGGCCTGACCGGCACCGACCCCGCCGAGTTCGACCGCGCCGACCCGGTGGGCAGCTGGACCGCCGCTCGCGACCGCATGCTGGGCGCCGCCAACTCCGTCGACCTGAGCACCCCGGTGCCCGGCCCCATGGGCCCGATGCCCGCCGAGCAGATGATCGGCCGCTTCATGTGCATGGACGTGCTGGTGCACACGTGGGACCTCGCCCGCGCCGTTGGTGGCGACGAGACCCTCGACGCCGACGCCGTGGCCGCCGGCTACTCGGGCCTGAAGCCGATGGACGCGATGATCCGTCAGCCCGGCGTCTTCGGCCCGAAGATCGAGGCCGCCGAGGGCGACGACCTGCAGACCGAGTTCCTGAAGTTCCTCGGTCGCAAGGTCTGACCTTCCGCCGCTGCCGCACCGGCAGCTGAAGCTCACCTGAAACGGGGCGCGGCCACTGCGCGCCGCGCCCCCACTACGGTTCCCGCCATGCGAGCGGGCTCTCGACTGTTCATCGCCGCGGCGTTGCTCACCCTTGCCGGGTGCAGCACCGACGCCGGCGTCACCGCCACCGGACGCGCCACGGCCGACCCCGGCGACACGAGCGCGCCCGGTAGCACCGACCCCGCGACCAGCGACCCCGGCAGCACCGACGCCGGCACGCTGGACTGGGGCAAGTGCGACGACAAGTCGGTCAGCGACGACGCGCTCGAGTGCGCCACCCTCACCGTGCCGCTGGACCACAGCGAGCCGAAGGGCGACACCATCGACCTGGCCCTGGTGCGCATGCCCGCCACCGGCAAGCGCGAGGGCGCAGT
The DNA here is from genome assembly GCA_966112835.1 of uncultured Acidimicrobiaceae bacterium. GTDB lineage: Bacteria > Actinomycetota > Acidimicrobiia > Acidimicrobiales > Ilumatobacteraceae > UBA668. The sequence continues at coordinate 5,903 of CBHWEI010000190.1, forward strand.
GCTGTTCAACCCGGGCGGCCCCGGCGGCTCGGGCTTCGATTTCGTCGCCTACAGCGGCAAGGTCATCCAGAGCGAGCTCGGTCTCGAGCACTTCGACGTGGTCGGCTTCGACCCCCGTGGCGTGGACCGCAGCAACGGCATCCGCTGCGTGGACGACGCGTTCATGGAAGCCCACCTGTACCTCGACGACACCCCCGATACGCCGGAGGAGAAGGCGCTGCTGGAGGAGGACGACAAGGGCTTCGTGGAGGGCTGCAAGAAGAACTACGGCGACACGCTGCGCTTCTATTCCACCGAGGCGACCGCCCGCGACATGGACCTCATCCGTGCCGCGATGGGCGACGACCAGATCAGCTACCTGGGCATCAGCTACGGCACCTACCTGGGCGCCGTGTACGCCACGCTGTTCCCCGACCGGGTGCGGGCCATGGCCCTCGACAGTGCGTACGAGCCCAACGGCGACACCGTCGACCAGCAGTACCTCACCCAGATCGTCGGCTTCGAGAAGGCGTTCGACGACTGGGTGGCCTGGTGCCAGGACACCGACGAGTGCGCGTTCCGCACCACCGACGTGGGCACCCGCTGGAACGAGCTGCGCCAGAAGCTGGACGACTCGCCCCTCGCCGACGCCGAGGGCCGGCCGGTGAACCAGAGCACCATGGACACCGCCACGCAGGCCGCGCTGTACAGCGAGAGCGACTGGCCGGTGCTGGGCAAGGCCCTGGCCGACGCCGAGACCGGCAATGGCGACGGCCTGCTCGCCCTGGCCGACGGCTACTCGGGCCGCAACCCCGACGGCACGTTCGACACGCTGTTCCAGAGCATCGGCATCATCGAGTGCGCGAGCGGCATCGAACAGCAGCCGCCGACCGACCCCGAGGCGCTGTTGAAGAAGATCAAGGACCAGGCGCCGCGCTTCGGCGCCGACGTCACCCTCGACGACCTGACCACGGCCGACGGCGGCTGCAGCGACCTGATGCCGAAGCAGCAGCCCGTGGAGATCGACTACTCGGGCAAGGCCCCGGTCGTGATCATCGGCGGCACCAAGGACCCGGCCACACCGATCCGCTGGGCCAAGGAGATGACCGCGGCCATGGGCGACCAGGCACGCATGGTGACGTTCACCGGCGAAGGCCACGGCCAGCTGCTGGTGAGCACGTGCGTGACCGACATCGAGGCCAAGGTGCTGAGCGACCTGACCCTGCCCGCCAAGGACACGGTGTGCGACCCCGACCCGGTGGTGGAGCAGCCGTCGTGGTGGGACAGCCTGCCCACGCCTGCCGACCAGACGAAGACCGATCTGCCGTCGGTGAAGGCCGTCCTGGGCCTGAGCGACACGCTGGGCTACGGCGAGACGTGGCTGACCTCGATGAGCGGCGCCGATGCGGACGCCGCCTGGCAGACGGCACTCACCGGCGCCGGCTTCCAGGACGTCGGCTCGCAGGACCTGGGCCTCGACGACGTGACCGAGCGCGGCTACTTCACCGACAAGGGCGACCTGCTCGTGGTGATCGTGCTCGGCCCGAAGGCGTTCGACCAGGACGAACTGGGCGGCGCGAAGGGCACCGTGCCCGAGGGCAAGACCGTCGTGGTGCTGGCCTACCTGCCGCAGTAGCCGTTCACGCCACCCGCCGCACCGAGCGCTCGGCCGGCGCAGCCGCCTGCACCGGCACCTCGCCACCCACCGCCGACCACAGCTCGGTGCGCAGCCGATCGGCGTGCGGCGGCTGCAACCGGTTGGCCACCACGACCCCTTCGATCATGTCGCCGAGCACCGCCAGCCACGGCCGGCCCTTCAACTGCACCGCCACCACGGCTCCCTTCGGGTGGCGGCGCAGCGACCGGTCGACGCCCACGATGCGCGGCGGGCAGCGGTAACTGGGCGCCAACAGACCACGACGCCGCGCCTCACGACCGAGTTGGCGTGCGGCACTGGCGAAGTCGAGCGTGGTCTGGTTGGCGGGCATGGCTGCATGGTGACAGAGGGGTGCGACATGGTTCCCGGGCGCCTCGGTACTGTGGCCTCCGTGTCGGATCCCAC
>CBHWEI010000191.1:0-7915 GCA_966112835.1 uncultured Acidimicrobiaceae bacterium
CGCGACGTCCGCTTCTGGGCATGCCCGGATTCGCTGCGTCGCTGATGCCCTAGCGGCGCACGATGAGCGCGGCGAGCGCGGCGATGGCCACCACCAGGCCGATGGCGGCCATGGTGATGCTGCGGCTGCGTGGCGCCTGCTCGAGATCGGTGTCGTCGCGCCGGGTCTCGGGCGGCTTCACCAGCGCCATCACGTTGCCGGCGAACATGGCTCCGCCGAGCGCGAGCAGCAGCCAGACGATGAGGTCCTTGCCCAGGAACATGCGTGCGTCAGCCGTTCGACGCGACGGCCACGGTGTACGACCACAGCTCGGCCTGGATGGGCATCGGCGCCGGTGCGCCACCACCCTCGCCACGGTGGCCGTGGGCGAACGACGGCGACGCCTTCCACGCCTCGAACGACGCCTCGTCGCGCCAGCGGGTGACCACCAGCCAGGTGGTGCGGTCGTCGGCCGGCTGCAACAGCTCGAACCCCTCGAAGCCGTCGTGGCCGTCGACGGCGCCGACCCGGGCGGCGAAGCGCCGGGCGACCTCCTCGCCCATCTCGGCGGGAACGGTGAGCGCGTTGATCTTGATGACGGTCATGGCGTCAGCTTGCCAGTGCGGCACGCAGGGTTGCCAGGCGGTCGGGCTGCACGTGGTACCAGGCCCACGTGCCGCGCTTCTCGCTCGTGACCAGGCCGGCCTCGCGCAGGATCTTCAGGTGGTGGCTGACGGTGGGTTGCGAGCGCCCCGACGGGCCCACCAGGTCGCACACGCACGCGCCCTGCGCGCCACCGGCCGTGATGAGCGACAGCAGGTGCAGGCGCACCGGGTCGGCCAGTGCGGCGAAGCCCTTCGCCAGTTCACCGGCATCGGCCTCGTCGAACTCGGCACTGCCCACCGGCGCGCAGCAGTCGAGGGTGATGGCCGGTCGCTTCGTCGTGGCGGTCATGGTGCCCTCCTCTTCCATTGCGAACCGCGGTCCGTTCGCGAATCAGGTCGAAGTATATTGACGATCATCGATGTAGGTGTACGATCAGTCCATCGACAGATGTCAATCTACATGCTGAAGGAATCCGCCATGTCACGCGTCCAACTCGCCCTCAACGTCTCCGACCTCGACCAGGCCATCGAGTTCTACTCCAAGCTGTTCGGCACCCAGCCGGCCAAGATCCGCGAGGGCTACGCCAACTTCGCCATCGCCGAGCCGCCGCTGAAGCTGGTGCTCATCCAGGGCGACGGCCAGCCCGGCACGCTGAACCACCTGGGCGTCGAGGTCGAGAACACCGACCTGGTCACCTCGGCCATCACCCGGCTGCAGGCCGAGGGCCTGACCACCGCGGTGGAGGAGAACACCACCTGCTGCTACGCCGTCCAGGACAAGGTGTGGGTGCACGGCCCCGACGCCGAGCCGTGGGAGGTGTACACGGTGCTCGCCGACGCGCCGGTCATGCAGAAGGTCGTCGCCGAGGGCGACAGTGGCTGCTGCACGCCCGCAGCCGAGACCGTGTCGCTGGGCGCCAAGCCCGCCGCCTGCTGCTGACCACCCGATGACCGATTCCACCGCCACCGGCTCGCCCACCGCCGAGCGCCTGATGCAGCACGGTGCCGCAGTCTGGCGCACGGCCGACGTGCTGGCCGACCCGTCGTGGAGCGTCACCCTCGACGACCACCAACGGTCGGCCATCGTCAACGCGACACGCCGTGCCGCGGCAGGTGGCGCCACCCCCGCCACGGTCGACCGCAGCGCGTTCCCGCTGGCCACCATGGCCACGGAACTGCAGGCGTGGGCGGCCGAGCTGGCCGTCGGCAGGGGCTTCCTGCTGCTGCGCGGCTTCCCCGTCGACGAGCTCGACGAGGCGGGGACCGAGCTCGCCTACGCCGGGTTGGGCACCCACTTCGGCACACCCGTCGGGCAGAACAAGGACGGCGAGCTGCTCACCCATGTGCGCGACGAGCGCCTGCCACCGGACTCGGGGCAGGTCCGCCTGTACCGCACCCGCGAGCGACAGGACTTCCACACCGACGGCGCCGACATCATCGGTCTGCTGTGCCTGCACCGCGCCCGCAGCGGTGGCGAGAGCCGCATCGCCAGCTCCAGCGCCATCTACAACGAGATCCTGCGCACCCGCCCCGACCTGCTCGAGGCGCTGTACCAACCCACCGGATGGGACCGCCAGGGCGACGTGCCGGCCGGTGAGCAGCCGTGGTTCATGCTCGCCCCCATCAACGACCTGGCCGGCGTGCCGCGCGTGTTCTACCTGGGCTGGTACATCCGCGACGCACAACGTCACCCCGAGGTGCCACGGCTGACGGCTGCTCAACTGGAGGCCATGGCGCTGCTCGAGTCGCTGGCCAACGACCCCTCCTTCCACCTGGAGATGGACTTCCAGCCGGGCGACGTCCAACTGTTGAACAACGGCCGCATCCTGCACGCACGCGAGGCCTACGAGGACCACCCCGAACTGCACCGCCGACGGCACCTGCTGCGGCTGTGGCTCGCCGCCCACACGTTCGCCAGCGTGGAGGACGGGCTGCGCGGCGGCATCGTCTCACCGAAGGCGACCTCGTGACCACCACCGACTCGACCGAACTACCGGCCACGGCGCGACTGTCCACGCTCGACCGGCTGCTGCCGGTGTGGATCGGTGTGGCCATGCTCGCCGGGCTGGCGCTCGGGCGCATCTTCCCCGACCTGAACGACCAACTCGACCGGGTGAAGGTGGGCACGGTCTCGCTGCCCATCGCCATCGGCCTGCTGTTGATGATGTACCCGGTGCTCGCCAAGGTGAAGTACTCGCGCATCGGTCACGTCGTCACCGACCGCCGATCGCTGGCCATGTCGCTGGTGCTCAACTGGGTGGTCGGTCCGGCCGTCATGTTCACGCTGGCATGGCTGATGCTGCCCGACCTGCCCGAGTACCGCACCGGGCTGATCATCGTCGGCCTCGCTCGCTGCATCGCGATGGTCCTCATCTGGAACGACCTGGCCTGTGGCAGCAGCGAGTTGGCTGCCGTGCTGGTGGCGTTGAACTCGGTGTTCCAGATCCTGGCGTTCTCGCTGCTCGGCTGGTTCTACCTACAGGTGCTGCCCGGGTGGCTGGGGCTCGACAGCAACGGCATCGACGTCACCGTGTGGGAGATCGCCAAGTCGGTGCTGGTGTTCCTCGGCATCCCCCTGCTCGCCGGGTTCCTCACCCGCACCTTCGGCGAACGCGCCAAGGGCACCGAGTGGTACGAGCAGCGCTTCCTGCCGCGCATCGGCCCGGTCGCGCTGTACGGGCTGCTGTTCACCATCGTCATCCTGTTCGCGCTGCAGGGCGACCGCATCACCAACCAGCCGGTCGACGTGGCCCGCATCGCGCTGCCGCTGCTCGCCTACTTCGCCATCATGTGGTTCGGTTCGTTCGCACTGGGGCTGCGCATGCGCCTGCCGTACGACAAGAACGCGTCCATCGCGTTCACCGCCGCGGGCAACAACTTCGAGCTCGCCATCGCCGTGTGCATCGGCGTGTTCGGCGTGTCGTCGGGCCAGGCGCTCGCCGGCGTGGTCGGCCCACTCATCGAGGTGCCCGTGCTGGTCGCGCTGGTGTACGTGTCGCTCGCAGCCCGCCGCCGCTACTACCCGCTCGCCGCGGGCCTGGAGCGAGCGTGAGCCTGGCGTGACGAACGCACCTCGCCGCCCACCGCGCCTGGCGTGGTGGCCGTGAGGATGCCCCGTTCGCGAGCCTTCTCGATCCAACTCACCACGGTGCGCTGCGACACGTTCCGCTGTCGTGCGATGACCTTCGCATAGCCGCGTCCGAGCGCGACGTAGCGATGTGCGATCTCGGTGAGGAACTCGTCGGACAGGCGCGTCGGTGCCGAACGATGGACCACCGCCGCGTCGGGGTAGCCGTCGACGGGGTAGTCGTAGCGGAACGGATCGATCCCCGACTCGAGCAACTCCGGGATGGTGACCGTGACGATGTCGACCGGTGTGGTCCAGCGGAACCGTTGCTGCAACACGTCGGTGTCCAGCGCACGACTGGACGACAGCGCCATCGAGAACAGTCGCGGCTCGCCATCTGCGAGGCCGACGGTGGCCTCCACCTTCCACACCGTCGCCCCGTCGGCACCGCGTTCCAGGATGTCGACCAGCAGCGGCAGGTCGACGACCTGCCCGTTCGGTGCCCTCCATCGGTGGCGGTCGCCGCGCGCCCGCCGCACCCGGGACGACACACCCACACGCCGCGCAGCAGCCATGGTGCAACCTTCCATTTCTCAGGCGAGAACCTTCCATAGAGTACTAGGTCCCTGGCACCACGAACCCGTGCGTCGCAACGTCACAAATGTGGCGGTGTTCTACCGACACAGCAGACGAAGGAGGATCGCCATGAAGCGTCCGGTGTTGGTGACCGTCATCGGAGTACTCGCAGTGCTCGGTGGCATTGCCCAGGTGGTGTTCGGTGCGGTGCTGTTCGGGCTGCGCAACGACGCATCGTTCCTGCACGACACGAGCCTGACGACCGACCAGGTGCCGCCCATGGCCATCGCATCGATGATCATCGGTGTGCTCACCGTCGTGTTCGCCATCGGCCTGTTGAAGGGCAGTCGAGTCAGCCGCACTGTGGTCGGCCTGATGGAGCTGTTGCAGATCGGCGCGGGCGTCTACGCCATCACCACGCTGGACAGCAGCCATCGCGCCAGTGCCGTCGGCAGCATCATCGGCGCCGTCGTCGTCCTCTACTTCCTCTTCGGCACCCAGAAGTCGAAGCAGTTCTTCGCTGCGGCCTGACCCCACCCAGCCACGGAGGCCCCCCATGTCACACGCACACCGCATCGTCGCCCCGCTCGCCGGGCTGTTCCTGTCGGCGGGAGCCCTCGTCGCCGTCGCGCCCTCTGCATCCGCCGGCGGCGCGTTGCCGGAAGCATTCACCGGCACCGTCGACTTCGCCTACACCGGAGCGCCCGAGACGTGGACGGTGCCCGCCGGCGTCACGTCCATCGTCGTCACGACGTGCGGCGCATCGGGTGAGAACAAGCTCATCGGTGGGTCGAACGTGAAGTTCTCCGGCCGGCCCGGCACCGGCGGCTGTGTGACCGCCAACGTGCTCGTGGCGCCGGGCGACGTCGTCACGGTGCGCGTCGGTGGTCACCCGCGCCTCGGTGCTACCACCTCCGGCGGTTGGCCGGACGGCGGCACGATGACCTGCCCCAGCATCTTCTGCGGCGGCGCCGGAGGTGGTTCGACTGACATCCGCATCGGCGGCGACACCTTGGCCGACCGCGTCCTGGTCGGTGGTGGCGGCGGTGGCGGTGGCGCCACGGCACTCGGAGGCGCCGGCGGGAACGCCGGCGGCGGTACCGGCACACTCGACGGCTTCGGCCAGAACGGCGGTCCCGGCGTCGGCATGATCGCCGAAGAGTTGGAGATCATGGCGGGCGGTGGCGGCGCGTTCGATCAGGAGTTCAACGGCGGGTGCGGCATCACCGGCCTGGCCGGTCTCACGCCCGACTGCTCGCACAGTTCGCACATCAGTTGGAGCATCCCCTCGGGTGTGGCCGGCATTGCCAACGTGGGCGGCGCATCGACGGCAGCCGGCCACGCGATCGGCGGCGCCGGTGGAGGTGGCTACTTCGGCGGCGGATCCGGGTGCAGCGTCAACGAAGGCCCTGACCAGAACCTCGGCGCATGCGGTGGCGGGGGCGGCTCGTCGTACGCCGACCCGACCCGAACGGACAACGTGCTGTACAGCCAGAGCACGACCCAGTGGTACCTCGACTTCCTCGCCGGCACCACGACCGAGGGCGACGACGGCACCGTCACCATCCGCTGGCCCGGACCAGAGGTCGTCGTGACCACCACATCGGCACCCACGACCACGGCACCCACGACCACCGCGCTGGCCACCACCACCACCGACACGGGTGGCGCCGGTGGCGGACTGCCGGCCACGGGCGGCAGCAACCGCAACAGCCTGCCCGCCGCCGGCGCGCTGTTCGGCGCGGGGGTGGCCCTCGTCGCGGTCAGCCGTCGCGCCCGGCCGCGTCGAACCTGAAACCGGGCGGGCCGTCGGCGCGGGCGGACAGGTCCGGCGGTCAGACGTTGCGGGCCGCGTTGCCGAACTTGGTGTACTGACCGCGGAACACCAGGCGGGCCACCCCCGTGGGGCCGGAACGGTGCTTGGCGATGATGAGCTCGGCCGACGCCTTGTCGGGCGAGTCACGGTTGTACACCTCGTCGCGGTACAGGAACATCACCACGTCGGCGTCCTGCTCGAGCGAGCCGGATTCACGTAGGTCGGCGAGCATCGGTCGCTTGTCGGCGCGGCTCTCGAGCGTTCGACTGAGCTGGCTGAGGGCGATGATCGGCACGTCGAGCTCACGGGCCAGGATCTTCAGACCACGGCTGATCTCGCTGACCTCCAACTGGCGGTTCTCGGCATTCGAGCCGCCGCTCATCAGCTGGAGGTAGTCGATCATGATCAGGCCGATGCCACCGAAGCGCGACTTCAATCGTCGCGCCTTGGCTCGGATCTCCATGACCGTGACCCGCGGGTTGTCGTCGAGGTAGAGCGGGATGTTGTCGATGCGGTTGATCGCCCGGCCGATCTTCGTCCAGTCGGGCTCCTGCAGCCGGCCGGTACGCAGCTTCTGCGACTCGACCTCGGCCTCGCTGGACAGGATTCGTTGGGTGAGCTCGGCATGGCCCATTTCCAACGAGAACACCAGCACCGGCTTGTGCGTGTTCTTGGCCACGTTCGTGGCAATGCCCAGGCCCAGCGCGGTGTTGTGGACGTACAGGTCGGCCGCCACGAAGTTGTGCAGGCCCGGCACGGTGAAGTCGATGACGCGCTCGCTGCCCACCGGCGTGATCGCGGTGATGCGGTCCCAGGTGACGGCGGGCGATGCCCACCACCGCAGCCGATCGTCGTCGAGCAACTCGGCGAGCCGGCCGATCGTCTCACGGCGCGGCCGGCGACGGTACGGGTGCCAGTTGTGGCTCCGCGGCTTGCCGGCGGCAATGCTGATGTCGGCCCACGAACGCTCGCCCTTGGCCTTCATCACGTCGTCCCACACCTCGATGGGCAGCGTGTCGGACTGCCGCTGAATCCGAAGGCACCAACGACCGTCCGCCCGTCGCACCGACGACTCGATGCCGAACCGACGCAACAGGTGGGCGACGTCGGTGGCAGCCTCCACCTCGGAGAACTCGACCGCGACGCCCGGCGAGTCCAAGTCGTCGCGTCCGAACAGACCAGACAGGAAGCCACGCAGGCTCATTGCATCGGCGCAGAAGATCTTCGACGCAACTCGCCCGGTGGTGCGAGCCGCCGAAGCGAGGAGGTCGATCTCGGCGTCGGGAAGGGCTTGGTCGCCGAACACCGGAAGGATGGCGGGGGCAGCGATGTAGTCGCCGACCTGGAGCTCCTCGAGCGGGCGCCAGCCGTACTGGGAGAGCAGTGGGTGCGGCGCGGTGATGCGGATACGTCGCCCGGCACGGGTTTCGACGAGGAACAGCGGCTTCACGCCGTCGTCCAGGAGGTGGCTCGCCTCGGTCTCGACCAACGACGCATCGTCATCGAGTGACAGCAGCGGCACCGATGCGGCACCCAGCGCGCCATCGAACACCTCGGCCGCCGTCCGCATGGCGCCCGTGCGCGGGTCGACCATGGGGGTGTCCCAGGCCACGCACTTTCCCATTGCGGGTCTCGCACCGATGATGTTCAGGGTGCTGGGCTGCAGGCCCGACAGCAGCTCGTCGAGGTCGTTGAAGCCGGTGGCCACACCCGTGATGGTGTCGCCGCGTTCGAACGTCTCCTGCAGCTGATCCATCGCGATGGGCAACAGGTCCGACAGCGGACGGGTCGAGTCGACGACGCGGTCCTCGGCCACTTCGAACACCTTGGTCTCGGCCTCGTCGAGCGCCTTGGTGACGTCGTCGGGCTCCA
>CBHWEI010000192.1:0-7905 GCA_966112835.1 uncultured Acidimicrobiaceae bacterium
CATATTGGAATATGTCAACCCTCACGGCAACGACAGCTACACCATCAACGTCTAGACCACCAGGAGCGTGATCGTGGCGAAGTGACAACCGGCCGCCGCCACGGTGAACGTGTGCCAGATCTCGTGGTAGCCGAAGGTCCTCGGCCACGGATCGGGCTTCTCGAGCACCAGCACCGGGATGCCCACCGTGTACAGCAGGCCACCCGCCACCAGCAGCGACAGCTCGGTGGCGGTGAGGCCGTCGAGCAGGGCCGGCGCGGCGACCACCACGACCCACCCGAGGATGGGGTACAGCGCGTACTCGAGCACCTTCAGGCGTTCGAACGCGAACTGCTTGATGAGCACCCCGGCCAGCGCGCCCACCCACACGACGCAGAGGATGGGGATGCCCCACGCCGGTGGCAGCCCGAGCAGGCAGATGGGCGTGTAGCTGCCGGCGATGAGCACGAAGATCATCGAGTGGTCGAGGCGCTGCATGAGTTGCTGCGTGCGCTCCTTGCGGGCCAGCCGGTGGTAGCCGGCCGAGGTGCCGAAGCCCAGCAGCAGGCTGGCCATGTAGATGCTCGCGACCACCGTCGCCGACGTCGAGCGGGCCATGACGATGAGCAGGATGCCCCCGGGGATGGCCAGGAAGAACATCGCCGTGTGCATCCACCCGCGCCACGACGGCCGCTCGTCGGCGGGCGTGACGGACGAGGAGGTCATCGGCGCACCATAGGTGACCAGGGTCCAAGGTCACATTCAGCGGTGACCCTCGGCGGTGCGAGTCGGTGAGACGGTTTTGCTCTGATCGTCTCATTGTGGTGTGCGGGGGCACATCACGCCCACTCCAAGGGGGAACAGATGACCGCTGTCGAGTACGACCAACTGCCCGATGTCTCGCCGATCGGTGCGCCGCTCGACTGGAAGTGGCTGCGCGGCGCCAAGAGCGAGTGGGGCGTGAAGCCCACACCCGGCCCGCGCGGCCTCACCATGATGGACATCGCCGTCGGCTCGTACGGCGAGGTGCCCGACAACCCGCCGCACCGATCGATGGCGCCCCGGGGCGCCGACGTCGACCCCGACACGCCCGACATGGGCTACATCCTCAACAAGAAGAGCGACGTGTGGGCCGAGAACGTGGTCGAGCTGTACGAAGAGGCCGTCGCCCGCCAGTGGAGCGCCACCCGCGACATCCCGTGGGGCGAGCTGCCCGAACTGCCCAAGGACATCGAGCACGCCATGTGCCAGGTGTGCACCACGCTCACCGAGGTGGAGATGATCGCCAGCGACCTGCCGGCGAAGTGGATGTGGCGCATGAACCACGACTTCATCGAAGCGAAGATGTTCCTCTGCACGCAGATCATGGACGAGGCCCGCCACGCCGAGGTGTTCCGCAAGCGGGCACTCGCCAACGGCGGCGGACTGCTCATGTCGCGTGGCTCCAGCGAAGGGCTGCTGCGCACCATCATCGAAGCCAAGACCTACACCCAGGCGACGGCGCTCATGCACCTGCTGGGCGAGGGCTTCATCCTCGACATCTTCCGCATGGGCGAGCTCATCGCCCCATCGCCGGTCGAGAAGCGCATGTTCCGCATGGCCATGCAGGACGAGGCCCGTCACGTCGCCTACGGCACCATGCACATCCGCTACGCCGTCGAGCAGGACCCCGACGTCGCCGAGGAGATCCACGAGGCGCTCGACCACGGCGAGGCCGTGCTCACCGCGTTCGGCACCAACCAGGACTTCGGCTCGGCGCTCGCCGTGCTGCTCGGCGGTGGCGTCGATCACGTGGAGGACAAAGGCTTCCCGCTGCAGATCGAACTGCAGAAGAAGCAGTTCACCTCGTACCTGGCGCGCTGCGAACGCGCCGGCATCAGCCGCCTGCACCGCACCACGCTGCCGCTCGACCTGATGGGCATCGACCCCGACACCGTGCTGGCGAACTGAGGAGCACCGACATGCACATCGATCACGCCGACTTCTTCCGCGGCCTCGCCGACGAGATGAACGCCCACCCGGAGCAGTTCCGGGTGCTGGGCGACTGCGACATGGTGGCCGCCCTGGTGATGCGTCGCGACAGCGGCGACTTCGCCGTCCGGATCACGTTCGAGGAACTGCGCTGCACCGAGGTGGTCGAGATCCCCGCCGCCGACGCCCGCCTGGCCGACTTCTCCCTCGACGGCCCGTACGAGATGTGGCAGACCATGTTCGCCGACATCGTCGAGCACGGCACCGCCAGCGGTCGTCTCACCATCAACAGCCTCGCCCTCCTGGGAACCGGGTCGAATCTTGGCATCCGCCTGCGCGGCGACGACCCGATGGGCGTCGACAAGTTCTCGCGGTTCAACCAGACCCTGCAGGAATACCTCGACGGCGCGGCGCGCATCGCCGCGGCCGCCTGACCCCGAGAAGGAGACACCCATGGATGCACCGACCTGCCCGAACTGCGGTGAACCGATCGACAAGGTGGTCGACGTGCCCTACGGCTGGTGGGAGTGGAACGGCACCAAGTACGTGCTCACCACCGCCGCCTCCCGTGTCGACGTGGCCCCCTGGGTCCACATCGGCTGCATGGGCGAGCTGCGCAGCTTCCACCCCCAGAACCCCGTGGTCGCCACGCCATGAGCCTGATGGTCCGCCAGGACCGCTGCATCGGCTGCGGCGCGTGCGACTACTCCTGCCACACGCAGGCGTTGACGAAGACCGACCAGTTCCTCGGGCTGTTCGAGATCGACCCCTACACCTGCGACGACTGCATGGTCTGCGTCGGCAAATGCCCGGAGGACGCGATCGTGGTCGATGAGCGGTTCCCCGTGTGCAACGGGCACGGCTGCCCGCTGCACTCGAACCGCCTGGCCGGCACCGAGTGCGCGATCTGGCAGCAGACCTGCCCCACCTGCGGCACGACCATGTGGCGTGCAGCAGGCGCGCAGGACTGGGGGTGCCCGAAGTGCGACGCCGGTCGCAAGGTGTCGTGCCCGAAGGCCCGACTGCTGGATCAGCCCTTGGCGAGGTCCATCGTCCAGTAGATGACGCCGTTGCCGCCCTTGGCCGCGGCGACGCCGATGTGCACGAACGCCGGGTTCAGGATGTTGGCCTTGTGGCCGGCGCTGTTCATCCAGGCGCTCATGACGCTCTTGCAGTCGGTCTGGCCGGCCGCGACGTTCTCGCCCCACGTGGTCCAGCGGTAGCCCTCTTTGGTGATCCGCATGCCGGCATCGACCTTCGACGGGGTGCTCGGCGGGTAGATCCCGTCGTGCTGCATGTTCTTGACCTTCGCCTGGAAGGTGGATTGCTTCTGCGCCGCGGTCTGCACCCGGGCGTCGATGGCGACGGCCTTGATGCCCCGAGACGTGCGCTGCTGGTTCACCATCGTGGTGCAGCTGTTGGCCACCTTCATGACGTCGTTGGTCGCCGTGACCGGGGACGCACAGGCGCGGACGAAGCCGCCGCCGAGAAGGGTGATGACCGCCGCCATTCCGTATGCGCCGAGAGTTCGCGGGATTCGCATGAGTTCCAGTGTCCTTTGTCGAGCCCGCTGATCTTTCGGTCGAACAAGAACCCGTCTTTCCTGTTCGACATCGGATTGTAACACTACCGACGAGTGACCGGCGACACGCGGTACCCACCACCCATTTCCGCACATACCTCTGCCACCAGGCTGGACACCTGGATGGACAGTCGGTCGTGGAGGTACGGCGCCACCACCTGCACCCCTACGGGCAGGCCTTCGTCGGTCACTCCCACCGGTGTCGACGTGCTGGGCAGATACGCCGCTCCGACGATCGCCGGCCAGCTCTCGAGCTCGAGGTAGCGGCGCTCCACGCCGTTCACCCGGACCACCCGATCGGTCCAGTAACCGTCCTGCAGATGGGTGAACGCCGGCACCAACGTGACCGGGCACAACACCACGTCGACCTGCTGGAACAGGTCGTTCCATGACGATCGCAGGACGGCCCGGCGACGGTGTGCGTGCAGCCAGTCGCGGTGCGACAGCGGCCGCGGGTCGTCGCCGTGCAGCGACACGGCGGCCCCGATGAGCCGCGCGCCGTTGCGCCATTCGGCCCCCACGTCGATGTCCGGGCGCAGCCGGCGGTCCACCGTGGCGCCGGCCTCTTCCACTGCGTCGACGGCGCGGTGCAGCACCGCCGCCATCACCGCGTCGATCTCCATCTCGGGCTCGTCGATCCAGGCGGCCACCCGTAGCCCGCGCAACGAGGTGACGCCGCGGTCGGGAAGGTCCAGCCGCCACGCAGCAGACCGCTCGGGCGTGGGCCCGGCCAACACGTCGAGCAACAGGCGCAGGTCGTCGGCACTGCGCGCGATGGGACCGAACGTGTTCACGTCGCTCTCGGTGGCGCGCAGGTCGGTGTGCACCGCGTCGGGTGCATCGAGGTAGCCGAGCGTGGGGATGACACCGAAGCTGGGCTTGTGCCCGAACACGCCACAGAACGCCGAGGGCACACGCACCGAGCCGCCGATGTCGGTGCCCAACTCGAAGCTCGTCATGCCGCACGCCACCGCGGCCGCCGCGCCGCCGGACGATCCGCCGGGCGTGCGGTCCAGCGCCCACGGGTTGTTGGTGGTGCCGAACATGTCGTTGAAGCTCTGCCAGTCGCCCGACCACTCGGGCAGGTTGGTCTTCCCGAACACGACCGCCCCCGCCCCCTTCAGCGACGCCACCGCGGGCGCGTCGGACGACGGCACGAAGTCGCGCAACTCGGTGGCGCCACCCGTCGACCGGATGCCCTCGGTGCAGATGGCGTCCTTCACCGTGATGGGCAGGCCGTGCAGCGGCCCCCACGACTCACCGGCCGCGACCGCGTCGTCGGCGGCACGGCAGGCCAGCCGGGCACGGTGCACGTCGAGCGTGCACACTGCGTTCACGACGGGGTCGACGCGTTCGATGCGATCCAGGAACAGGTCGAGCAGCTCCTCGCTGCCCAGCTCGCGGCGGGCGATGGCGCTCGCCTGGGCGGACGCACTCCACAGGGTGGGATCGCTGTCGGGCACGGTCATCCTCCTTCGTCGAACACGGACGGGCCGAGCGCGGCGACGTCGACCTCGATGCCCAGCCCGGGCGCCGCAGGCGGACGCAGCAGCCCGTCGTCGGTGGGCGGGATTCCCGTGCCGTTGGACACGGTCACCCAGTGGTGGAAGTCGACGGTGTGCGCACGATGCGCCGCCGGAGTGGTGATCGACAGGTGCGCCATCGCCGCAGTGTCGATGTCGGCCCCGCCGGTGTCCTCCACGGTGACGCGCATGCCCAGCGCGACTGCGGTGTCGCGAATGGTTCGAGCCGCGGTGACCCCACCGACGCGGGCGATCTTGATGGTGATGCCGTCGACGCCTCCCGACGCCGCCTCGACCGCGTCGACGACCGACGCGATCGACTCGTCGAGCACCATCGGACGTGCGGCGAACGGCCGCAGCAGGAGGCACTCACGCAACGTCGCGCACGGCTGTTCGAACACGTAGTCCAGGCCCTCGGTGGCGGCCAGGAACCGCCGCGCATCGCCGAGTTGCCAGCCACCGTTGGCGTCGCAGTACAGCTCTGCGTCGGGCACGGCCGACATGACGGCGCGCAGTCCGGCCACGTCGTCCATCGGATCACCACCCACCTTCACCTGCAACCGCCGATAGCCGCGCCGCCGGTAGTCCGCGGCCACGGCCGCCATGACCTCGGGCGCTGCCCGCCCGATGGACCGGTAGAGCGTGGTGCCCTCGCCGTCGGCGCCGCCGAGCAACTGGTGCAACGGCAGCCCGGACGCACGGCCGAGCGCATCCCACGCCGCCATGTCGAACGCCGACTTCGCGTAGGGGTGACCCTTCAGCGCGGCGTCGAGCGTGCGGGCCGCAGCCGCGACAGGGGTGCCGACCAGCGCCGCACCCAGCAACGGTGCCGCGGCGAACGCACCCTCGGCGAACGCGGGGTCGTAGAGCGTTCCCAGCGGGCTCATCTCGCCCCAGCCGTCCACTCCGTCGTCGGTGCGCAGCCGCACCACCAGGCTGTCGAACCCGACGTCGACCCGACCCCCCGACAGCACGTACGGGCCGTCGGCGAACGGCTGCAACTGACGGAAGCACGTGACCCGATCGATGTGCACGACCCGAACGTAGCCCCCGTACGGGACCAGTAGCGTGGCCGACATGACGACGCTGCACTGGGCCGACAGCCGCTTGGAGATCCACGCCGTGGTCGTGGGCTCGTACGCCAACAACGTGTTCGTGCTTCGCTGCCGTCAGACCGGCGAAGCCGTCCTCATCGACGCCGCCAACGAGCACCAACGCCTGCTCGAGCTGTGCCAGCGCCTGGGAGTGCGGCGCGTGCTCGAGACCCACGGCCACTTCGACCACATCGGCGCCGTCGCCCAGATCCGTGAGGCCGGCTACGAGGTGGGGGTGAACAGCAGCGACGCCCCCATGTTGAAGGACGTCGGCTACGACGTGTTCATCGACGACGCCGAGGTCATCGAGGTGGGCCGGCTGCGGCTGCACGCCATCCACAACCCCGGCCACACGCCCGGCTCGGTGAGCTTCCTCGTCGAGGGCGCGCCGCTGCTGTTCAGCGGCGACACGCTGTTCCCCGGCGGCCCCGGCAACACCAAGTACGCCGGCGGCGACTTCCCCACCATCATCGACTCCATCGACAACAAGCTGTTCACCCTGCCCGCGCACACCATCGTGATGCCGGGCCACGGCGTCAGCACCACCATCGGCGCCGAGCGCCCGCACCTGCGCGAGTGGGTCGACCGTGGCTGGTGAGCCACTCCCCTACGACCAGCGGCCCGCCGACCGCACTCCCATCACCACCGCCGACCTTCCCGCGACGCCCACCCGCGACCGCAACATCGTGGCCACGGCGTGGATCGAGGCACCGGCCGCGCTGCTGCACCTGGGCGACGACCTGGACGGCACACCCGAGGCCGAGTACAAGCGGCGCATCGGCCGCTGGCTGCTGTGGCGTGCGGGGCCCGCGGTGGGCGACGCCTGGTACTGGGCCGCCGACGCCGACGACCTGTCGGTCCAGCACACGTTCCGCCTGCGTCCCGACGGCGGCGAAGGCGTGGGCCCCAGCGGTGCCACCGCCGATCGTTTCCGATCGTGGAAGGAAGACCTCATGGCCCACTGACGTATCGTGGCAGCGATGGTCGCAGGCCTGGCCGGCATGGTGCCGGCGTCACTTCCCGAATGCCGCGAGACGGCGCGAATCCGGCCCGACGGCCGGCCCACCCCCGCGTTCCGCGAACGCCTGCGACGCATCCCGTCGTGGCGCAACGCCGGCTCGGTGGTGCTGCTGTACGTGCAGACCGGCGCCGTCGTGTGGGCCACCGTCGCGTGGGGCCCGTGGATCTGGCCGGCCACGTTCGTGCTGATGGGCCGGGCCTTCGCCCAGTTCGCGTCGCTCATGCACGAGGCTGCGCACCGACTGCTGTTCAGCAACAAGAAGGCCAACGACCTGGTGGGCCGATGGCTGCTCGGCTACCCGTCGTTCACGTCCACCGACGCGTACCGGCGGGTGCACATGGCGCACCACCGCGACGAGTTCGGGCCCGACGAGCCCGACATCCCGCTCTACATCGGCTACCCCGTCGGGGCGGCCAGCTTCCGGCGCAAGCTCGTTCGCGACGCCACCGGGCGCACCGGCGTGAAGCTGATGCGCGGACTGCTGCTGAACGCCCGCTCGAAGGACCAACGGGTGCGGCGCACGTTCTGGAGGATCATGGCCGTGCAGGCCGTGCTGCTGGGCGCGGCGATCGCCGGCGGCCACTGGTGGCTGTACCCGTTCTTCTGGCTGGCGCCGTACCTCACCGTCTGGCGGGTCATCAACCGCCTGCGTTCGGTCGCCGAGCACGGCGGCATGCAGCGCTCACCCGACCGCCGCGAGAGCACGCACACGGTGCGCCAGCACGTCGTCGCCCG